>JAPLJZ010000239.1 GCA_026388335.1 Deltaproteobacteria bacterium
AGATCGGTTGAAGAAACATTGCAGACCGACCATGTAGAATTGCTGATCTTTGATGAAAAGAGCAGTCGCTTTCAAGTGAAACAGTTGGGAGGGAACGTAGTTGAGAATCCTTTGGAAGAAATAGATCGGGATCATCCGCTGGTTGCCTATTTAGAGGAAGTCAAGAGACCACTGAGCGCTGCTCTGGTTGAGCGTTCCAGATTATCGAAACATGAGAAGGAGACCATCATTCATTTGATCAGAGTGTGGAAATCTTCGCTGGTTGTGCCGATGTATTCCAAGGGAAAGCTGATCGGAATCCTCGATCTTGGACAGAAGAAATCGGGGGAACTCTTTGTCCATGAGGACATGGAGCTCTTATCCACCCTGGCCAACCAGAGCGCCACGGCACTGGATAATGCCAAGATGTATAATGAACTTGAAAAGATGAATCAGGAACTCGAAAGGAAGGTCGAAGAGAGAACTGCTGATTTGCGGCAGGCGCTTGCCGAGAAGGAAAGGACGCAGAAGCAACTGATTCAATCCGAAAGCCTGGCTGCCATTGGTCAACTTGTCGCAGGGACGGCGCATGAATTGAACAATCCCCTCGCCAGCGCCGCAAGCCTTTTGCAGAACAGCACCGAAACAATCCGCGACTGGCCGGAGACGTTCAAGGAGCGAGAAGAAGTGATAGATGACCTGACCTTTTCCCTGAAAGAGCTGAAAAGGGCAGGGGATATCGTGAAGAGCCTCCTGGGGTTATCCCGCCAGACACAGACCTATGTTGAGCCGGTCAATATCAATGTTGCCATTGATGACGCCCTGCGGGTTCTCCACAACCAGTTTAAGACGCTCCCCATATCCATCGAGAAGGACTATGAAGAAGCACTGCCGCCGGTGGAGGGTAATTTTGCCAATCTGGGACAGGTATTCATCAATATAATCAAGAATGCCCTGCAATCCCTGCCGGAGGGAAAAGGTGTAATCAACCTCAAGACGAGCTACCGAAGGGAAACCGATTCCGTTTTTTTTGAATGCCGGGACACGGGAGAAGGAATACCGGCGGTACATATCAAAGATATTTTTAAACCTTTTTATACATCGAAACCGGTAGGAAAGGGAACGGGGTTGGGGTTATACATCTCCCATGAGATTATCAAACGACATGGTGGAGACGTCTCCGTGTCCACTGAACCGGGGAAGGGGTCGGTCTTTGTAATCGAGCTTCCCTGTAAAAGGAGAAAAGGATGATCGTCTTGGTTGTGGATGATGAGGAAGGCGTCAGAAGATCGCTGAAAAAGGTCCTTGAGAGAGATCAATACTCGATTCTTCTGGCGGAAAGCGGACAGGAGGCCATCGATCTTGTGCGAACGAATGACCGCGATATTGAGACAGTCATCTCCGATTTCAAGATGCCGGGGCTCAATGGTCTGGAGACGCTTATCGAAATCGGGAGACTCAATCCCGAAGTTACGCGAATCATCCTGACCGGCTATGCCACGATGGAAAGCGCCATTGAGTCCGTAAACGCAGGGATCGACGGGTTTTTGACCAAGCCCTTTGACAACGCGGAACTCCGGGCCAAGGTGAAGGAATACAATATCAAAAAAAGGCTCAAACAGTTTGTGTCCGAACCTGTCCTCAATGAACTGCAACGGGACACCAGTGACATGTATCCAAGAAATCAGACGGTAAGCGTCCTGTTTACCGATATTCGCGGTTTTGCAAGGATGGCGGAGGGCATGAC
>JAPLJZ010000138.1 GCA_026388335.1 Deltaproteobacteria bacterium
CCCGGAGACCCGCAACGCCCCCCCGGCGGACGGACGGAAGATTCCCGGGGTGATCCACTGGGTAGCGGCGGATCATGCCGTTCCCACCGAAGTGCGTCTATACGACCGCCTCTTCCGGGTTGCCGAACCAAAAGATGAAAACTATACCGCCGATTTGAACCCCGACTCCCTGTCAATCCTTGCCAACTGTTATGTAGAGGCCAGCCTGAAAGATGCGACCCCTGGAAGCGGCTATCAGTTTGAGCGACTTGGTTATTTCTGTGCAGATTTGAAGGATTCCCAGCCCGGCAAACCCGTCTTTAATCGGATCGTCCCCCTCCGGGATTCATGGGCCAAAATCGCCGGCAGTGGCTCTCATTGATAACCGTGAATTGGAAATCTCCGCATCGTCTAATAAATCCGCACGTTTGATCGGAAGGTTTAATAAGGCTCTCTTGTTTGCCGCTCCCAAAATCGCCCGTTATTATCAAGGGCCATATCTTTCGTGGTCCATCTGCCAGAGCCACAACACATAGGGGCAACTTGAGCTAAGGAGGTACCCCGTTTAAAACTATTAGGAAGCGTTTCTTATGCAGTACATCTATGAAGCAGCATGAGTAGTCAATAAAATATTTTAAGGATATCCATTTGAAGTGGTGATCACTACGGTAATTGTTTCGTCTAGCAATCACCCATGAGATCAGTTCAATAGTGGCCGCTGCGCAGCCGGTTCTTCGGTACTAGCCCGGTCAAATCATAGCCGGCCGCAACCCAGTACCCGATCAACGGCTCATCGGCGAGTTCCAGCCGCTCCACGTACTTGGCGTTCTTGTAACCGAATAGCCTCGGCACGACGACCCTCAAGGGGAACCCGTGATCCAGTGGAAGCGTTGACCCGGCGACCCCGTAGGCGAGCATTGTCCTCGGTTCCATGGCCACCGATAGGGGCAGAGAATCGTTGTACCGACCGCCTAAGGTTCGAATGTTGACATGGGTAGCCTTCTTCGTCGGACGCGATCGCTGCAAGATGTCGGAGAGAGCTACCCCGTTCCACGGCACGTCGTACACCGACCAGCCCTCGACACAATGAAAATCCTTCACCTGATCCGTGCGTGGGAGTGTCAGGATTTCGGAAAACGTGTAACTTCTAGGCTTCTCCACTAGGCCGCTGATTTCCAAACGCCAACGTGCTAAAATTGAGACGAGGTCTTGAGTATCTACAGTACGAACCGGCCACTCCGCGAAAACGCCCCCACGACCGGTTCCTGGCTGAAACGAAAAACCTTTGGGTGCCACGGCGGCGTAAGCGCAGGCAGCCATCAGATCCGTTCCGAGGGCAAGTACCGCTCCCTTGCCCAACCACTCCAGAACATCGCGACGCGAAAGATCTCGCACACCTGTATGTTCATGTTTTTCAGGCATTTCAGACTAATCTCCTCGCCGCAGGGCCACTGATCGCCTCTCGCCCACGCCCTGGAATGCAGACAGGCAAAAAAACTTTCCATGCCTCTCTATGGACTATGTTTGGTGCAGAGGAACATGATCCTTTCTGATCATCACTTGAAAAATGGATTTCTCAGTCTCTCCTGACCTATAGTGGAGGCAGGCCCATGCCCCGGATATACGCGCAAATCGTCTCCAAGGGGAAATATCTTTTCCATTACCCCCTTAATCAGTTTTTTATGATCGCCTCCAGGAAAGTCGGTGCGTCCTATAGAACCGGAAAAAAGTGTATCCCCAGTAAAGACAACGCCTGGTGCGTAAAGACATACACCGCCGGGAGAATGACCGGGTGTATGGATCACCTTTATCCTATATGTGCCGACTTCAATTTCCTGTCCGTCAAAAAGTGTCCCATCAGGCGGGAAACCAAGTCCGGGAGAATCCAGGCTATGTATCCATACAGGGGCCTTTATAATGCCTTTTAGCTCCTTCGCCGCACCTGTGTGATCCATATGGCCATGGGTGATTAGGATATATTTGATCCTGAGACCAGCCTTGGATACTTCTTTCACAATGCGAAACGCCTCATCCCCAGGGTCAATGACAACCCCCTCCATGGTCTTTTTACATCCCATTATATAACAGTTGGCCTGAAACGGGCCGACAACCATCATCTTAAGCATTACCGTTGGTGCTCTCTAATAATTCTCAAAATCAGTCCATCATTGACTGGAATAAACAAGGAAGAATTCTGTTTTTTCGGTTTTTAAGAAAATACACGATTTCTTAAATATTCGTTTTGCAACGACATTTTATTCTGATCGTTACAAAAATAACTCAGAATAATCTGAATATTGTGTAGCGTCTTGTTAACTTTTTCGGTCCTGCGGTTGTCGTCTCATGTATTCAGTGCTCCATGATTCACCCAATTCAACTTTTACGCCGTCAATGGCTTGGCATATGTCCGATGACCGCTGCTTCTCCACAAGATTCTTAATTTTCTCTTGTCTGTCGAGGTCAAAGGGTAAAATTTCCATTTCCAGAGGTTCTTCATACAATAGAAGGTCTATTATTCCAGGGGCTTCAAGCTCCGGCACTGAGTCGCGCTTGAAAGCCGCAACCTCAGATAGCACGGAATCCTCCACAGCCACATTAGTTGCAATAATTGAGTCCCAGAAGTGGTTGTTGCTATCGTACCAAACCAAGATGTCGCCATCTATAGCAATCTTGGCATCCAACCCGCTAAGCTCTACATCTTGCCTGTTATTTTGAACTTGGCCTTCCAGTAATGGGAAAGAGGGCAGTAGTCTAACGTATTCCACAAGGGGCCGGTAATAAGCCCTGACTAGGCGCTCTGTGTCGATTTCAATGTCCTCTGCATTCTCATCATATTCCTCTGGGTCCCATACCTTAGCCATTATACCGTTAGCAGAAAAGTGGCTACCTATAGCAACCTTGAGAGCAGGAAGCTGGCCATTAATATTTCTAAGAGAGCGAGTTTGGAGCTTGGCCTTTTCCATCGTATCATTTGGCAAACTCCAACTCCTTCCTTTGGATTCAACGACAATCCATTGTTGATGAGCATCTAATCCAACAAAATCAGGCCGCGTGTTAAATGCCAAATGTGGGTTCAATGAGGCACGGTAAACGTCAAGGTGAAGAAGCCATGGCACTCCGAAAAGTTTCTCAACTAATAGCTTTGTAAAGCACATGCCAAGGAAGAATGATACCGCACCCTTCTCTGATCGATCCAATACTGTAAAAGCATTGCTAGGCTGCAAGTTGCCAATATGGTCCTCGACCAGGTTGGCTCGCAACATAGCAAGACGCCAAAGGATTTCAAGTACGGAACACTTCCCGTGTTGAAGCACATCATTCCAATTGCGGCGACCAACCGTTATCGCTGATTTACACAATTCATCCCAAGTAAAGTATATTTCGGAAGGTTGGGTGAGCGGCACTCCCCAGTAATGAGCAAACAATTCTGGTACATACTCAAGTTGTGGCATATTATTCCTCTATTAGATTTTGCTCTGGCTAATGCTCGACATCAGTGGTAGGCCTGCTTTATGGTCGATCCGCTGAATGCCGTTGGAGTTAGGCGTTTATGGATTCGTTGAGGCTCACACCGGAGCGGGAAGTGGTTCGCTTTCCAGGTACGCGTCTCCCATCATCATCTTGTAGTGCTCAATGTGTTTGGTCTTCTCAAAAATCGCTCTGAACACCTTTAGGTAGTTATCAACCATTGATGGATCAGTTGATGCGTATAGATCGTCGAGGGCTGAATGGGACCCGTCGTTGATCCACGAAAAAAGTGAATTACACACCAGCTTCTCCTGCCCCTCAAACAAGGCGCAAATTTTATCTGAATCCCAGCAGCCCAGGATCTTGAAATAGTTATCCAAGATTCGTCTCAGAGTATTCTGGATAGAAAGGTTGGTGCGATCATCCTTCCGGACCTCCATCCAAAGCAGCTCGTATGACGTTTTGATGGGGTTCGAGCTGTGCTTCTGGATCTTCGATTCCAAGCCAGCCTTTCTCACAATCCAGAAAGTTACATCGTTTTGACCAAAGTGGCGGTGCTGAGGATTGAAGGTGATCTCCTTGTGGAAATACACATTGTGGGTGAGAACGAAAACCTGCTTTATGTGTCCCGTCCCCGCCTTGATTTCCAAGAAGAGCCCCTTGATCAAACTGCTGACGATAAACAGGATATCGCTATCCAGACTCGATACCGGATCGTCAAAGACGACCACTCGGTTTGTTGTCATTCCGGTTTCCGAATCACTGCCTTTCAGCAAGTGATAGAAGTAGAGGAAGGTAACGAATGACATCTCACCTTCGCTCAATGTTTCCCTCGCATCAGCCCCGTCCATTCTAATCAGTTTGTAGCAGGACTCAGTGGCCGACTTCGCCAATGAAAACCCTCGAAATCCAAATGATGACAAGAGCGCGTTAATTCCATTAATCGTTGGCTGAATGCTGGTTGTCTCCTTCTCAAGAGTTCGGATTTCGGCGGCCTTCGTTCCCTTATCCGTCGTTGCAGACGCAATCTTTGCCGTCATGTCCGCAATCGCTTTGTTCAAACCATCTCGCTTTGTTTTGTAGTCCGCCAGGTCTGCCTTGAGATCCACTTCAAGGAGATACTTCCACACTTGCGCCGTCAGATCTCGTCGCTCCTGAGCGAGGTTCGCGATCATCTTGTTGTGGTCAGCAACCAGAACATTTGCAGCGTCAATGAGCGTCTTTATCGTGGCAACCACATTGTTTATGGATTCCAGCTCAACAATCTGACTCGGCTCCTTCTTTTTTGAGGCAAGTCGCTGTATGCTAATCGTAACCCTGGAATCCAGCAACTCCTTTTCCGCTTTTAGCTTTTCGACATCAAGAAACTTGGACGGCGCGGCGAGGACCGAAGTAATCTGTTGCTGAAGCCGTGCGGAGTCGGTCTTATAGTTGGTGACGAGATCATCAATTGCCTTGCTGTCCGTTTCGAATGTCGCATCAAAATACTCGTTCAAGCTCAGAGCAAACGCCTCTGTCGTGGTCTGCTGGCAAAAGGGGCACACCGTCTCGTTCTCTTCGTAGAAAGCGCGGCCTTCTCTGACCCAGTCACTGTTGCCCAGTTTCTTGATCATCGCCGCGATATCAACGTCCTCCTTGCCAATCACGCGCTTTTTGAGAATGGAGTCAGATTCATGGGCAACAACTGTCGCCGGTTCGATAGATGGGATGGATTGCTCGACAGCCGGAGCCGGGCCAAAAACTGTTTCCGCTTTCTTTTCGAGAGTTGCCAAAGACTCCAGCGTCGCGGAATTGGACCGCTGTTCTTTGAATATCTCATCCCTAAAACTTTCTTTACTTTTTCGAAATCCCTCGAAGGCGTGGGAAAGTTTGCCCTTGTGTTTTGTGTAAGCAGACCAGCACTTGTTTTTGAATTCTTCGTCGAGTGTCGCCAACTCACCCTTCTTGCCGCCCGCCCCATCTTCGCCGTACAAGCCAAGCTTTAAGTGCTCAATTTTCTTTGTGAGGACGTCGAGTTCGCCCTTTGCGGCGGCAATCTTGTTGCGCGTATCGATGTTCTCTTCACCGAGCGTGAAGATACCCTTGAGCTCGGTTGATTGATTGAAGTTCTTTGTGATGAAGTCACGGTTGTAAACCATCGACTGCAACTTCGTCCCGCTTTCCCAAGCCACGTTACATGTGGGGGAGATTCCCTCGTTAGCAATCACTCGGGTAATCGTCGTTTTGCCAGAAGCATTGGAGCCGTAAAAGAAATTAAACTTAGACAAATCACTAAGGACTTCCGGGGTACTGCCGTAAGTCGCGATGTCTGAGATATGGATTGACTTGATCATTCAGTGGCCTCTGTATCTATCTGATTTGCAATGGAAACCTATTAAATGAATTAAAAAATATCCGACCTCACAATTTCAGGAAAAACTATGTAAATTGGTTTTTAAGAAAATATGCATTTTCTTAAAGATACTTTTTGCAACCTGATTACTCTTGTTTTTCAGCAATAAAAAAACCCGCTCTCTGCTATGAGACACGGGTTGTTTGCGATAATCACCATCACTTTACCTCACCATTTTTATAGCGATTATGTGACACGGATCTATTTTTGTGGAGGAACATGATCCGATTTTTTTAGAATGTCAATAGTTATATTATAATATCATTGTACAATTCGATTGAGCATAAATCTTGGGTTGGAATCACCATTTCTTCACCCTGACCATTCGGGCTAATTCATTGAATGCGGTTTGAAAGGTGCAGGGATGATCCCAGCGTCACCATATCGAGTAGAACGTTGACGCTTTCGTTCACGAAGGGAACATACTGGTCCCGGGCTTTCTTCCTAAGTTCGGCAGGAGTTTCCTTCTTCTTGCCGCCACCTTCCTTCTCCATCTCCTTACGTAAGTCGGCGAGACGGATAACGCCCTTCTTGTCGGCGGCCACTTTGTTGTTTTTGATGATTTCGGTGAACTTCACGTCTTTGGTGACCCGGACCTTGGACCTTGATGCCAGCTCCGCTATCATGGGTTGTCCCACAGGTTTCCAGAGCGGCACGGCGTTTACCGGTACGCTGAGAAATGGTGTTATCGCTTGTACCGGAAGCGGGTAATCCAGCTCCGTTTCACCAATATTTTCGAGAATAGACCAGATAGGCAGCCGCACATTCGCTTCTACACCCATTTTCTGTGTAGAGTTGCCGCCGGGCAGGAAGTATAGCGCCTCGGTGATTTTCATTGCGCCCAGATCCAAGGGTAGAGGTATCAGTACCTGCACGGACCCTTTACCGAAGGTATGGTCCGACCCGACGATCACAGCGCGACGGTAGTCCTTGAGTGCACCCGCCACGATCTCGCTGGCCGATGCACTCAGGCGGCTCGTCAGGACAACGAGGGGGCCAGTATAGACTGCACGGGGGTCTTCTCCGGGGAACATAAACACTTTGCGCTTGTCGTCTTCCGTCCCCGATGCGGCCGAACCATTAGCGATAATCGTCACCTGCCCGCGGCTGTCCTTGGTCGCCACGATTCCACCCTTGTCAAGAAAAAGGCTGGCAAGGAACACCGCCTCTTCGAGAAGACCCCCCGCGTTGCGCGACAGATCCAGCACAATCCCATCAACATGCTGCTTTTGGGCCTCCCCGAGAAGACTTTTCACGTCTTCATAGCAGGACTTATTTTCCTTCTTGTTGCCGTAGAAGGAAGGAAGATCTATCACGCCGAAACGGTACTGCCTTCCGCCTACTGTACGTATCTCGTATGCGAGCTTGGCTTCCTGCTCCTTGATGTCGATCTTGTCGCGCATGATCTTGACGTCGAAGCGGTTCGTGCGTTCCCCCTGCCGCAGTACTGTCAGGGTTACCTGAGTGTCTTTCTTGCCGCGGATCATCTTTATAATGTCGCGCAGGTCCATGTCGATTACGTCAACGGGCTTTCCCCCTTCCTGGGCCACGGAGATGATCTTGTCCTTTGGCTTCAGCAGGCCAGTGCGCTCGGCCCCTCCCCCGGGAATCAATTCCTCAATGACAGTAAATCCGTTGTCGCTGCTGAGGGTGGCCCCAATCCCATCCAGGGAAAGTTGCGTCTGAATCAGGAGGTCCTCATAGTTCTCGGGGGACAGGTAACTAGTATGCGGATCCAGGGCCAAGGCAAAGGCCTGGGCGATGCTCGTAATTAGCTTTTCAGGATTGCGCTCGACCACCCGCATCGTCTGTAGTTTGTAGCGGTGGATATGCTGCTTCTTGGCCTCCGCCAAGTCGATGCCTGCCAGCAGGGCGTTTTCGATCTGGAATTGTACAACCTTTTTCAGGAGCTCATATTTTTCTCCCGTCGTCTTCAAATAGGGGCGCTTGTCCGCGTTGATGTTCAGCTCCACCGTCTCGTCGAGTCGGTAGTCCTGCCCCAGAATCTTTTTTACAATGTCCTCGTTCTCCTGCGCCCGCATGACGAGCACATCGTAAACCTGCTGAAGCGAGGCACAATCTCCCGAGTGCATACTTACAAACACGCCTTGTAGAATCGGCTTTAGTCTTTCCAAATCGGACTCGTATAGCAGTGTTTTGGAGGGGTCAAGGCTCTTGGTCATCTGGTCGATGGCGTGACTCTTGATCTCTTCAGTCATATTCTTCATTGCGTAGTGATTGGATAGGAAACTTTCCATCAGCATGGGAAGGCGGCTGCAGGTAAGGTCTGCGGCTATTGTGGAAATGGGCAATAGCAGGATCAGAAGCAATATCAGAAGCAGCCTCCAGAAACAGGTCCCGTCCTTGCTGCCGAACGCCGCTCTGCGGCTATGTTGATTATCCCCGGGGGTATTTCCGGAGATGTTTTCATCTCTTTTATCACACATACACATTCTCGCTACTCTTCCCGCCGCACCGGGGCACAGCTGTCCTTCAGTCCGTCTCCCTCTCTGATGTGTGTATTCCTTTACAACATCAGGCCGCGTGCTTTTTCACCCATGCTACGTACCTGTCCATCCAGTTCTGCAAAAATTGTTTGCTGTCGGCACCGATGTTACCGGCCTCGTCAAACAACCC
>JAPLJZ010000256.1 GCA_026388335.1 Deltaproteobacteria bacterium
GGAAATTACCACCGCTCCCAGTTCATCACGGATGGTCGCCATGTAGCTTATCATTTTATCAATTGTTTCGTCACTTATTGGCGAGCGGCTTTCCCGATCGAAACGGACGACCTGCTGACCATGAGCCACGATACGCGTTTTCAGGGTCGTGGGACGATTATCTTCTCGAATAATGCCTGCCGTCACGATTTGCTTCTTCTGCAATTCCGTCAATAAACGCTCCCCGGTTTCATCGTTTCCGACCACTCCCACTCCATAGACCTTACCTTCCATAGCATGAATGTTGTTCATAACATTCGCCGAACCACCCAATAACATATGGTCGGACTGAACATCCACAATGGGAACGGGGGCCTCCGGGGAAATCCTGGCAACCCGCCCCCGGATGAAGTGGTCCAGCATGATATCCCCCACGACCATGACCTTGGCATGGGTAAATTGATCCATGATTTCCAGTATTCGCTTGCGTGTAAACAGGCGGCTCATAAAAGGGCGACACTCCTTGATCGGAAAAATTCCGTAAAGTAATCGGTCTCTTTATTGTAAGAACAGTAAGTTTGTCAATAATAAAATATAATCGAAACCTTTTTTATTATGTCCATAGGAGCAGGTTCTCACGTTCTCCGGCGAGTCTTTCAAGGTCTTTTGTGAAGCCGGAGCGGCTGAAGAGGACAAAATATTCCTTTCGCTCCCCTTTTTGCCAATCCACCAGTCTCACCTTCCTTTCCAGATTGTCCAGAACGTCCGTGCCGACCGGGTTGACGCTCCACTTAACTTCTCCAAAAACAGCGGCGTTTTCATCCTCGGCCAGTCCCACAATATCGATTTCGCCTTCCTTGCTCCACCACCGTCCCACCCGGTTGCACTGGATACCCTGTGGTAGTCCTTTACGAACCCGGGCACGGCAAACCTCCTCGAAGGACCATGAAATGAACCGGTCGAGGGAAGGCATGATTTTCCTGTCCAGAACATAATCGCTTTGTCCCTCTTCGATGAAACTTCTGTTGGGATAGACGTAATTGAACCAGAAACGGAAAAAATGATCTTCGAGAAGATACATGCCCTTTTTACTCTTCTCAAAGCCCCACTCCGTGACGGGCACTTCGCGCCGGATGATCTTCAGATCGGTCAGGACGGAGAGGTACTTGCCGACCATGTTCTTGTCAAATCCCGTTTCGTTGATGATTTCTGCGGGACGGGTTTTTCCCATCGAAATGGCCCGGAGGATGGAAAAATAATTGCGGGGCTCCCGTAGCTCTTCTCTCAGGATGAAGTCCGGCTCGCGATAGAGATAGGCCTCCGGGAGGAGGATGCGGCGCCGGACATTCTCCCGGAAATCGTCGACCGGGTCGAACTGAAGAAGATAGGCAGGCGTCCCGCCCAGGGTGCCGTAGAAGTGCATGAACGCATCGTCGGACATCGCCGGGAAAAAATCCTTCGCATCGGTGAAAGACAGTGGTTCAACGAGAATCTGCCCGGTGCGCCTGCCGAACAAAGGCGATTTGTGGCCGAGGACCTCCGTTTCCATCATACCCATACTGGAACCGAGGAGGATCAGAAAAACGCCGGATTGACTCAAATCTTCATCCCAACCCTTTTGAAACAACGATGGGATGGCCGGATTGCTCTCGATCAGATAGGGAAATTCATCGAAGATCATCACGATCTTTCCTTTTGACTTGATGTAGCTGAAGAAATCGTGCCAAGTTCCGAACCCCCGGGACAAAAGAAATTCGTCCTGGAAATACAGGCCGACCTTTTCGGAAAGCTGCCTAAGCTGGTCACGGTCGGGCGCCTTGTCGGCGAGAAAGTAGATGTGGGGCAGGTCCCTTGAAAATTCCTTGACCAAGGCCGTCTTGCCGACACGCCTTTTCCCATAGATCACAAGCAGTTGCGATCTTTCTTCCTGCCAGGAGCGGTGAAGAAAAGAGAGTTCGTTTTTTCGGTCGACAAAAGCCATTTTTATCTCCTTATATTATATTTGGCACATTCAGGTTACTTGCCAGTAACTTACTCGCAAGTAACCTTCTTGTCAAAGGAAAATAAAGGAGGGGCTTCGCCCCATCGATGAGGCGGAAGAGATGGCGACCCTGATGGAGGAATACACCCTGATTACGAAGATGGACGATCTGACCGGTAAATTCGCGAAGGGCCCCTGGCGGGAATGGTCGGAAGACGATGGCAACAAAGCTATAGTGGACTAAGCCGAATTGGCGCCACAACCACTTCTACGAAGTGTTCACCGTGATCGTCCGCAAGGGGAATCGTCTGCTCTCGCTGCACGACCCCGTCTACGGTTACGCGCCTCTCATTTTCGTCCGCGTCTCTCTGCACGACCTTTATATGGTAGATGGTCTCCCGGTAGCGGTAGTGCACCATGAAGCCCTCCCAATCGGCAGGAAGACAGGGCGCGATATGCAGTTTGTCTACTTCGAGTCTCAGCCCCAGGAGTGATTCCACGATCAGCCGGTACATCCATCCGGCTGATCCCGTGTACCAAGTCCATCCGCCTCGACCAGTGTGGGGAGGGACTGCATAGACGTCGGCCGCAACAACGTAGGGCTCCACTTTGTACGTCCCAATCCCTTCAGGAGATCCCCCATGGTTCACGGGGTTAATCATAGCAAGAAGTTCCCACGCCCGTCTGCTGTCACCCATGGCAGCAAAGGCCATGGCAACCCAGATGGCCCCATGGGTGTATTGCCCGCCATTTTCCCTGACGCCGGGGACGTACCCCTTTATATAGCCGGGATTCAGATTCGACTTGTCAAAGGGTGGGTCGAGAACCTGGATCAACGCGTGTTCCCGGCGCACGAGATACTTGTCTACTGCGTCCATGGCCACGCGCGAGCGCGTGGCGCTTCCTGCCCCGGACAGGACAGACCAGCTTTGCGGGATGGAATCGATCCGGCATTCGGGATTGCCCGCTGAACCGAGGGGTGAGCCGTCATCGAAGAAAGCCCGGAGGTACCACTCACCATCCCAGCCATGCTCCTCGATGTGACCGCTCAGCTTGCCTGCCTCACTCTTACAACGTTCGGCGAAGGGCAGATCCCCATGCATGCGCGCGACCTCCGTGAACCTCATAAGTACGTCATAGAGGAAGAACGCGAGCCAGACACTTTCACCTTTGCCGTCTTTGCCCACCATGTTCATGCCGTCGTTCCAGTCACCGGAACCGATGAGCGGCAGGCCATGTTCACCAAATATGAGGCCCTTAACGATAGCCCGGACACAGTGATCGTAGAGACTGGTCTTTTCTTCAGACCTGCCGGGCAGTTCGTAATAGGAGTCCTCCTCGGCGTCGACCGGGCGCCCCTTTATGAAGCGGACGGTTTCATCCAGCACCCCGTTGTCTCCGGTGGTCAGAACATAATGACACGTCACCAATGGCAGCCAGAGGTAATCATCCGAGCAGTGGGTGCGCACGCCCCGGCCCGAGGGCGGATGCCACCAGTGCTGAACATCGCCCTCCACAAACTGACGGCTCGCACTGAGTAGAAGGTGCTCGCGCACAAGGTGCGGCTCGGCATGGATGAGGGACATAACGTCCTGCAACTGGTCACGGAAGCCAAAGGCTCCTCCTGACTGGTAGTAACCGCTCCGCCCCCAAAGACGGCTTGCCAGGGTCTGGTATAAGAGCCAGCCGTTGGCCATGACGTTGACGGACAGATCCCGTGTCTCAACCTGCACGGCGCCAAGGGTGTGTTTCCAATACTGCCATACGGCTTCAAGGGCCTCGCGGGCCGCAGCCGACCCCCGGAAGCGATGTGCCATATTGTCGGCGTCGTCGGTATCCTGGCCTGCGCCCAGGGTGAAGACGATCTCGCGCTCTTCTCCGTCCGCCAGATCAAAGGGCACTTGTATTGCTCCACATGGATCCAGAGCTGCCCCTACCCTGCCGGAAAGCCGTGACCGCGACATGGCAGCGGGATTGGCGAGGGTTCCGTTACGCCCCATAAATTCCGTCCGGTCACCGCTCATGGTCCGGGTTGCATCGTCCACATTAAAAAAAGCCGTTCGGCTGCCGAATTCAACATTGTAAGGGTTGCGTGCAAAGAGGGCTCCGCTCCGAGGGCTGATCTCGGTAATCACGTGCATGACTGATTTTGTCCTCAAATCTCCCAGCACCCATTCTGCATATCCGGTAGCAGAAAGTCTCCGTGACCGGCCTGAGAGGTTACGCACCTTCAGCACCGTAAACTTGACAGCAGCGTCCAGGGCCACGTATACCCACACCTCTGTACTGATACCATGCTCAGTATGCTCAAAAACGCTGTAGCCGAATCCGTGGCGGGTGACGTAAGGCGTGGCTCCGCGGCTGGGCAACGGCATGGGAGACCAGAAGTGGCCTTGCTCTTCATCGCGAATATAAAAGGCTTCCCCACTCGAATCGCTGACAGGATCGTTGTACCAAGGGGTGAGGCGAAACTCGTGGGCGTTTTCGCTCCAGGTATAGGCAAGACCGTTCTCCGAGACAACGGTTCCGAAATACCGGTTCGCCAGCACATTCACCCATGGCGCCGGCGTCAACTGCCCGCGGGCAGTTGAAATGACATACTCCCGGCCATCAGGAGTGAACCCTCCCAGCCCGTTCCCAAACATCAGGTCCTGGCGAGGCTTTGCCGCTATTGCCTGGGCATCGCTCCGTGTGGTTCGGGTTGGCATCGGGGCCGGCAGCATTCCTTCCGTAAAGCTCCGCTGCTTTAACTGGTCGGTAAGCGTTCCCCTGCGATCGGTGATGTTGACGTGAGCAACCGCCTGGAACAGGAGGCGGTCCTCCTTCGATATCTGGTCGGAAGGTCTTACGAAAATACCACCCGGTCGATCGGTCACGTTGGCTTCTGTACTTGCAGTGATGAGCCCCATGATCTGCTCGTGAAGAAGTTGCCGGTAACCGGCGTGATCTTCGTTCCAGATTACCAGGTCAACCGCCAGTCCTTTGAGACGCCAGTATGTGTGGGCCTGAACCAGTTGTCGCACCAGGTTGATGTTGGCCGAATCTTCAATCTGCAACAGCACGATAGGGAGATCGCCGGAAATAGAGTAGCCCCAGAGGCCGGATTGGCCACGTCGGTTTTTGATGAGGGCCTCCGGACCGGCACGTAGCGACGAATTCGCGTAGATGACAGAGGCGGCAAGGCGTCCAAAAAGCTGCGCATCGGCTTCCGTGGCATTGATCTGCCGTAGCAGCACCTGGCTATGGGTCCACGCCAGATCAAAGACACGATCGGCGAGATGCCGGTCCTGGTACTTCCCGACAAGGTCCATGCAGGCATCACGGGTTTCGGAGATACCGGTGACGATAATGATGGTTGCCGCTTTTTCCGGATCGACGGTTATTTGATAACGGATCGCTACAATCGGATCGAGCACTGAGCCCTCACTGCCCGATAGCCCGGATAAACCTCTCATCGCTTCCGGATCTGCGATGGTGTTCCCGCGGCCGATAAACCGCATACGGTCAGTTTCATAGGATACTTCACCGGTCTCGGCCCCGTGCACGGCCATAAAATGTAACATCCATGGTGACTGCTCTTCAAGGGAGCGGGGCCGGCGCGTGCAGATTATTGCCCTTTGCTCGCGGATGATTTCGGTTTGGACAAAGAGATTGCTGAAGGCCGGGTGCAGCGTATCCTGAGCGGGCGGGGCAAGAACAACTTCCGCGTAACTCGTTACCTCGATTGTTCTGCGTGTCCGCGCCCGGTTGGTGATGGTAATCCGGCGCAGCTCGATGTCATCCTCAGGTGAAACTGCAATCTCCGTATGGGTGTCGAAGTCCTTATCCCGGCGGCGAAATTCTGCTCGTCCTTCCGAAAATATTGCCTCGTACCGCCGCGAAGCCTTGAGTGCTGGTTGGTAAGCAGTTGACCAGAAAGCGCCGGTTGCGAGGTCTCGGATGTAACAGAAGGCGCCCCAGTTGTCGCAGGTACAGTCTTCGCGCCACCGCGTCACCGCCAGGTCTTTCCAGCGGCTGTAGCCGCCGCCCGCGTTTGTGACCATCACGTGATATCTGCCGTTCGACAACAACTGTACTTCCGGTATGGGTGTGTCGGGGCTCGAATAGACGCGTATCGGCATCTCTTCTCCGTCAAGTGAAGCTGTTTGCACCTCCGCAAGTTCGGTAGTATGGGAATAGAAGGCCGTGGCCTTTGGCACCCGTTCCTGAAGCAAAAGCATAATTGCCTGAAACGAGGGGTCCGACTCGAAGCGCCTCTGCATGGGGCGGTTGAGGAGCAAAAATTCCAGCGAGAGGAGGCTCATGCCCTGATGATGGGCCATGAAGGACCGAACCACCGCGCTCGATTGTCCGCGGGGCAAATGTGTTGGGGTGTAGTCAATGGCTTCATAGAAACCATACTTCCCCTCAAAGCCCTGGGCGGCGAGTTCCTCGAGATTGAGACAGGCCTCTTCAGGCGCCACCATGAGTGCCAACACTGAAGCATAGGGGGCAACGACCAGGTCGCCGGCGAGCCCGCGTTTGAGCCCCAGGCCGGGCACGCCAAAGGGGCCATACTGGTAATTGAGATGAACGTCGATCGTGTTATGCCCGGATTCCGAAACACCCCAGGGTATCCCCCGCTTTTTTCCATACTCGATCTGTCTTGCCACAACCGTCTTATAGGTCTCATCGAGGAGCGTCTGCTCATAGGTGGGCATGACGAGGAGAGGCATGAGGTATTCGAACATGGAGCCGCTCCAGGAAAGGAGAACCGGCTCTCCGGCGGCGGTAGTAAGAAGCCGTCCCAGGGCAAACCAGCTCTCCTGCGGCAATTGTCCCTGGGCAATGGCGACAAAACTGGCGAGTCTCGCTTCGGAAGCCAGTAAATCATAGTAACTCGCGTCCCATCGGTTTTCACTGATGTTGTAGCCGATCGCCAACAGATGGCGAGTCTCATCATAGAGGAATTCATAATCAATACGGGCAAATTCAGCGGATTGCGACGCAAGGTCTTCGATAATTCCGATTCGCTCCCTGGCCCGGATGCTTGCCTCTGTGATGGCCCCTCGAAGCTCATCAAGCTGCTCACGCTCCTCCGGCGTCCCGTCGTGTCGATCTGTCATTGCCGACAGTAACTCTTTGTCAAGATTAGCCAATTTGCGCAACGTCGGAATATCGCCGAGAACCGGGAAGTCGCCGAGCGCCTTGGGAGAGAGCGAGAGCATTACCCATGCCGCAAGAAAGCTCAGGTCGTCAAGGGCGGCCCGGCATTGGCCTGCAAAGACCCGCGCCCACCATGCAACCTTGCTCTCAGCAGACTCGGCGTCAAAGCCATGGACAACTTCCAGGGCAGACGCGGCGAGCCTGTTAAGGCTCTCCCATGCAACCTGGAGCGTATCAGGCCGGGCGGCGCACAAAGACGCCAAATCATCCCGTACTTGAGAGAGCGGGGCCGGAACGTTTTTTCCGGAAACATCCATCAGAATATTAAGTGTATCGAGGAGCCCGTCAAATACTGTGGGCCCCATGATCTTCTCGTCAGGAAGTGCCGTGAGCCCTGCCCGCAAAGTCAATAGAAAGGCCGCAAGATTTCCGCTGTCCACAGTCGAAATATACATGGGCAGCAGCGGTTTCAGGGACTCTGTATCATACCAGTTGTAGAAGTGTCCTTTGTAGCGCTCCATGGCTTCCATCGCACGGAATGCGTTAGCCGTACGCTCGATGAGTTGCCCTGTAGAAATATAGCCGAAATCCCAGGCCGACAAATTGGCAAGAAGGGCAAGCCCCATGTTGGTCGGTGAAGTACGATGGGCAACCTTGGCAAGGGGATGTTCCTGATAGTTATCCGGCGGAAGCCAATGATCCTCCGGGCCGACGAAGGTCTCGAAGTATCCCCAGGTCTTTCGGGCAATCTTTCTCAAAAAGTTCATCTGGTCGGAGGTGAGCCTCGCTTCCCGGCGACTGAGGGGCTCACTGATCCACCACGCGACCCAGGGAGAAATAAACCAGAGGACCAGGACAGGCAGGGCAACAACTAAAGCCTCCGACCGCGAAAGTGCGAGATGGATCGTCGCGGCAACGGCAATGAACGGGGAGATCCACATGGTCCGGATGGCGCCGGCCAGGCCCTTCCGGATCGTGCGATCGGAGTCGCCGGACGGGTTCCATTCAAGAAGCCGCTTGTTCGCAACCAGCATTCGCCAGATGGTGCGCAGAACAGCGTCCATACTGAA
Source organism: Deltaproteobacteria bacterium (assembly GCA_026388335.1). GTDB lineage: Bacteria > Desulfobacterota > Syntrophia > Syntrophales > UBA8958 > UBA8958. The sequence continues at coordinate 8,176 of JAPLJZ010000256.1, forward strand.
AAAAGCTTCATAGGGCAGACATAGGAAGGTAAAGGCAATCTGGCCAAGGCTCCTCCCGGTCTCGCGGAAAGCGGCAAGAATGTGCCGATGGAGAATGACATCACTTGGCTTCTGAAACAGATCCATCAAAGAGCTAACCAAGGTAGGGATCACGATGATCCCCAGGACCGACAAGGTCCAAAACCAGGGCTTTGGTAAAACTGTCCAGCCCGCAAGCAGCAGGAGTGTCAACGCCAAGGGCGAAAGACTGCGCCGAAGGTTGTCGAAAATCTTCCACCTGGAAAGCACGGAGAGGGGATTCTTCTGAAATCGAGCATCCGGACCGGGGTCTCCCGGCAGCAGCCATCTTAAAAGCTGCCAGTCTCCGCGAATCCAGCGGTGTCTACGGTTCACGTCGGCGCTGTAGCGAGAAGGGTACTCCTCATATAATTGCACATCGCTCAAAAGACCTGCCCGCGCATAGCACCCTTCGATAAGATCGTGGCTCAAAATCCGGTTCTCAGGGAAACGTCCCCTGAGGGCCTGCTCGAAAGCATCAATCTCATAGATGCCCTTGCCGATGAAGGAGCCTTCTCCGAAGAGGTCCTGGTACACATCGGAGACAACGCGGGTATAGGGATCGATGCCGGCATCACTTCCCCACATGCGAGCATATCGTGACCGGTTCATGCCGGGCAGGCTCACGGCCACGCGTGGCTGAAGGATACCGTAACCGGCACAGATACGTTGCCTGTCTTCATCATATTGCGGACGATTCAACGGGTGTGCCATGGCCCCCACAAGCTGCCACGCCGCGTCACGGGGGAGTTGAGTATCCGTATCCAGAGTGATGATGTATTTCACCTTCTCCAATCCATCCGTATTACCGACGATGAGGGAAAAGCACTCTCTTGAACCGCCACGGAGAAAAGAATTCAGTTCCCCAAGCTTCCCCCGCTTACGTTCGTAACCCATCCAGATATGGTCATGGGGATTTAAACGGCGGGGACGATGGAAAAGAAAAAAGGCGTCGTTTTTTGAAGTTCTGTATTTTTCGTTCAGCTCTTCGATTCTCTGCCGGGCCAGCAGTAATAGCGGCCCATCATCAGGCAGTTTTTCCTCACCGGCATCCCGAAAATCAGTCAGCAGGGCAAAACGCAGGTTTTCGCCCCTATTTGCCAGGAACCTGACCTCCAGCGCTTCCATAAGATGCTCGATGCCTTCGGCACCTGTGAGCATCGTAGGAACCACTACCAGAGCAGACGATTCCAGAGGAATTCCTTTGGAGAAGTCCATTCGGGGCAGGGGATGGGGCGCCACAAGCCGCGTGGCAAGCCAATTCACCAGGGCAATCGCTAACTGGCTTACACCCAGAAGCGAGACGACGCCGATAAGCCACACCCAGGGGCCGCGTAACCCGTTGGCATGGGCCTCAGCAAGCAAACATCCGGTGAAGAACACTGTGAGCACACAGATCGTGCCAAGATAGAAGAATAAAGGAAATCCGTGAATTACCTTTCGAAGCGTCTCAGGAAAAGAAAGGCGCACACTGGCAGTCCCTTCGAGGAGAGCCAGCCCCTTGTCCATAAGGTAGAAGCCGACATGATTTTCCCGATCGTCATCGGCTACCCTATCCTCTCCCTTCCCGGCAAGGCGGATCGCAGCGCGGGCCACCTCGTTTTCGGTTAGTGGGCTGCTCTTCGCCAACTTTTCCACGATGTGACGGTATTGATCACGAGTGGCAAAATCCATCCTGCCATAGAAACCGGCAGGGTCCTCGCAGAGGGTCTGTTCGACCGCGCTCATGGTTTCGACGAATTTGCGCCAATCCATGGCGCCCAGGAAACGGAGGCTGCCGATCGAATTGCTAATGGATAGCTGATCTGCCGCTTGTTGATGGTTTTCTGACTGCACTAACTGTTCGATCGTCAGACTTGACTCGGAGAGTTGCTGCTCAATCCAGGTAAGAGGCAATGCGAGCGCGGGCCCCTGACCTGTCAGGCGGCGTGTAAGCTCTGCAACAAAGGAACTGACCATGGGAGGATTTGAACGCGCCATGTCGGCAATGACCAGAATTAAATCCTTTCGGTCCCGTTCGGCGGTTTCAGTAATCCTATCCGCCCAATAATCGGCTTGGTTCCGGTCGATCCTGTCGGCAGCAATCCGCGTGGCAATGCGCCGGAGATTTTCAATCAGCGCCAGGCGTAGCATGATGGGGATGGCCCATAATTCTCCCAGCTTCAACGCGGTTACTGTCTGATAGGCTGCTACGAAACTGCTGAGGCTCTCAGGATCCACCCGGCCATCACCGTGAGAAATTGTCTCCAGGGCAATGTCGTATGCACGGGGAAGGCCCTTTGATGGACCATTTTTCAAGCGGGGTAGTCCCTTGCTGTACCCCTTTGGCAGGTGTCTCTTGGCAGTGCGAATCTGTTCTTCCACGAGATAGAAGTTATCAAGGAGCCATTCCCCTGCCGGTGTAATCCTCCGGTTTCCTTTCACGGCCTCTGTGAGCAAGTCGCGAACTTCATGGAGGACTCCTTCATTCTCACCGAGCCGCGTCAGCAGCTCTTCGGGAGGATGGTCTGCGCTCAATGTGTGTGCTGCAGCAAGGATCTTGCCGTGTTGCTCCATCTGAAAGGCGCTGAATAATTCCGATCTAAGGGGCGTTTCATCGCCAATGCGTTTGTGGGCCGAACTGTTTCCGCGGAGGCGCACCCACAATTGGTGCAGACTCCTGATAATGGTCGTGCCTAGGGACGCCAAGTTGAATATCTCCTTGTTGAGTGGTTAAGTGTAAATCAACGGTATCGCGAATATGGAAACGTCTTGAACTCCCGCTCCTCGGTGATCACGGGTAGTGTTACTCAGGGTGGGCACATATCACTTTATGTGAATACGGTCTATCCCTTAAATGGGTAACCTATCCCTCAACATGCTGAGGTTCCACCAAATACTGAGGCCAAACGAATCATTCCATACTTCTCCGTTGTCTCTTAAATTAATCCAACACCTTGTTATTAAAGGATTAATACAAACTTCTGATTTTCCTCCGAATATTGGCAAGTCACTTGCAAATACTGTTCCCATGATCTTTGTAATCACGCCAGTGAAGTTCCATTCTGAGACGCGCATGGCGCGGACCACCTGAAGGTAAAAAAAATGCCTTATGACCACATGATCGGATTAATATGAACATAGAAACGAATTCACTTGAGTCATGGAAAGGGAAACATCCCGAGAAGTTTTCGTCGGAAGACGTCATATTCAGCCACATTCATCGCGGCAATACGATATTTATCGGATCGGCCTGCGCGGAGCCGCAATATCTTGTTCAGGGGCTGATCCGCTATGTCGAGTCAAAACCCCATGCCTTTTTCGATGCGGAAATCATTCATGTGAGGACCCTCGGCGTAGCCCCGTATACCGAAAAAAAATTCAAGCAAAACTTTCGGCACAATTCTTTCTTTATCGGCGATACGACAAGGGATGCCATCAACACAGGCCAGGCAGATTACACGCCTGTCCACCTGTCCCAGTTGCCATCTTTGTTTCACAGGGGCCTCGTCAATATCGATGTGGCCCTTATTCAAACATCCCTGCCTGACAAACATGGCCATTTGAGCCTTGGCGTCAGTCTGGACATCGTAAAAGCTGCTGTTCAAAAAGCATCTTATGTTGTTGCCCAGATTAATGATCATATGCCTCGCGTCCATGGAGATTCTTTTGTCCACATGGATGAGATCGATTTCATCTTGCCCTATGATGAGCCGCTCCTGGAATACAGCCCGGAGTCAGACTTGGAAATTACCAATAAGATCGGGAAAAATATTGTTCGTCTTGTCGAGGACGGCGATACTATTCAAATCGGATATGGAGCCGTTACCAATGCCATCCTTGAAAACCTTTCCGGGAAGAAGCATCTCGGTTTGCATACGGAGCTCTTCAGTGACGGTATAGTCGAACTCATGAAAAAAGGTGTTATCGACAATACAAAGAAAACCATCAACCGTGGGAAATCCGTGGCGACATTCTGCATGGGACATAAAGACACGTATGAATTTATCCATGATAATCCGGATATTGAATTCAGGACCATCGACTATACCAATAACCCATTGGTAATTGCCCAGCATGAAAATATGGTGGCCATCAACAGCGCGCTGGAAATCGACCTTACTGGACAGGCTACGGCGGAATCTATCGGGAAGGTTTTTTACAGCGGGATCGGCGGACAAGCCGATTTTATGCGTGGGGCCTTTATGTCCCGCAACGGCAGGGCCATTCTTGCCCTTCCGTCAACGGCCATGGGCGAAAACATCTCAAGGATCACGCCGGCACTTAAAGAGGGGGCCGGGACGACATTGATTCGCGGTGACATCCATTATGTCGTCACAGAGTATGGCATTGCCTATATTCACGGGAAAAGCATCCGTGAGCGGGCTATGGACCTGATTGCCATTGCTCACCCCAAATTCAGACCCTGGCTCGTTGAAGAAGCAAAAAAAGCAGGGCTGATCTATCAGGATCAGGCGTTCATCCCCGGGGAGAAAGGAAGGTACCCCGAGGAACTGGAGTCTTACAAAACAACCAAAGCGGGTTTCAAGATATTCTTCCGTCCTATCAAAATCAGTGATGAACCGCTTTTAAAGGATTTTGTTTATTCTCTTTCTGATAACAGTTTGTACCGACGGTTTATTTCCGTTCGGAAAGATATGCCCCATGAACGACTTCAGGAATTTGTCGCTATCGATTACACCAAAGAAATGGCGATTGTTGCCATGGTTGGCAATGAGGATAACCAGGAAATCGTCGGAGTAGGAAGATATTTTATTGACGAAAGCAAGCACGCCGCAGAAGTGGCGTTTGCGGTGAGAGATGAGTATCACAAAAAAGGTATTGGAACAAAGCTGCTTGCATATTTGACTTACCTTGCCAAGAGACAGGGGCTGCTGGGATTTACTGCCGATGTCTTGGCAGACAACAAGCCAATGCTGCACGTGTTTGAAAATGGGGGGTTCGATATCGTAAAGCATAATATCGCCGGCATCTATGAAATGACGATGTCCTTCAAGGAATAAATATGATGGGGCATGGTGCTGAAAACATGAAATATCTTTTTGAACCCCGATCGTTGGCTATTATCGGCGCCTCCCGGGACAAAAACAAGATAGGCCATGCAGTTTTGCAAAACGTCATTGCCGGCGGCTATGGGGGGGAAATCTACCCTGTGAACCCGGGTGGTGGAAATATTGAAGGAATACTCGCTTTTCGAAGCATCCTTGACATCGATGATATTGTTGATACGGCATGCATCACCCTCCCTGCTAAGTTTGTCTATGATACGATCGTCCAGTGCGCTGAAAAAAAAGTTAAGCACGCTATTATTATCACCTCCGGTTTTTCCGAAATCGGAAATTTTGAAGAAGAGAAAAGAATCGCCGATTACGCCCGCTCCAAAGGGATGCGGATTCTTGGCCCCAATGTGTTCGGCGTCTATTCCTCTCAAGTCCGATTAAACGCCACCTTTGTCTCCGGCAATATCCCGTCGGGGCATCTGGCCATGATCACCCAGAGCGGCGCCCTCGGGCTGACGCTGATCGGTCAGGCCTCTGTTGAAAATATCGGCTTATCTGCCATTGTTTCCGTCGGAAATAAGTCGGATATCGATGAGTCCGATCTTCTGACCTATCTCTGTGATCATGAGACAACACATGTCATCCTCATGTACATAGAAGGCGTGCGGGATGGCGAGAAATTCATCCAGGCCGTCCGAAAAACCACCTTGAAAAAGCCGGTGGTCGTGATTAAGTCCGGCCGTTCCGAGAAAGGCGCCCGGGCGGCCGCGTCCCATACCGGCTCGCTGGCCGGATCGGATGATGTCTTTGACGATGTGATCCGCCAGTGCGGTGCACTCCGGGCGGAAAGTACCAAAGAGGCCTTTAACTGGGCAATGATCATGGCGGACAATCCGCTCCCCAAAGGAGGAAACACGGTCATCATTACCAATGGCGGGGGCGCCGGCGTGATGGCGACGGACGCCTGTGAGAAGTATGGCATTAATCTCTATGACGATTCTCAAAATCTGCAAAGTGTCTTTTATTCCGTCATCCCTGCCTTTGGATCCACCAAGAATCCGATTGATATTACCGGTCAGGCAACGGCTGCCGACTATACAAAAGCTTTTGATGCGGCTCTTGCCAGTGACACCATTCATACGGTTTTCGGTATCTATTGCGAAACGGCTCTTTCACCTTCCGCCGATCTGGAAACTATCATCAATAAGAACTTCCTTAAATTCAAATCCAAGGGAAAGCTCATCGTGTTTTCACTTTTCGGTGGTCAGCAGACGGCGGATTACGTGGTTTCAGCGAAGAAAAGAGGTGTTCCCGTTTCCGATGATGTTTATGATACGGCTTCCTCGCTGGGAGCGATGTATCGATATAAAGAATATATGGGAAGTCATTCGAATGCGGATAAGATTTCCGATGCCATACTGGACGTGGCTTCCATTGCGGCTATTGTAGCTGATGCAAGAAAGAAGGGCCGGTTCTTCCTGTTAGCCCACGAAGCCCAGAAAATCATGAAACTGGCGGGTATCCCCATTCCGAGGAGCATCCAATCCCAGACGATCAAGAGTGCCGTTGAGGCGGCAGGCGTGATCGGTTATCCTGTGGTCATGAAAGTTGTTTCTAATTCCGTGTTGCGTTCAAGATGACACCATGCTATATACTCGACATGGAGGTGCGCCATGGCGAGACAAGTTTCTATCAGTAACGAAGAAATTCAACGAGCTAAGCAATTGCGCGATAAGGCATCAACAATTAAAGA
>JAPLJZ010000004.1 GCA_026388335.1 Deltaproteobacteria bacterium
CTCCTGGAAGGCGTTGCCGACGCTTATTTCGAGGAAGTTAATTAAGCAGTTTCCCAATGAAATTATGGAGCGTTCCCATGACCAGCATTTTAATCGTCTATCACACCCAGACGGGCAACACGGAAAAAATGGCCCAGGCGGTGGCCGTGGGGGCTCGCGCCATCGGGGATATCGATATCGTCTGTAAGAAGGCGGGAGAGGCTACCCTGGAAGATCTGCTCAAGGCCGACGGCTTGGCCGTCGGCACCCCGGAGAACTTCGGATATATGTCCGGGATGGTCAAGGATTTTTTCGACCGGACCTATTATCCCGCCCAGGACAAGGTCTTCCGGAAACCCTACGTGGTTTTCATCAGTGCCGGCAACGACGGTACGGGGGCCCTCAAGGCCATCGAGCGGATTGCGCTCGGATACAAATTCAAGCCTGTTTATAACCCCGTCATTTCCCGGGGGCCCCTCACCCCGGAGATCCTGGCGCAGTGCCGCGAACTTGGCGGCGTCCTCGCCGGGGGCTGCCAGGCCGGTATTTATTGACAAAATAGTCATTCATTGGTAATTGTGGGCAAAATTGCGAGGTTGATAAGTCATGGGAGAAGGAATTTCTGATTACACAAAATTCTGCGTGGATCTTAGAAGGCACATGTGGATGGCGGGGGTGGAGACGGAGCTGCGGCGCCTGATCTGGCAGATTGCCGTGACGGGAAAGTACATATCCGCCAAAATTCATGAATCTAACCGGAAATTGGCGGGTTTTAAAAACATATTCGGCGAGGAGCAATTGGCCCTGGATAAGAGTTCCGATGCGATCCTGAAAAACCAGCTCCAGTTTTCCGGTTTCGTTCGGGAATACGCATCGGAGGAGCAGGATCAGATCGTCCACATCGGGAAAGGGGCGGAAAAGTATTTTGTGACCGCCGATCCGCTGGATGGATCTTCCCTGGTGGATTCCAATCTGGCCATCGGTACGATCATCGGCATTCATAACGGCGCCATGTACGGCAAAGGGCGGGATACCATGGTGGCGGCCCTTTATATCACTTACGGTCCCCTGATCACGATGGTCTATTCCGCCGGTAAAGGAACCCATGAATTTGTCCTCAACCGGGAAGGTGAATATGTCCTTTCCCAGGAGAACATCCGCCTCAAGGAAAGAGGAGACATCTATAGCCTCGGCGGCCTCCGCAAGGACTGGACGCCGGAGCACCTGCGCTTTGTGGAATATCTGGAGGTCGAGGGCTACAAGCTTCGTTACAGCGGTGGGTTTGTCCCGGACATCAACCAGGTCCTCATCAAGAACGGTGGCGTCTTTACCTACCCCGCCCTCAAGAAGAGCCCCCAGGGGAAGCTGAGACTGCTGTTTGAACTTTTGCCGATGGCTTTTCTCATCGAACAGGCAGGGGGTAAGGCAACCGACGGCAAGCAGCTTATTCTTGATATTCCCGTGGAAGACATCGGACAGCGGAGCCCTATCTATATCGGCAGTCGCTTTGAAGTGGAAAAGGCCAAGGAGTTTTTAGAGGAGGTTCAAACTTGATTTATCTGCAGCTGGAGGAGCTGAAAAAGAGGACGGAAGGGATACTCAGGATCGCAGGGGATCACGTGGAGATCCTTGATGCCGGGACCCTGCAAAAAACATTTATCGACGATTTGATCTATACCGCCGTTTTCAGCGACCATGAGGATGTCCGCAAGGCGGCAAGGTGGATCATCCGCCGGACGGGGGCGGCAGCCGGCATTCATTCGGCCTCGATCCAGGCCCTTTACGAGGCCATGGGGCGCAAGGAGGCGGCGGGATTTACCGTTCCGGCCATCAATATCCGTGCCCTCACCTATCATAGTGCCCAGGCAGTGCTCCGGGCAGCGATGAAATTAAATGTCGGCCCCGTTATTTTCGAAATTGCCCGTTCCGAGATCGACTACACCCGGCAGCGTCCCGAGGAATACACCTGTGCCGTCACGGCAGCGGCAATCAAGGTCGGGTATCGGGGACCCCTTTTCCTGCAGGGAGACCACTTTCAGATCAACGCCGGCAAATTCGCCCAAAATCCCGACAAAGAGGTCCAGGCCGTCAAGGACCTGATTTGGGAAGCCATTGAGGCGGGGTTTTACAATATCGACGTGGATACCTCGACCCTCGTGGACCTTACAAAAAAGACGGTCAAGGAACAACAGAAACTAAATTATACCCTGGCGGCGGAATTTACCACCATGATCCGGGATCTGGAGCCGGCAGCGGTTACCATTTCCGTGGGCGGTGAGATTGGGGAGGTGGGAGGCAAGAACAGCACCGTGGAAGAACTGGTTGCCTTTATGGAGGGCTATCAGGAGGAATTGCAGAAGGTCGACGAAACCATGCAGGGGATCAGTAAAATCAGTGTGCAGACGGGAACAAGCCATGGCGGCGTGCCCATGCCGGATGGGTCCGTTGCGGAGGTCAAGCTGGATTTCGGCACCTTGGCGAAACTCTCCGAGGCGGCACGGGTAACTTATGGTCTCTCCGGGGCGGTCCAGCATGGGGCGTCCACCTTGCCGGAAGAGGCCTTTGATCGCTTTCCCGCCGTCGGGACTGCGGAAGTTCATCTGGCCACCGGATTTCAGAACATCATCTACGATAGTTCTCATTTTCCCGCCGACATAAAAAACCGTATTTATAATTATCTGAACAAGGAGTGCTACGGGGAAAAAAAGGAGAGCGATACGGAAGAACAGTTCTTCTACAAGACCAGGAAAAAGGGCTTTGGACCATTCAAACGGGAACTATGGGAACTGCCGCCGGACCATCTGACTGCCCTGGGGGCGGAACTGGAAAACCAGTTCTCCTTCCTCTTTAAAAAACTGCACGTAGGGGATACGAAGAAGATCATGGAAACATTCGTCAAACCAGAGGATGTCCCCCTCAAGGCCCCGGCAGGACTGAAAGAATGAACAAATAATGCCTTGCCAACGAAGATAGCGCTTTGATTTAGAACCGGAATTAGCGGACTTTCGCGCCCGCCTCTGGCAGCCAGTCAAAGGATAACAAGGTCAGACCATCAGCCGTATCCGTGGCCAGCAGCATCCCCCGGGACTCGACACCCATGAGTTTCGTCGGTTTTAGATTGGCGACCACGACGATCATCTTGCCCACGATCTCTTCCGGTTTGTAATCCTTTCCCATCCCGGCTACGATTACCCGCTCTTCGCCGATGTCGATCTTCATTTTCAGAAGCTTGCTGGATTTTGGCACCAACTCTGCTTCCAGGACCTTAGCCACCCGCAAATCGATCTTTTCAAAATCTTCATAGGAGATCTCGGGCTTGAAGGTCGGAGCTGCTTTTTCTTGTGTTTCCATCTTTTCTTCCTTTTTAACCTCAATTCTTGGGAACAAGGCCTCAATTTTCTTCAAAGGATTCCCCGGAGGCAACCTGCCCCAGTCTTGCAGGGTTGAGAAATCCTGACTTTCCGGGTCGTCGATGCCCAGATGGACCAGCAGTTTTTTTGCCGTATCCGGTATGAAGGGGGCAATGAAAACGGCGATACACCTCAGGGCTTCGAGAAGGTTGTAGATAACCGTCGCCAGACGGTCTTTCTGCTCGTGATCCTTGGCCAGCGTCCATGGTTCACTCTCCACGATGAACTTGTTGGCCGTACTAATGAATCCCCAGATGGCCATCAGAGCTTTATGGAGGGCCAATTCCTGAAAACAGACATCAACCTCCTCCAACGTCTTCCGGGCGGTGTCGGCGAAGACCTGATCCGCATCAGACGTCGCACCCGGCTGGGGGACGGTGCCGTCAAAATATTTCAGCGCCATGGCCATAACCCGGCTGATCAGGTTACCCAGATCGTTGGCCAGATCCGCATTGATCCGTTGCACGAAACTTTCCTCGCTGAAACTGGAGTCGAGGCCGAAGACCATGTCCCTCAAGAGGAAATAGCGAAAGGCGTCAAGGCCGTACTTATCTTTCAGGTCCAGGGGCTTGACCACGTTTCCAAGGCTCTTGGACATCTTGCTCTGGTCCACATTCCAGTACCCATGAACATTGAGATGCCGGTAGGGCTCGATCCCGGCGGCCTTGAGCATCGTTGGCCAGTAGATGCCGTGGGGCTTGAGAATATCTTTGGCGATCAGGTGCTCCGCTACGGGCCAGAATGTCCGGAAGTTCTCCCCATCCGGATAGCCGATGCCGGTGATGTAGTTGATCAGCGCGTCAAACCAGACATAGGTCACATAATTATCGTCGAAGGGCAGGGTAATGCCCCAGGTTAAGCGGGTCTTCGGACGGGAGATGCAGAGATCTTCCAGCGGTTCTCTCAGAAACGCCAAGGCCTCGTTGCGGTAGCGTTCGGGACGAATGAAATCGGGATGCTCTTGAATGTGCTGGATAAGCCAATCCTGGTATTTGCTCATCCGGAAGAAATAATTGCTTTCCTTCCGAAATTCTGGTTTGCATTGATGATCGGGGCAAAGCCCATCCACGAGCTCCTTCTCCATGTAAAAACGCTCGCAGCCCACGCAATAATGTCCCTCATAGTGCCCGAAATAGATATCCCCCGTGTCGTACACCTTCTGAAGAATCGTGCGGACAACCTGCATATGGTTTTCATCGGTGGTGCGGATGAAGTAATCGTTTTTGATGCTCAGTTCCGGCCAGAGGTTTCGGAATTGCGCGCTGATCCCGTCGGCATAAGTCTTGGGATCGACGCCTGCCTGTTGGGCCGCCTCGGCGATTTTGTCGCCGTGCTCATCGGTGCCGGTCAGAAAAAAGGTGCGAAAACCGGATAGATGGTAGTAGCGTGCCAGCACGTCGGCGACAATGGTTGTATAGGCGTGGCCGATATGGGGCGAGGCGTTGACGTAATAAATAGGTGTCGTAACGTAAAAAAGTTTTTCCACAACAACCGTCCCTTTCTTATAGGTCTTCCATCTTGACGATCCGCTCCCCCCCGGTTTCCATTTCCACGGTGATCTCTCCCTTCAGGACGCTCTGGCGAATGACCTTGGCGCGGGCGTCGTCGATTTGAATCAACTTTCCGCATTTGGGCATGTCTTTTTTCATCGCCAGATAGGAGTCATATTCGAAGGCGAGGCAGCACATGAGCCGGCCGCAAAGTCCCGATATTTTTTCCGGATTGAGGGACATGCTCTGTTCCTTGGCCATTTTTACAGACACCCGATCCAGATTGTGGAGGAGGGTCGCACAGCAGACTTCTCGTCCACAGATCCCCATTCCCCTGATCATGCGGGCCTCCTGCCGGGCTCCGATCTGTCTCAGTTCAATCCTCGCTTTGAATCTCTGCACTAGATCCTTGATCAATTCCCGGAAATCAACCCGGTTCTCCGCCGTAAAATAGAAAACGACTTTACTGCGATCGAAGAGATATTCGACATCCACGATCTTCATGGGAAGCTCGCGCTGCTTGACCTTATCGGTGCAATAACGTCGGGCTTCCCTTTCCAGGAGCTGATTTTCCGCCTGTATCTGCACATCTTCATCGGTTGCCTGCCGAAGGATGGGTTTGTGAATACCAGCGGGCAGCTCCCCCGCAGGAGCAGCCATATCCGCAACAACTACGCCAAAGGCCATGCCATGATCTGTTTCAACAATGACGGGATCGCCTTTTTGCAGGGAAATGCCGGCGGTGGAAAAATTGTAAATTTTCCCTTCGCGTTTAAACTTGATTCCAACAATATCCGGGTCAGCCATGAGTATCCATAAAGACGTTGATTGAATTAAAGGCGGAGTGTAAACGTCATGGCCTCTAAAGTCAACAGCTTATTGGCATTGTACTCAAGGGCGCGGATAGACGCGGAGATGGTTTGCAGGTTGTAGAGGATATCATCGGTGGTTAAGCGGGTTATGGCCTGGATGGCGTCCTTCTCGTCGCTATTTGCCGGCGTCTGGTCTCCCGGAAGTTCCTTCCATACCAGGGCGTCCCGGAAACAGGACAGGAGGATGGAGAGCTTTTCAGGGACGTCTTTTTTATCTTTTCCCAGATACCTCATCAGGGAAAGCCTTTGCAGGGGATCTCCGGAATGGTCGGCGGCGATATGCCCCATGACGGTCTTTCTATCGGCAAGGTAATCGTCTCGCTTGAGTTGCAGCGCCCGCTGGATACTTCCCTCGGCCGCGGCGGCAATCATCCTGGCCGTCTCATGGGCAAGGGACTCTATTTTCTCAAGATATGCGGCCACGGTCTCCTGTCGCAAGGGGCTGAACCGGATCTGCTGGCAGCGGGAAAGAATCGTTCTGGGAAGGGTGTATGGTTTTGAGGTAATCAGGACGAGAATATTTGCCGGTGATGGTTCTTCAAGGGTCTTTAAAAGGGCATTGGCGGCAGCCTGATTCATCCGGTCTGCCTCATCGATGATAAACAGCCTCCGTCCCCCCTCCAAAGGACGAAAGGCCACCATATGGAGAAGATCCTTGACGGCTTGAATTTTAATAAAGGCCCCTTCTGCGGCAATGGTAATCAGGTCGGGATGATTGCCGTGAGCGGTTTTTTTACAGGACAGACAGGTATGGCAGGCTTCCGCCTGTTTCCTGTCGCAGAGAATGGCCGCCGCAAAGGCCATCGCGGCGGCTTTCTTACCGATTCCCTCCCGGCCGTGAAAAAGGTAGGCGTGGGCAAGGCGTCCACCGGTGATGGCGGACTTCAACAGGGCGATCTGTTTTTCATGACCGTAGATATCCAGAAAGGACATATCCTTAATCCTATGGGGTCAGACTTACTTATTCCCTTAAAGCTGAATCAAGGTGGAAACGAACTGTATCCTGAAGATTGGCTATGGAACCCGCAGCATCAATGACCCGGAAGCGGTCTTTTTCCTGATGGGCAAGCAAGAGATACCCTTCGCGGATTTTTTTATGAAACGCCAGGTCTTCTTCTTCAAACCGGTCTTCCCGCGACGCCAGGTTGAGGCGGGCGATTCTCTCCCGTGCCCGGTTTAGCCCCACCTCCACCGGCAGATCGAAAAGTATGGTCAGATCAGGCTTCAGAGAGTTCGTAACAAAGGCATTGAGAAAACGGATCGCCTCGATATCCAGTCCCCGGGCATAACCCTGGTAGACCAATGTAGCATCGGCAAAGCGGTCGCAGAGGACCACCTTTCCCTCCTCAAGGGCGGGAAGAATGACTTCCCGCACGTGCTGCGCCCGGGCGGCAGTGAATAACAGCAGTTCCGTCTCCGGGTAGAAAATGAACGGGCCGCGATTGAGGAGCATCTCCCGAAGTTTTCTTCCCAGGGTGGTGCCTCCCGGTTCCTCCGTCCGGAGGCAGGGAATTCCCCGCTTGGCGAGGTAATCTGCTGCCAGAAGAATCTGGGTGGTTTTTCCACAGCCTTCTATGCCTTCAAAGGTGACGAATAATCCCATAATAATATTTAGTTCTGGGTGATAAAATGAAGAGATACGGATTGCAGTCTTATTTATCGTTCCCGGGAATGATGGCCTCAACGGGACATTGATCCGCACACGCTCCACAGTCGTTACAGACCTTGGGGTCAATTACGTATTTGTCTTCGCCTTCGCTTATGGCCTCTAGTGGGCATTCGTCTTCGCAGGAACCACAAGCTATGCACTCGTCTGTGATGATGTAAGCCATTTTTACTGTCTCCTTTTCTTGTAAATATTTATGCAGATATGACTTCCCGGACTTCCGGGATTTCCTTCTTCAGAAAACTTTCAATTCCATTCTTCAGCGTCATCTGGGCCATGGGGCAACCGTGACAAGCCCCGAGGAGCTTTACTTTCACGATTCCGTCGTCCGTGACATCGATGAGTTGAACATCCCCGCCATCCGCCTGAAGGTTTGGCCGAATCTTGTCGATCGCTTTTTGTACCTTTTCTTTCATAATGTGCTCCCTGATCACTTTTGTTAATGGGGCATGGCGCCGATCATGGCATTGACTACGCTATTTCC
>JAPLJZ010000055.1 GCA_026388335.1 Deltaproteobacteria bacterium
ATGCCCCCGTGGATCCAACAGGGCACCACGTCCGAGTATCTTGCCCGCCTCCAGGACCCCGCTTTTGATGAAAAAATCAGAGCTCATGTATCAGCTCAGGAAGAGAAGGTCGGTTCCTGGGACAATGTCTTTATATCCTCCGTCCTGCGCAAGGACAATGAACACCTGGCGGGCAAGAGTATCCGGCGGGCCGCCCGGGACGCCGGCAAGGAACCTTATATCTTCATCCGGGACCTGCTGGTTACGGAAGAAGACCAAGTCTGGATGATCAACTTTTCTTTGAACGAAGACAATTTCAAAAGAATTATCCTTCATCCTCTCGTTATTATCGGCTCCGACGGCTGGGCGCGGGCCCCTTACGGCCCTTTAGGCAAGGACAAGCCTCACCCGCGATCCTACGGAACATTTCCGCGCATGTTGGGCCGTTATGTCCGGGAAGAGAAGATCATGAGTCTCGAACGGGCCATCGAAAAGATGACTTCTCTGGCGGCGAGGAAATTCGGTCTCTATGGAAGGGGACAGATCAAAGTGGGTAATTTTGCCGATCTGGTGATTTTCGATCCCGACCGGATCATCGACAGATCCACGTGGACAGATCCCCATCAATATCCGGAGGGCATTCCTTACGTGATCGTCAATGGAAAACCGGTTATCTTCGAAGGAGAACACACGGAGGCGCTCCCCGGCCGGATCATCCGCAAGCGCCATACCTTAGTCCTGTAATTCCAATTCCAAATCAAAGATGAAATCAAGGCGGCAAGGCAGAGGCGACGCAGGCGTATTTTTCATACGTCGAGGAGCCGATTGCCGATGCCAACGAGGATAGCGCTTTGATTTGGAATGGGAACTACAGTACCTTCATGACGAGCATTGTAATGTCGTCGTACTGGGGTTCCTGACCGGCAAAGGCCATCACATCGTCCTCAACCTTCCCGATGATCTCCCGGGCAGGCAGATGACGGTACTTCTTGACCGTCTCGATCAACCTTTTTTCACCATAGGCCTCCTCAAGGTGGTTGATCGCTTCCGTCACCCCGTCGGTATAGCAAACGAGCAGATCCCCGGCGGCAAGATCCACTTCGGCCTCCTGCAAGTCGATGAAATGGACGACGCCGAGGGCAATGCCCCGCGTCTTCAGGACGGTAATCTCCTCTGAGTCACGTTTAAGTATAAATGGCGGGTTGTGACCGGCATTTACATAGCGCAGGCGTTTTTCCTTCACATTCAGGATGGCATAGAACAGGGTGACAAACATTCCCGAGGTAGAATCCCGACAGATCAGCTCGTTGGCCTGACTAATGGCCGCCGCCGCCGAGGGATTGTCCGTTGCACTGGCCCGGACAATGGTCCTTGATAGCCCCATGAAGATGGCCGCCGGCATCCCCTTCCCCGATACATCGGCAATGACCAGCCCCCAGGCGTCAAGGGATACGGGAATATAATCATAAAAATCTCCTCCTACCTCCCGGGCAGGAAGGTTGCTGGCGGCAAGGTCAATCCCCCCGATATATGGCGGGTGCTGGGGGAGAAGACGCAATTGGATGCCCCGGGCGATTTCCAGTTCCCTTTGCAGACGTTCTTTTTCCGCCGTCGTACATTTAAGATCTTCCATGTGCCACTTGAGGTCCCGGGCCATCTTATTGAAGGAATCGGCCAACTCTTCGAGTTCGTCTCCCGTCTTCACCTCGACGGTATGTTCCATTTCCACGCGACCGATGGCCTTGGCTCCCTTGATCAGGGCCAGAATGGGGTTGGTAATCATCCGGGAGAGCAAAAAGGAAATGGTGGCAACGATGAGCAACATAGCCGCCATGATCATCATGAAACTGTAACGTATGCCGTCTATGCCCTTATTGATCTCATCGCGGATCTTCGCCGTCGCCGTGGCAATGCGCTGCTTCGTGTCCTCGGCAGGGCGGGAAAATTCATCGATATAGGTCGTCGCCGCCACCATGTAGGGCGTTCCCTTGATGGGGGCAATATACATGAACTTACGGCGGATGACGCGATCCGAATCCTGCCAGTTGTAATACCCCCCTCCGGAAGAACCGTCCAGGGTTTGCTCGAAGAGGGCCCAGAAGCCCGGCAGCATATCCTTCCAGTTGTGCATGTCGTAATTGACCAGTTCCCGATTGGGATGAAAGCGCATGACTCCCTTCCTGTCAAAAACGATAGTATAGCCGGTATCGCCTACGGACTGGACGGCAATCTGCTGAAACTCCTTGTTCGCCTGAAATTTTTCGATGGACACACCGGGGTGGCGACGGAGGAAAATCTGACATTGGAGGGCGACGTCGATCGCCCTCTGACGGATCATGCCGGCGCCAAGATTCTCCAACGCCTGGGCACTGTCCGTAGAGGCGCTATCGCCGATGGCGGTGCTGGCCTTTACGGTATAACGGCTGACCTCCTCGATGTCCCGCTGGGCGATATAACCAAACACGACGAGGGGAACGAGAGAGATTCCCAGGAGCACCAGGAGCATCTTGGTCCGGATACGGAATCTGGGGTCTTTTACAGGCGCAGTTTCTGCCATTGAATGTCCTGATCGAGTCGGTAATATACATGCCTTCGGCCGTCCGGGGATTTTTTGAGGACAAAATCCGTGACCACATAACCCCGGGCTAAGTAGTGCATAAATAGCGCCCGGCATTTGTCCCGCAGGGACTGGGCCCGAACGCGGTCTGCCTTGAGTAGACGGTCCTGATTATAGGGAATTTCAATAAATATGGGACTTTGATTAGATTGAAAAAGCCATTTCTCGCCATGCATTTCCAGGCCATCCGCTCCGATTTCGATCTCGTTGATCGCATTCTCGGAGGTGATGATTGCCGGGTCCAATTCCGGTATCTTTCCCTCTTCCATGCGCTCCCGGACCCGATCCGATCCGATCAGCCATTCAATAATAAACCGGTCCGTAGAGATCCCTCTATTGAATTGATCGTTGGTAAAAACAGCGCTGTAATAATTGAAGCCGATTTCACGGACAAGCCCGCCCATCTTGCGCAAATAGATATAACCGTTGCGGGACTGCAAAGGGTCAAATGTCCAGCGGATCCTCGGGATATTCCGCTCCTTGGCAGTCTCGTACATGACAGCCACCATGGCATCTCCGACATTTTTATCCTGATAGCGCTCATCGACGCCCATCCGGGCGCCATACCAGAAAGGACCGTTATGGTCGAAATCAGCAAAGAGGGCAGCAAATCCAATGGGGTGATCTCCTTCGTACCAGGGATCCTCCCTGGCCATGGCTTCTCTTTCTTGCGGGGAATAGACCCCCTCATCAAAGGCAGTCAAAATGAGTCCGTTGGTTAGATAGGCCAACTCAAAATAGAGCATCGGGGCATTAACCTCCCGGTAGCCCTCCTTCTTCCAGACCCGTTTTTCCAGTTCCACGACATCATTGAGCACCGTGGCGCGCAAATACCTCTCCACCCGGATGTTTGATTTTCTGATGCTGTCGGTCATTGGCCCTTACTCCTTATGCCCTCATTAAGCGTCGGCATGAATGTCCTGGCGCGAACTTGCTAACCGTCCGTTGTTCCGGTTTATGAACATCGTCAGGACGTTCTTGTCCCCCTCCCGTCGGTAGAGCAGTTCGTCAACCATGCGCTGAATCAGAAAAACCCCGAGACCGCCTATCTTGCGGTCCCTAATACTGCAATGAATATCGGGTTTGGGAAGGGTGCAAACATCAAAGGGAGCGCCGCTGTCCAATATTTCGATGACAAAGCGCTGATCATCGGTAATACCCCCGCGTAACTCCACATCCCCCGTTTGTCCCTCGTAGGCATAACGAATAATATTCACCAGGGCCTCTTCAACGGCAAGTTCCACCCTATGTATTTTCTCAGTGGCCATGCCATGCTGCTGTAGCCACATTGATAGTGATTGGATAAAGTTTTCAAGATTATCCATCTTGGCAGGCAGGATAATATGTAACAGGGACATATACGTTGACCGTTATATGGACGCCTTGGCAGCGTCGAGGTTATCAAAAATGGGGAATATGGAAGAAAATCCCGATATCTCGAATACTTCCTTTACTGCCCCGTTCAAATCACTCAGGAGAACCGTCCCGCTGGTTATTTCCAGTCTTTTTGCCAGGGCCAGAATGCTCTGGAGTCCGGCGCTGCTGATGTATTCGAGGGTCTTAAAATCGATGAGGATCCGAGTTTCTCCCTGTTCTATGAAGTCGTCCACGGTTTTGTCGAACTGCGGGGCCGAAACGGCATCCATTCTTCCCGTCAAAACAATGATGACGGTCTGCCCTTCCTTTTTGGCGTCAATCTCCATACCATCCTCCTGAAGATCCGGTTGTCATTATAAAACTTTTGTGAAAAGTAACATAGAATCCGATGGATGGTCAAGACATTGTTGTGAAGGATATTATCGCCTTGACAGGCTATGAACCTGGTTCTATAAAAAAACATCATTATCAACTCTAATGGAGGCCAATATATGAAACTTCAGGAAATGTTCAATCTCAAGGGTAAAGTAGCTATCGTGACCGGCGGCGGCCGTGGAATCGGCAAGTTTATCGCTACGGGCCTTGCGGAGGCGGGGGCGGATGTGGTTGTCACATCGAGGAAGATGAAAAATCTGGAAGCAACGGCGCTGGAACTGGAAAAGGATTACGGTATCCGCGCCCTTGCCGTCTCCTGCGACCTGGCCAAAGAAGCAGACATCGAACAAATGGTCCAGACTGCCGTGGAGAAGTTCGGCCGCGTCGATATTCTTGTGAACAATGCCGGCGCCACCTGGGGCGCCCCGACCCTGGATTTCCCCCTGGACAGATGGGATCAGCTCTTCAGCATCAACGTGCGGGGCGTGTGGATTCTGACCCAGAAGGTCGCCAACATAATGAAAGCACAGGGCAGCGGCTCGATAATAAACATCTCTTCGATCATGGCGTTCCGTGGTTCCGAAGAAGCCGTCCACCCGGCCGTTCCCTACAACTCCACCAAAGCAGCCATCAATGTCCTGACCATGAATCTCGCCGTAAAACTGGCCCCCTACCATATCCGGGTCAACGCCATTGCTCCCGGCTTTTTCAGAACGGATATGATGGCCTATATCGAGAAACCGGAATTCAAGGCCGCCTATGAGGCTACCCTCAACATGATCCCCCTCCACAGAGTAGGCGACATGGATGACATGAAGGGCGTCGCCGTTTTCCTGGCCTCGGACGCCTCTGCCTACATGACCGGGCACGTCCTAATCAACGATGGCGGTTACCTGGCCAAATAACCCCATCCCCACCCTGACCCCCACATTTTTCTTATTGGAACTTGACCTGGGGAACGGCTTTTGCCGCCGCCGGGGCTTCAAAGAAAGCGGCCTTATTAAAACCGAACATCCCGGCCAGGATATTGGCGGGGAAGCTCCGGATGGCCACATTGTAAACCTTGACCGTATCGTTGTAACGTTTGCGTTCCACGGCGATGCGGTTTTCCGTTCCCGCCAGTTCATCCTGCAAACGGAGGAAGTTCTGGTTGGACTTCAAATCGGGGTATTTTTCCACCACCACGAGCAACCGGCTCAAGGCCCCGGAAAGTTCGTTATTGGCATTGATCTTATCGGGGACGGTATTCGCCCCGCCGACCTTGGCCCGGGCGTTGGTCACTTCCACCAGGACATCCTTTTCCTGCTTGGCGTAACCCTTGACCGTCTCGACAAGGTTCGGGATCAGATCGAAACGCCGCTGCAACTGGTTTTCAACTTGAGCCCACGAGCTCTTCACCCCCTCATCGAGGGACACAAATTGATTATAGGTCCCCCGGAAGAAACCATAAAGCGATATTGCCAACAACAAGATACCGACTAGTACCCCGACGAGAATCATCTTTCCCTTGGACATATCCTAACCTCCTTGTTTCATAAATTATTTTATTTTTCTATTATTCCGTTTTTATTGACCGCCCTCATCTACTCCGGCGCCACTTTCAGCTCATCCACGCGCCGGCAGAGTTGATCGATCTCTTTTACATAATCCTTGTAAATGTCCATAAGCTCGGTCCTGGAAAACTTATCCACCCCCTCGCGGATGGCCATGCATTTCATAAAGACCGCTGCATCCACCCCCACCGCCTGGGCGGTTGCCGTGATTATATCCCGCCGCTCCTGAGGGATACCAAGACCCAGGAGATACAACAGGGCCTTGAAGGACGAAAGAAAGGCGGTCAGGGACACCCTGATGAGTTCCCGAACAGGCTTTTCCTTCCCTTCCGTCTCCAGAAAACGCTTGCGGAGATGAAGGATTTTGCCCTTGAGCTCCCGTTCGACCTGCAGGCGCAGATGCCCGGGATGGATCTCAAGCCCCTCGAAAACATCTTTTCCGTATACCAGGACATGATTGAGCTTCATATTGAGAAACTCAATGGGATAGGCATCCAGGGAGGAGTATATATAATCCTTCGTCATGAAAAGAGGAACCTGGACCCGACTTTTCCGCCAGCGCGTCACCGTATCCATTGCCTTTTCCAGGCCCTCCATCCCCTTGTCCGTCAATACCATAAGAAAATTTAGATCAGACTTTCCGGGAACATAATGTCCGGAGGCGCCGCTGCCATAAAGAATGATCGACAAAAGATCGTCCCCGAAAATATTCCGATAATCTTCCGTAATTTGCGAAAATATTCTTTCCGGTTGCTCAGGCGCTTTACCCATTTTCTACCCCCTTAAAAATCTCCCCCGGCGCCGCCGCCGCCGCTATCACCGCCGCCAAAACCACCAAAGCCGCCACCTCCGAAGCTTCCAAACCCACCGCCGTCGCTTCCGCCTCTGCCGCCGCCACCCATGCTCATCAAAATCAACCAGGGAAGGATGTCCCTGCCCTGCTTCGTTCCCAGCAGGAGACCAAGGGCAGCGATAATAATCAAGATCGTCCAGATATTCAGACCGCCCTTTTGCGCCGCCCTTGTCCGGCGCGGCTGTTCGATGGCCGGGTTTCCCGTAAGGGTCACACCCGCGTCTTTAGCCACGACGGAGGCAATGGCGATCATCCCGTTGGCCATACCTTTTCCGTACTGATTCTGGCGGAAAAAGGGGATCATGTATTTATCCCTGATTTCCCCGACCAGACCGTCCGGCAGGATGCCTTCGACGCCATAGCCGGTCTCGATGCGCATCTTCCGTTCCTTGACGGTCAGAAACATCAGCACACCTTTATTTTCGCCCTTTTTCCCGATCCCCCAGGCCCGATAAAGGCGATTGACATAATCGTTTATTTCTTCGTTTTCCCCCAGGGTGGCCACCGTGGCGACGACGATTGCCGTCCCCGTCTTCTGCCAGACCTCCTGAGCCAGCTTTTCCATCTGGTCCTTATACTCCGGCGCGATGACCCCGGCAAAATCATTCACCGCCCCCGTCGACTTGGGAAACGAGTCCTGCCCCCAGACAGCGCCGCTGCATAGAATAAACCCTAGCAGGGCCGCTACGAATACTGCCTTTAGTTTTCTTGAAGTAAAGACCATTTCCTGTGCTTCCATTTCTAAAGATCGCATCGCAAGATACACTATCCTAATCACCGAGAAAAGAAATATCAACTCCCGGGCTCATTTTCCTATCGCTGGGGCACTCCCCCCCCGCGAAGGAGAATCAGTTACCGCTATCCGAATATAGGACATGTCGATGATATAGGCGATGATGAATTATCTGTCAATATCTATTGACATTCCTTGAACTTGCTCTTATTTAATATCAACCAAATATCAGGAGGGGCGGCAATGGTCACAATGGTTACAGCTTATTCCAAAGGGCAAATATACAATCTCGATGTCAACTCCTTGCTGGCGGACCCACAGCAACCCCGGAAATATCTCGACCCGGGAGCGCTCAACGAACTGGCCGCCTCCATTCAGAAACACGGCGTCCTGCAGCCGATCCTCTTTCGCCAGGACGATCAGGGAAGCCTCTTTATCGTCGCCGGGGAGCGCCGCCTCGCGGCGTCGAAACAGGCTGGCATCACCACGATTCCCGGCATTTATGTCGAAGGGAAGCACCGGGAAATTTCTCTGGTTGAGAACCTCCTCCGGGAAAACCTGACCCCCGTGGAGGAGGCGGAAGGCATGAAGCTGCTCATGGTCGAGGAGGGCTACAACCAGTACCAGCTTGCCGACATGCTCGGCAAGACCCAGTCCTCCGTCTCCAAGACCCTGACTATTACCAATCTCCCCGAAGATATTCTAAACCAGGCGCGTTCGAACCCCAACATTCCCAAGACGGTGCTTATGGAGGCCGCCGGGGCCAAGACGGAAAAGGGCATGCGCGCAGTTTTCGATCACTACATGGCGCAGGAGGCCAAAAAAAGCGCCGCCCCGACACCGGCCAAACCCAGAGTTCCCAAAGAGACAGCCTTTATTAACCAGGCGGTCGCCTTCAACGACAAGCTGGCAAATCTGCAACCCGAAGCCTGGAGCGAAGAAAACCGGCAGGAGCTGGCGGTGGCCCTCCAGGACGTCCGTCGGACGGCGGCCAGTATCCTCCAGACCCTGGGCATTGAGGGTACGGAAGAAGGGGAGCCGCAGCTCCAGTAAAGCAATTCGGAAGATAAAAGGGAACTGTTCTATTTTCCCCGACGGGATGACTAAAGAGGTGCGGTAATTATTCCGGAACCACATTTTTTCGTGATGTTCAAAACAACATTTTTTCGAACTTTCGTAAATTCATCAATATTATCATATATTTAACTTTGATGAATTATTCATATTTTTTCGGAGGTCAAAAAATTCATGTCCGCAAAGGTCATCTACGAGCGTTTTCTGTGGTTTCATACCCAGGTAAA
>JAPLJZ010000119.1 GCA_026388335.1 Deltaproteobacteria bacterium
CCGCCTCATCGCCGTTGATGAGAAGGGCAACGTCCTGACCGGGGACCACCTCATGGCCATCTGCGCCAAGGTAATGAAGAAAAAAGGGATTCTCACCAACAACCTGGTCGTTGCCACGGTAATGAGCAACCTTGGCCTCCTGCAGGCTTTTAAATCACTGGATATTGACATGGTCGCCGCCAAGGTGGGAGACCGGTATGTCCTCGAAGAGATGAAGGTCCGGGGGGCGTCCATCGGGGGTGAGCAGTCGGGGCACCTGATCTTTCTCCATGATCATACGACCGGGGACGGCATCATGACCGCTCTGCAGGTCCTTATCGCCATGCAGGAAGAAAAGAAACCCCTCTCCGAGTTGGCGAAGGTAATGGCCGTTTTCCCCCAGAAATTGATCAACATCGATGTAAAATCAAAACCGGATATTGAAACCATCCCCGAGATTGTCCAGGCGATCAAGGTTGTGGAAGATATTCTGGGAGAAAAGGGACGGGTCCTGGTACGCTATTCGGGAACCCAGAACATGTGCCGCGTCATGGTGGAAGGACCGACGGATGAGGAAACGGAGCTACATTGCCGACAGGTAGCGGAGGTAGTAAAAGCGGCGATAGGATAATAATTCCACTATCAAATCATAACGGACTCTTCAAAACCGGCTTCCATCTCCTATGGGAAAAACTATGCAGGCAGTACAAGAAAACCGGGCCCCTGTTATCGCCGTCGGCAGCGGGGCCTTTGAAAATATCCTTCTATGCGACGGCTTGCTCCAGTTGGGCAGAAAACATATCGTGGAACAGGAAGAAAGTCTGGGGGGAAGCGGCTTGAACTACACCCTCAGGCTTCTTGCCGCGGGGAGAGAGGTCCTGCCCATCCTGCCCGTCGGCAATGATCCGCTGGGGCAATTGATCCGGGAAAGCATCCTCGCCGCCGCAGAAAAAGTTCCTGGCCCGAAACGCCTGAAAAAGTTCCTGGCTCCCCGTCAATTTTTCGTACCCAACGTCAGAACCCCCCGTTCCACAATCCTTGTCAACCAGCTTCAGACTACCGTCTTTTCGGAAAAATTCGTCGAGGGTAAAAGCTTCCGGCGCCATCTGGAAAAACGCTTCCAAGATATTGAAGAGCGCCTCGGGATAACGCCGGGCGCGGTTATGATCGGCCACATCTACAGCGACAAGAGCAACGGCCATCCTCATGTGCCCGGCGAATGCACCCGCTATATCATCGACCGCTGGCAGGGAAAAGCGCCTATCTTCCTGAACCTCGGTCATAGCCAGATCGAATTGGGTATCGAGTTCTGGGAAGACGCCTTCCAACAGGCGACGGTTATCCAGATGAATATCTGGGAGTACAAGAACCTGATGAAAAAGGAAGAGCGTCTCCCCTCCCTGCGGGAGATCATCGACTGGTTTACGGACCGAAAGATCAACGGCGTAATCAGCATGGGCCGTTTCGGCGCCTTGGGCACTTATGGCGACGGGAAGGACGGCCTCATCTATGGCCAGTCCCTCCTTCCCCCGGAAAGGGTTATGGATACCACGGGGGCTGGCGACGCCTTTGCCGCCGGCCTTGCCGCGGCGCTGACAGGGAAAAAGGGATTCACCTTCCCTGATTTCCATAATGCCATGGCGGAAGCCGGCATCTGGGCATCCTTCGCCTGCACCACCTACGGCGGCTCCGGTTCTTGCCCCGATGGACCGGCCCTGGAAACCTTCTTGCGGAAAATCGGCGGAGACTATCTGACGCCGGTCAGGATTATCAAGAAAGAATCGGCCGGGCCGATGCTCGACATGATGGACCTCCTGTACCGCTGACACCACACGACTACTATCTTATTCCGATTTAGAATCGGATTTATTTTATCCTGCCGACATCCCCACCCGACGGAGCAGGGCTTCGAGGTAACGGGATTTCACCTGTTCACTGGCCATGAGCTGCTTGACCGGCGGGAGCTTGAGGATAGTCCCCAGTATGGCGGCCATGAACCGGTGGCTCATGAGGGCCTGATTGTCGAAAATGAGGTTCTGAAGTTTCCCCCGCTCGATGGCCATAACGACGGCCTGATGGACGGCGTTCAGAGGCGGGATTACCCGCTGCGCCCTTTCTTTCAGGGCAATGGCGCCGTCTTGACATTCCCGGACGCAAAGCCCGCAACCCAGGCAGATGTCTTCGTTGAGATGGGCCTTTTTTCGTTTTGGCTTGCGGGGATCGTTGGCTGTCACGAGACTCATGGCCGCAACTGGACAGACCGAAACACAACGACCGCAGCCCTTGCACTTTTCATCCCACAAAGCGGGCAGAAAGTTGGTCGTATGAATGGGATGCATCAGGCCGAACCGCCGGGCCGACGCCATCGCCTCGCAGCAACAGCCGCAACAGTTGCAGATGAAGCCGATCCCCTCCCGGACGTTGGAGCCGAACTGCACGAGCTTATGATCCCAAGCGGCCTGGAGCAGGTCCAGACATTCCTCCTTGCTCACGGAGCGGGCATGGTGGTGCTTGATCAGGGCCTGGGCAGGTTCATTGAAGGTCATGCAGATCTCTTTGGGGGCGTCGCAGTCCCGACCCAGATGGGCCATCTTGTGGCGGCAGTAACAGAGGCTGATGCCCCGGTGAGCTGCCGTTTTGATCACCTCCGTCGCCCGCTCGTAATCGAGGATGCACAGGCTGACGGCATCGGGTTCGGGGATGGCCGGCTCGTGAAAGAAGATACGCCCCACCTGGGTCTCCCCCGTCATGAAGAGGGCCTTGAGAAAATCGTCTTCCACGTGGACGTACTGATGAAGAAGCTCGCTCAGGGCCTTTTGGTCGATGTCTCCCCGGAGGCGCATCAGGGAAAATTCGAAAAACCCGATCATGGGCGGCGGCAGGATATAAGTCTGAACGCCGTCTTTTTCCACATCAAGCAGGATAGCACGCTCCGCCAGGTCTTCAAGAATCTTCCGGGTTTCCACCTCTGAAAGCTTCCAAATCCGCGCCGCCCTCTTCACTGAGAAAGGACGGATGGGCAACTGGGAGACCATCGCCGCATCCCGCTCGCTGAAAAGAACCTTCAGGATCTTGAAGAGAGATTCCGAAGGCGGCGCCCCCTGGGAAAAGCGGTTGAGACGCTCAACGAGGCCGGTGTAACCTGTTTTTACAAGATGATGGCTCAATCAGACCTCCCGACAAGTAATTTGATTGTCGCCCCGGGCGCCAGCGACTTGACGGTCAGATAAAGCACAAAATATCTATCTACACAATAATGGATATCTCCTGTCACTGTTTTCCTTGACTAAGATGAAGATTATTCTTATATTACCCTAGAAATACACATCAGGCTAAATATGAAAGATCATCGGGAACCCTTTTTTCCTCGGAAATCATAAATCATGTATTCTTTGCCCATTGAGGTCATGGTCCTGCTGTTTCTCGTTTTGCTTAACGGGGCACTGTCCATGGCAGAGATGGCCCTGGTTTCCTCACGAAGGGCAAAGCTGAAGGTCGAGGCGGAAAGTGGGGATACCGGGGCTGAGAAGGCGCTGAGCATATCGGAGGAACCGGGGAGTTTTCTCTCTACCATCCAGATCGGCATCACCCTCATTGGCATCCTGTCTGGGGCCTATGGCGGCGTAACCATAGCAAAATCACTAAGCACCTATCTGCAGCAGTTTTCAATTTTTCGTCCCTACAGCGAGACATTGGGACTTGCCCTGGTGGTCCTGGTGATCACCTATCTGTCTCTTGTCCTGGGAGAACTTGTCCCCAAGCGCCTGGCCCTCTTCAGAGCGGAGAGGATCGCCTCGCTGGCAGCCTTTCCGGTATATTACCTTTCCATCA
>JAPLJZ010000066.1 GCA_026388335.1 Deltaproteobacteria bacterium
ACGCCGCCAAGTTCGCGGCACTGCGCCAGGATCTCCGGGGTGAGGGGCCCCCGGGAAATGACGGGGTTATAAACAGGCTTGAATTTGTATCCGAGCGCAATCCGCTCGATGGCTTTGAGAGCCCCCGTACCGTCGTTGCCGGCGCTGATGAAAACCACGTAGGGTTTCCGGAAGACCTTGTCTTGGGCAGGATAATAGGTGCGGTCAAAAAAATCTTTGACCATCCCGGACATGTAGCCGAAGTTCTCCGGAGTGCCGACGGCCAGGCCGTCGGCCTTGAGCAGATCTTCCAGGGTAGCCTCTCCCGCCTTCTTACAGACGATATCGATATCCCCGATGGCGCGAGCCCCCGCAGCCACCGCCTGGGCCATTTTCCCCGTGTTGCCTGTCTGGGTGTGATAGACGATTAAAATGCTGGTCATGGGAACGCTCCATAATTTCATTGGGAAACTTCTTGCACATTTGCTACAATAGATCGCCTTGATCTGTCAAAGGGCAATTGGGGTATGGAGAGGAACAATGAAACTGACATGACGGGCCGCCGTCACAACGGGGGAATGAAAGCGAAGCTTAATGTTCATAAAATGGCTGTGCAAACCCATCTCCACCCCAACCCTCCCCTTGAAGGGGAGGGAGAGTATCACCCAATGTATTCATAAACATACGGGGGCATCTTCAGATGAAACGTTCAACCTGTTACTATAGCTTGCTTTTCTTTGGTTTATTCCTGCTCTGGGGCGGCTGTGGTTACGCCCTCGCTGCCGAGGAGGGCCCCTGGAGTTTCATAGGTTTCACCAAGTACCGGGATGCCATTTTCATCGACAAAACCCGCATGAGCCGTCCCTCCACAGGGAAAGTGCTCGTTTCCGCCCGGATCGAACCCTCGGCCAAGAGTCTCTTTCGCAGAAACATCAAGAGGGAAATCCCGCAGTATAAGAAATCATTGAAAAACTTCAAATATCTGATCATGGAAGTGGAGCTGGCTTGCCCTGAGGACCGGATGCGCTTTCGGGAGATTCAGTTATTCGACAAGGAAGACAAGGTCCTGCACACGGCTACCGATCCCGAGGCCCCATGGAAACCCGTCAAACCCGGAAGCCTCTGGAAAGATTTGGAAAGAGCCGTTTGCCCCTGAAGCCAATTTAACCAGGATGTTCGATCATGATTATGTTACCTTGGCGTTTGAGGTCCTGATGTCAAAAGAGAAGTTCCCGGCGACGCCGGCCATACGGGCGCTGAAAAGCCATGGCGCCGAATTTCTTCTCCGCTCGTACAAATACATAGACCGGGGGGGAACAAGGGCTTCCGCGCAGGAATTAGGCGTGGATGAACATATAGTGATCAAAACCCTGGTCATGGAAGATGAGAATACCAGCCCTTTGATCATCCTGATGCACGGCGACCGGGATGTCTCGACAAAATCGCTGGCCAGAAATCTCGGGCTCAAGATGGTGATTCCGTGTGATCCCAAAGTAGCGGAGAGATATACGGGCTATAAGTTCGGAGGCACTTCCCCCTTTGGAACGAGGAAACCGCTGCCGATTTACGTTGAGGAAACGATTCTATCTTTACCCACGATTCTCATCAATGCGGGCCATCGGGGGATTCTCGCCGAAATGACCCCGGCGGAGCTGGTAAGGATCCTGCGTCCGACACCGGTGAATGTCGCGATTGAAAGGTAAGAGGCTATGACTGTAGAAAAGGATCAACTAATTATCCGTTGTCTCACTTGTGGTACGAAAAACCGCATCCCTAGAGAACATATGCAGGATCGACCGACCTGTGGAAAGTGTCGGGCCCCTCTGGATGACATGATTATCCGCTGCCTCAGTTGCGGCACAAAAAACAGAATGCCGGAGACGCGTCTCAACGATCGCCCCCTGTGCGGACGCTGTAGCGCCCCCCTGGTGGTCGGCGGCGATACGGAAAAACCCTTCGATACCACCGACGCGACCTTTCCCCGGGAGGTCCTGACCGTGACGGGCGCCGTTATCGTCGATTGCTGGGCCCCCTGGTGCGCCCCCTGCCGCCTGGTGGCTCCTGTTCTCGATGAGCTGGCCGCAAAATACGCCGGGGGAATCAAGATCGCCAAGCTCAATGTTGATGAAAACCCTGTTACCGCAGCTCAGTACGATATCCGCAATATCCCCACGTTGTTGTTTTTCCGGGAAGGAAAACTGATCAATCGGGTCGTGGGCGCCTTGCCCAAGGAAGAGATTGAAAGGCATCTTCTGGCCGTTATGAAAACCAATTAACCAGCAAAGGAAGGAACAAGCCATGCCCGTAGTTTATAATTGTCGCGTCTTCAAGGTCCTGGAAGAAGACGTCCAACTGCCCAACGGCCACAGGTCCCGCTTGAGTTGGATCGACCATAAATCCTGTATCGCCGTGATTCCCGTGGATGAGGAAGGCAATTTCCTTCTTATCCGGCAGTATCGTCATGCCACCGGCGGATATCTGCTGGAAATCCCTGCGGGCAATATCGACGAAGGGGAGTCTCCGGAGGTCTGCGTCCAGAGGGAATTGGGAGAGGAGACCGGTTTTCAGGCCGGCCGGATAACCAGCCTCTTTGACGGGTATCTGATTCCCGGATATGGGAATGAATACATGTATTTCTATCTTGCCCAGGAGCTCTACGCGGCGCCCTTGCCTCCTGATGACGACGAAGACATCGAAATAGTCAGGATGTCGCCGGGCGAGGCCAAAGACAAACTCCTGCGGGGAGAGATTCGGGACGTCAAAACGGCCCTGGGGATTACCCTGGCCATGGAACGATTATAGTTACCGGAAGATCTTGTCCCGCCGCTGTAGTTCGATTTCCAGCCGTTTGAGTTGTTCGATGTTTTTTTTCAGCTGCTCGTTTTCGTTCCGCAATTGCACATTATCTTGCCTCAACTGCTCTTTTTCCTTGTGTAACCGAGACAGTTCGCCATTATCTTGCCTCAACTGCTCTTTTTCCTTGTGTAACCGAGACAGTTCGCCTTGCGCCTTTAACTGGTCGGTGCGGCATTCCTTTTGCGTATGCTCCCACAGCGCCTTGATCTTGATACATGACTGCTTTTCATTTTCCGCCTGTTCACGGGCTGTCTGTGTCTCATCCATGAGAATCAGGAAACTCTTGGCGTAATTTCGCCACTTACTCTTGGGATATTTATTTATCAGCAGCCCAAAGGCCTCTCGGGCCCTGCTATAATCAACAGGGCGTTCTTCGCCGCTGAGCTGGGCATAACCTTCCTGGAAAAGGGCCGTATCGGACTGAAAGCGCGCCGCAAGACTACCGGGAGGCTCTACGGGAGCGTTCTTCGTCGTAGCGCAAGCACCCAGGCAGATCATGAAGATGATCATGATGCTTATCTTTATTCCTATTGATACGAAGGATGTCTTTTTTTTACGCAAAGCTCGATTTCCTATCCTGTGACACGTTCAAATTTTGTGGATTCGTAAAAAGTCTTCATCCGGATGTCCGAGCATCCATATCCTCTTTCTTCACGTAGTTGCTCCCCGAGAGGGTTTTACCATAATTTTTGACCTCTGCCGCCATCTTTGCCATCTCCAGCGGGCTCCGGTACACGGAACTATTGCCGGTAACGATGGAGAGGGTCACGGTAACGAGGGGGAATTCCCGCAGCTGACCCTGACGGTCCTTGGCAAGGATAAAACCACGCTGCTGATCCTCTTCACTATAGAACTTCCGGATCCGCAGATCAAATTCTTCGGCTATACAGCGACACATCGCTTCGGCCCGCAACGGTTCCGCAATCAGGATGAAGTCGTCTCCCCCGATATGGCCGATAAAATCCACCACGTGGCCCCATCTCTGCTTGCAGTCCTCCAGGATCACGGCCACTTCCTTGATGACCTCACTTCCCCAGGCATAGCCGTAATGGTCGGCAAAGGGCTTGAAGTTATCGAGATCTAAATGACAAAGGGAAAAGAGTTTCTGCTCCTGGAGGCGCCGTTCAATTTCCTGTTCGATAGCCAGATTCCCCGGCAATCCCGTCAAAGGGCTGGCGTCAAGGTTCAGCGTTTCCAGGATCTTCAGGCGCTTGGTCATGGCGTTAAATGCCGTGGCCAGACTTCCAATTTCATCCCGCCGCCGGATGTTGATCTGCGTGTCGAAATGCCCTTCCGCAATGAAACCCGTTGCTTTTTCAAGCTTTCTCAAAGGACGGGAGATATTGAAGGTAATGGCCGCCACCAGGAACAATCCGACAATGAGACTGGCTCCGGCCAGAAGAATCGTCATCCGTGCTGCTTCCTGCCCCTTGATGTTTATGGCGTTCATTCTGGTATCGATATCCTTTTCCGACTGCATCTGGAGCGAACGTAGCGAAAAAGCTATCTTTTCTATGATTATGCGCCCCTCTTGAGACGACAGGACCACCGCCTCTTCGATGCGGTTTTCTCCTACCAGGGATGTTTCTTTGAGGAAATTTGCATTATATTGACCGAACAACAGAGATAACTGTTCCACCGTATTGTCCCGTCCCTGGGGGCTATCTTTTTTCAGCATTGCCAACTGGGATTGAAAATCCTGACTACGGGCCCAGAAGATATCCGCCATGGAGGGGTCTTTTAAAATCAGATATTTCTTCTCGGCCCCTTCCCATGCCAGAAGCGTTTCCATCATCTGTTTTTCCGTCTCCACGAGCCGGAAATCCTGATGGATAACCGTGAAGGCCAGTTTATTGAGATCTCGCAGATGCCCCACGGCATAGGCGCTGGCTAGGACTGTCAGCACGGCCATGGCCAGATAGCTCAGGATCAGCTTGCTGCGGATATTCAGTATCATATGGTTTTCGTATCAATATTTTCTTGTTGCGTAAAGACCAAAAATCATTTGTTATGATAAAATAGCCATAATAATTCATCAGCAATGATGCAAGATCAGAAAAAATCTGATAAGTGGGCGGAAGATGGAAAACCCGGAAATTCAATATGGCGCCCTGGTCAAGACGGGGCTGAAAATGGGAGTCCGCAAGGGTTGGGACGGTTTTGTCTGGATGATGAAAATCGTCCTGCCCATTTCCCTGCTGACCACCCTCCTGGACTGGAGCGGCTGGATCGGCCGCCTTGATTTCCTCCTGGCACCGGTCATGGGACTCCTCCATCTGCCACCGGCCGCCGCCCTCCCTTTGTTGATAGGAATGCTGGCCAATATTTACGGGGCGATTGCCGCCATGGTCGTTCTGCCCTTAAACGAGGGACAAATGACCCTGATCGGTATCTTCCTGCTCATGGCCCATAACCTCATTCAGGAGGGAATAATCCAGGGCAAATCAGGGATTAACCCCGTAAAGGCAACCCTGTTCCGGATAATCACCGCGTCCGTTACCGTGATGATCGTCGGCCCCTGGCTGGTTTCCGGCCCCGCAGCGACAGCGGCGGCGGGGGCACTGCCGCCGATCCATCTGCCCTTCGCAGACATGTTATGGCATTGGCTTCAGACGACCACCGTCCTGTGCTTCAAGATCTTTTTGATCATCATGTTCATCATGACCCTGCTGGAGACCATGAAGTTTCTGGACTGGATCAATTACGTCGTCCGTTTTTTCTCTCCCCTCCTCAAACTTATGGGACTGGACGCGAAAGTCGGGCTGCTCTGGATGACGGCGATCATTTTTGGCCTCGCCTATGGCGGGGCGGTAATCGTCGAGGAGGCCAAGGCGGAGCACCTCTCCAAAGAGGATCTCGAAATGCTCCATCTTTCCATCGGCATCAACCATTCCATGGTCGAAGACCCCCCCCTGTTCATCTCCGTCGGATTGAATGCCTTCTGGCTCTATATCCCCCGTATCGTCGTCGCGGTAATCACGGTGCATCTCATCCGCCTGTGGTACCGTTTCCGCCGTTGACGCGCGCCGATCCATAAAAAAGCCCCCTTAAATGGATAAATTACGCTTATTGTCTCTTGCCCGGAAAAATTTCTTTTGCTATAAGTAATTAAACAACGAATAAAGGGGAGGTTGGGTGCATGATCTACAGCAGTTGAAGCGGCTCCAGCAGGTGGCGCAGAGGGTGTATCACACCGTGGGTTTCTATCGAAGAAGCTTTGACGAGGCGGGAGTAAAACCGGAGGATCTCAAAACCCTGGGAGACTTGAAACGCTTCCCCTTTACCACCAAACAGGACCTCCGGGACGGCTATCCTTTCGGACTTTTTGCCGTCCCCATGAGCAACGTGGTACGTCTGCACGCCTCTTCGGGAACCACGGGGCGGTCCACCGTGGTTGGCTACACCCATCGGGATATTGAAACCTGGTCGGAACTAATGGCCCGTTGTTTTGTCGCCGCGGGCCTGACAAAAAACGATATCATTCACAACGCATACGGGTATGGTCTTTTCACGGGCGGCCTCGGGGCCCACTACGGCGCGGAAAAGCTGGGGGCCAGCGTCATTCCCATGTCGGGGGGCAATACGAAGCGGCAGCTCATGATCCTCCAGGATTTCGGACCTACCGCCATCTGCTGCACCCCTTCCTACGCCCTGAACCTTGCCGAGCAGGGACAGGCCATGGGGATGGACATGCGGTCCCTGAAGCTCCGGGTCGGCATCTTCGGCGCCGAACCCTGGAGCGACAAGATGCGCGACGAAATAGAAAACACTATGGATATCATGGCCTTGAACATCTACGGGCTCTCCGAAATCATGGGGCCGGGGGTATCGATGGAGTGCACGGAAGGCCGCGAGGGGATGCACGTCTTTGAGGATCATTTCCTTGTCGAAACTATCAACCCCGACACCGGCGAAGTACTCCCTCCGGGAGAAAGGGGCGAGCTGGTCTTCACCACCCTGACCAAGGAGGCCTTCCCCCTGGTCCGTTACCGGACCCGGGACATCTCCCGGATAATCACCGCCCCCTGCCGCTGCGGCCGGACCCATCACCGCATGGATCGCGTGACCGGGAGAAGCGACGACATGATCATCATCCGGGGTGTCAACGTCTTCCCCTCCCAGATCGAAGCGGTCCTCGTCGGGATTCAGGGCCTCGAACCCCATTACCAGCTCATCGTGGACCGGGTAGGCACCCTCGATACCCTGGAGGTGCAGGTCGAGGTGAGTGACGCCCTCTTCTCCAACGCCGACGAGGTCCGGGTCCTGCAGAAGATTGAAAGGCGCATCAACAAGGATTTGAAGGATTTTCTCGGCATCACGGCCAAGATCAAGCTGGTGGAACCCAAATCTCTCCAGCGTTTCGAAGGCAAGGCCAGCCGGGTTATCGATAAACGACAGATCTGACAAGGAGGGAAAAACCATGAAAGTTGAACAGGTATCTGTATTTCTGGAAAATAAGCAGGGGTCGCTGGAAGAAGTCACCAGGATCCTCCGGGACGCCAATGTAAATATCCGCACCCTTTCTTTGGCGGACACAACCGATTTCGGCATCCTCCGCCTGATTGTCAACGACGTGGATACCACCAGCAGGGCCCTCCGCGACAAAGGCTTCCGGGTCAGCCGGACCACCGTCGTCGCCGTGGAGGTCCCGGATAAGCCGGGGGGCTTGCACAGCATTCTCGAAGTCCTCGCCCGGGACAACATCGCCGTCGAATACCTTTATGCCTACGTCGAGAAGAGCGGGGAAAACGCCGTGATCATCTTCCGGTTTGACGATTCCAACGCCGCCATCGAGGTCCTCCGGAAAAATTCCTTTTCGGTGCTATCCGGTGACAAATTATATAGTTTTTAACGATGCGAGTCGCAATAATTACAAAAAAGGAGATATGCTATGAGAACTAAAGTCCTTCGCTCTGAAGATGCCCTGGTGGAAGAACAGCTTGGCAAATGGCGTCTTCCGGCATCCGAACCGGCAAAAGAAGTGGGAGCGGTAAAACCACAGCCGGTCATCACCATCTCCCGCGAAACGGGATGCGGGGCCACACAAATCGCCCAGAAGCTTGCCGACACGTTGAAGATGGACCTCATGGGAAGCAAGATCATACAAATGGTGGCGGAAAGCACCGAGATGAGCGAAAAGGTCGTCAAGTCCCTGGATGAAAAGGAAATAAGCAAGCGCGACGAATGGCTGTCCGCCCTCTTCGACCGGCACAACCTCTGGCCCGATCAGTATCTCCAGCATCTAACCAAGGTCATCGGTACTATCGGCCGTCATGGCAATGCCGTTATCCTCGGCCGGGGGGCTAACTTCATCCTTCCTCATGAAGAGACCTTCAGCGTGAGGATCATTGCCCCCTGGGAGATGAGAATCGAAAATAGCCTCAAGACAACCCGGGAAGAGGCACAGCGCTATCTTGCCAATACAGATTCGAGCCGGGAGGCTTTCATCAGGAAATACTTCAACGCCGATGTTACGAACCCCGCCTACTTCGATCTCGTCCTCAACATGCGGGGCTTTTCCATCGACAGCGCCGTTAAAACCATCATCGGCGCCTTCAATTCATGGAAGAGCTGATTTGATGGTGTCCCCCGATTACAAAAAAAGATATACAGCCATTTCTCCGGGAGCAATCGTCCAGGATGCATTACCGGATTTTAGGATCTACATTCTCTCCGCTCAGGGGAAATATGTCCTCTGGGCGCTGGAAGGGAATAAAGTCAGTACGGAACAACTCGACAGACTTTCCGAAAGCGGAATGACGGATGTCTTCGTGGACCTTGAGGAAAAGTTCAAGTATGAACAATACCTCGAAAACAATCTGGGAAAGATCCTCGAAAACAAAAGATCACCGGTTGACCAGAAGGCAACAATATTCAGTAAGGTTTCCACTAACGTCGTTAAGGATGCCTTTGAAACGTGTTTGGGGATGGGCACAATGGGGTCAAGCGCCATCCGGCGAACACATAAATTTGTCGAGAACGCCCTGGTATTCATCCAAGAAACAAAATCCCTACCCGCCCTGGCAAAGATGATCGGACACGATTATCAGACGTATGAACATGCCACCAAAGTCCTTTGGTTTACTACAGTTTTTCTCAGAAACAACCAGGACCTCCTGGAGCGGATTCAACCCGAGGCTCAAGCCTTCGATGACGAAAAAAAGCTGGACGTGTTAAGACAATGCGGCGTTGGCGCCCTGCTTCATGATATCGGCAAGTCCCTCATTCCACAAGAGATTCTCAGCAAAGACGGACCCCTCACGGAGGTAGAGTGGGAAGTCATGAAACGCCATCCCCTCAATGGTTTGGCTATGCTTGTGGATACGGATCTTCCCGTATTTGTCAAGAAGGCGATATTGCATCACCATGAGGATTTCCAGGGGGGGGGGTATCCCATGAACGTCGAAGGTAAGAACATCAACATACTGGCCCGCATATTGAGAATCGCCGATGTATTTGACGCCATGACCTCTCGTCGACCGTACAAGGACCCCGTACCGCCCTTAAAGGCGATACAGATCATGATCGGAAAACCAAAAGCCAGGAAGGAGGATGGCGATTCGGGCCATGATGATCGCGATCAGGGCATGAAAAGATGTTTCGATGAAGAACTGCTACAGAAATTCATAGTCTTTCTCGGTAATATGTCCTTGAGCGGATAAGCGAAAATAAACCACCTCCGCAAATAGTAAGCCTCTTTATATTGGGCCGTGAGCAACCATCCCTCCCTTGATATTGTCCCCCATTGAGATACCCCCCCACCACTGATACATTTTTGTCTATACCCCCGCTGATCAAACAATACTGTTCCAAGCCCTACGCCGGGCGGCATAAGGATCACCAAAAATTATTTTAATGTAATCAGCTACATAACTGCATAAAGCCCCTTTGGCACAGTCCTTGATCTACTCTGATTATCCTTCACTTCAAGGGAAATATTTTTGTCAGGAGGTTTTTTATGAATACAGGCGATACAGCGTGGGTATTGATGTCCACGGTCCTGGTTTTTGCCATGACGATCCCGGGGCTGGCCTTCTTTTACGGAGGTCTTGTCAGGAGGAAGAACGTCCTTTCCATCCTGATGCAATGTTTCATCATCATGTGCGTAATTTCTTTGCAGTGGGTTCTCTTCGGCTATTCCCTGTCCTTCGGTCCCGATACGGGCCAAGGGATCATCGGCAGCCTGAAATGGGCGGGACTGCAATTCGTGGGGGGGCAGCCCAACGGCGATTATGCCGCCACGATCCCCCATTCCGTCTTCATGATTTTTCAGTGCATGTTCGCCGTCATCACCCCGGCCCTCATGATCGGCGCCTTGGCGGAACGGATGAAGTTCTCCGCCTTTCTTGTCTTTACGATCCTCTGGGCGACCTTTGTCTATGATCCCCTGGCCCACTGGGTCTGGGGAACAGGCGGCTGGATGAGGAATCTCGGCGGCCTGGACTTTGCCGGGGGCATTGTCGTCCATGCCAGCTCCGGGGTGTCAGCCCTGGTCTTGTGCCTGCTGTTGGGCAAACGGTTAGGCTACCAGAAGACCCCTTTCCGGCCCCATAACCTGCCCTTTACCGTCCTGGGTGGCGCCCTGCTCTGGTTCGGGTGGTTCGGTTTCAATGCCGGGTCCGCTCTGGGGGCCAATGATCTGGCAGCCAATGCCTTTATCACCACCCACGTCGCCACGGCGGCGGCAGGACTAACCTGGGCTCTCATCGAGTGGCAGCACCAAGGCAAGCCCACGATCTTAGGGACCGTCACGGGGGCTGTAGCGGGACTGGTGGCGATTACCCCGGCCTGCGGATTTGTTAACCCCATGAACGCCATCTTCATCGGCATTATCGTTGCCTTCATCTGCTATCTCGCCGTCGCCGTGATCAAGGCTAAGCTCGGTTACGACGACGCATTGGACGCCTTCGGGGTGCATGGGGTCGGCGGAATCTGGGGAACCATCGCCGTAGGTCTTTTTGCGGAAAAGGCAGTCAACTCCGCCGGGGCGAACGGCTTGTTTTTCGGCGGCAGCCAGCTCTGGCCGCAGCTTATTATGGCCGTCGTTGCGCCTCTCTTCGCCGGCGTCATGACCTTTATAATCTACAAGCTGGTGGACGCCGTCATGTGCGCCCGGGTCAAAGAAAAGGACGAGACCATCGGCCTCGACCTGACACAGCAGAGTGAAGCCGCCTACACAGTAATCGAATAGAAAGGGAGGAGATAAGCCATGAAATACATTATTGCCATTATTCAGCCCCATAAATTGGACGAGGTCATGGCCGCCTTGGAAAAAGCGGAAATACCGCTGATGACGGTGTCGAATGTCCTGGGCCGGGGCAGACAAAAGGGCGTCACGGAAGTATACCGGGGGGCCAAGGAAGCGGGAAGCCTGCTGAAAAAA
The DNA here is from genome assembly GCA_026388335.1 of Deltaproteobacteria bacterium. Classification (GTDB taxonomy): domain Bacteria; phylum Desulfobacterota; class Syntrophia; order Syntrophales; family UBA8958; genus UBA8958. Next base: position 11,219 of record JAPLJZ010000066.1, read on the forward strand.
GTGAAACTTGAGATCGCCGTCAATGAAGAATTTTTGGATCGGGCCATAGAAGCCGTCACCAAGAGCGCCCGCACCGGCGAGGTCGGCGACGGCAAGATCTTCGTTCTGGATCTGCACGATGTGATGAGGATCAGGACGGGAGAGCGGGGCAGCAGCGCCATCGGATGACCCTTGGCAACGGGATCATGCCCCCGCATTTTATGATGTGAAAACAGCCTAGGGCGTCTTCATGTTTCGTTGTGCCCACACCGGGCATGGGAGGTAGAGGTGGATATATGGAAGTCAGGCATTCATTCACCACGGAAGATCTTTTGAAAAGCCACATGACGGATTTTGAGAGGCACATCATCGCATCCGCCCTGCGGCGAACCGGCGGCAATCAGGCGGCGGCGGCAAGGCAACTGGGGACGACCAGGAGAATCCTCATGTACCGCATCCGCAAATACGGAATCGATGTTTCTCAATTCTGCAATCAGGAGAAACACCCTAAATAATAACTATTATCGAAGGAGGAAACACTTATGTTTTCAAAAAATATTGTAACGGCAGTGCTCTTATCGCTGCTGATAGTTTTCAGTTTTACCTTTGTTTCCGCTGCGGAAGAGAAACCGGCGGCGGAAACGAAGGTCCCTTCCGAGACCGCCAAAGCGCCAGCGGCAGCAGCAGCGGTAGAGGAAAAGCCCACGGGCGACTTCACCGTGTCGGCACTGAGCCAGTATATCTGGAGAGGTTATGAATTGAGCCGGAACAGCATCGTAGTTCAGCCGTCAGCGACAATCGGCTACAAAGGTTTTTCTGCCAACGTCTGGGGCAACCTGGATACGAGACCCTATTTTGCAGGGACGGGCGAAACAAGTTATCCAAGCACTTGGAACGAAACGGATTTAACCCTATCTTACACGAAGAATCTGGGGCTGTTCAATCTGGGGGCCGGCTACATCTACTATAGCCTGGGCTCCCTTAACAAAGACGCCCCAGATCGGGCCGACGCCCAGGAGATCTTTGCGACGGTGAGCCTGAACACAATTCTCTCGCCGACCCTGACGGCATATAAGGAAATCGATCACTACCGTAACTGGTATTTCCTCTTGGGTGTATCCCACACCTTCGAGTTCAACAAGATGGTATCTCTGAAGTTGGCGGCTTCGGCAAGCTATCTCCTGAGCACCTACGCGGACGCTACCCTTTTCAATGCCGGAGCGGGTTACGGCGGCTATCCCAAATTCGACGGCAACAGCCAGGCGACGAATGACAAGTTCAGCAATTTACACGACGGAACTGTGACCGTCAGTCTGCCCATCAAGGCAACGGGATATATCACGATTACACCAACTATTTCATATGTGTTCCCCCTCTCCGACGACGCCAAATACGAAATGAAAGGCTCGGGGATGAAAGGAACGGCAACCCCGGCCGACAGAGACAGCTCGTTCATTTACGGCGGCCTGGCGGCAAGCTTCTCGTTTTAGGTGGGGCAGAAATTGGTAATCGCGTTTCGCCCCTAGAGGATATTTTTTAACGGGTTCAGCCCTTGATGCAGCCGACGGCTCGGAGGCGGGCCACTTTTCGGGCGAGGCCCGCCCGGTGGACGACAGCGACGACCTCGTCGAGGTTCTTGTAGGCCGCGGGGATCTCTTCGCTGAGGGTCCCCCGGCCGCTGGCCATAACCGTCACGCCCAGATCGGCCATTTCCCGGTGAATGGACCGCCCCTTGCTGGCCTTCATGGCCTGGGTGCGGCTCATGACCCGGCCCGCCCCGTGGCAGGCGCTGCCGAAGGTATCCGTGTAGGCCTTCTCTGTCCCGACCAGGACATACGACCCCGTACCCATATTCCCCGGAATCAGGACCGGCTGGCCGATCTTCAGATATGCCGGTGGCAGAGCGGCGTGGCCCGGCGGCAGAGCCCGGGTGGCCCCTTTCCGGTGGACACAGAGTTGCATCTCCTTCCCCTCGACGGGGAAGGTCTCGATCTTGGCGATGTTGTGGCAGACATCATAGAGAAGCTTCATCCCTACGTCCCGGGGGCTTTTGCGTAAGGTTTTTTCAAAGGTTTCCCGTGTCCAGTGCATGAGCATCTGGCGGTTAGCCCAGGCGTAGTTGGCCGCAGCGGCCATGGCGGCATAATAATCCTGCCCCCGTCGGTCTTTAAGGAAGGCACAGGCCAGTTGCCGGTCCGGCAGGGAAAAACCCAACTCGCCGCTATGCTTGACCATTCGGGCCAGATAATCATCGCATACCTGGTATCCCAAGCCACGGGAACCGCTGTGAATCATCACGACGACCTGATTCAATTCCAAACCGAAGGCCACAGCGGCGATGGGATCAAAGATCTCTTCCACAACTTCGATTTCCAGGAAATGGTTTCCCGATCCCAGGGTGCCAAGCTGCTCCCGTCCCCGTTCCAAGGCCCGATCGCTGACCTTCTCCGGATCGGCCCCCGCCATCCGGCCGCCGTCTTCGGTGGTCTCCAGGTCTTCCGGCCTCCCGAAGCCCTGGCGGACCGCCCAGCCAGCCCCTTCTTCCAGGACCTTTTTCTCTTCCTTCACCGATAGTTTCAGATCCCCTTTCGAGCCGACGCCGGAGGGGATATTCTGGAAAAGGGCGGCAACCAGTTCCTTTATGTTACCCCGGATCTCGTCGTAGGCCAGGCGGGTGGTCATGAGGCGGCAGCCGCAGTTGATGTCGTAGCCGACGCCGCCGGGGGAGATGATCCCGGTCTCCATGTCGAAGGCGGCCACGCCGCCGATGGGAAAGCCATATCCCCAGTGGACATCGGGCATGGCCAGGGAATACTTCACAATTCCCGGCAGATGGGCGACATTGGCAACCTGCTTCTGGCTTTCGTCGCCGCCCATGTCCTTGAGGAGGCGCTCGCTAGTATAGATGATGCCGGGTACTTTCATCCCCCCGGTCATGGGCACTTCCCAACGACAATCGTCAATCTTTTTCAGCATTTTGTATTACCCTCAAACGTCGACGATGAAGACGCCTTGCCAGCCCTCCGGCGTTTGTTTTACTTCGGCATGATGGTAGGTGACGGCCTTGATTTCGGTCTTGATGGTATGGCGCTGCGGATTATAGAAGGCTCCCCGGAGAGACGCTTCCAAGCTCAATTCTGCTGCTTTCCCTCTAGCGTTGTTAATGTTTATTTCCTTTAAATTCGATAGGTTATGCGTCTCGGTTGGATTAGGCGTACCGGAATGCTGAATGTTTGTCGGGGCGTTAAAGGTGATCTCCGGGATATCTTTGAGCAGAAAGTTCTCTCCATTGAAAAGATAAAGAATTTCTCGCAGATAATTTATCCACAGGTCTTCCAGATCGGCACCCTCGACACGGATCATCCTTTCCGTCTCCACAGTGAGAGCGTTGCGATCCGTCAGGAGATCAACGAGGGCAGACGCGGCCTGCGAGAAAAGATCCGCCAGGGTTGCACCGTGGACCTCGACGCCGATATCGGCGGTATGATTAAGGATTCGATAACCCATCCCCCCCCCGGCCCTCCCCTTGAAGGGGAGGGAGATATGGGCACGTCCTCCTTCATGGGGAAAGAGAAAAATGATGTCTTACGTGGGGGACAGATTTGAAATTTGTCCCCCGTGCAAAGTTTCCGCCTGAGAATACTCAGGGCTCTTCGTCAAAGAGATCGGTTTCCTGAGGAGAACCATCCGTTTCCTCGACGCCGTCTTCCAGGATTTCCTCAATTTCCTCTTCTCGTTCCACCCTGGCAATGCCGACGAGGCGTTCATTTTCATCGAGATCGATCAACCTGACCCCCTGGGTGCTGCGGTGGATCAGGGAAACCTCTTCCACCCGCACCCGAATGATCTTGCCGGCGTCGCTGATGAGCATCAGGTCTTCGTCGCCCACCACCTGGCAGATGCCGGTGACATTACCCACCCGGGGGGCCGTCCGGAGATTGATTGTCCCCTTGCCTCCACGGGTCTGGAGACGGTATTCGCTGACGGTCGTTCGTTTGCCGTAGCCCTTTTCAGTAATGGTGGCCATGCCGCTTCCTTCCGAAGGGATTTCCATGCCCACGACAGCATCCTCCGGAGCGAGCATGATCCCCCGGACCCCCCGGGCGCCCCGGCCTGTTCCCCGAACGTCTTCCTCATGGAAACGGATGGCCATGCCCATGCGGGTTCCCAGGAATATATCCTGATTCCCGAGGGTCAACTGGACATCCATGAGTTCATCCCCCGCATCGATGCCGATGGCGATGATCCCGGTGCTCCGGGGATGGGAAAAGGCCGCCAGGTTGGTCTTCTTGATGACCCCCTGTCTGGTCACCATGACCACATTCCGTTCTGCCACAAACTCCTTGACAGGGAGAATAGCGGCCACCCGCTCTCCCTGGGTCAGGCTGATCAGATTGACAATGGCCTTGCCTTTCGCGGCCCGGCCGGCCTGGGGAATCTGGTACACCTTGAGCCAGTAAACCTTCCCAAAACTGGAAAAAATCAGGATATACTGATGGGTAGAGGCAACGAAGAGCTTTTCTACAAAATCTTCTTCCTTCGTCCCCATGCCCATCTTACCCCTCCCGCCCCGCCGCTGGTTGCGGTAGAGGCTGACGGGGTTGCGTTTGACATACCCGGTATGGGAAATCGTCACCACCATGTCTTCTTCGACGATCATGTCTTCGATATCGATTTCATCGGGGCTAACGACGATCTCCGTCCGCCGCTCATCACCGTAGCGGGTCTGGACATCCTCCAGTTCCGCGATGATGACCTCCAGAACCCGGTGGGGATTTTCGAGGATGTCCTTCAGGAAGGCGATCTGTTTCATTAATTCTGCGTGTTCGGCGTCGATTTTATCCCGTTCGAGACCGGTAAGGCGCTGGAGGCGCATCTCCAGAATCGCCCGCGCCTGGGGCTCCGAAAGGCCGAAACTCTCGCAGAGAGCGACGTTGGCCTCCTGGGGATTGGCCGAGGCCTTGATGACGGCGACGACGGCGTCGATGTTGGTCAGGGCGATGATCAGCCCTTCCAGGATATGGGCGCGATCTGTGGCCTTCGCCAGGTCGAAACGGGTCCGTCGGACGACCACCTGCTTCCGAAAATCAATAAAACTCCTGAGGATTTCCTTCAGATTGAAGACCCGGGGCTGCTTGTTGTCAATGGCCAACATGATGACACTGAAGGATGTCTCCATCTGGGTGTGCTTGTAGAGCTGATTGAGGATGACGCCGGAGACCTCGTCCCGCTTCAGATCCAGGACCACGCGGATGCCGTCCCGGTCCGATTCGTCCCGCAGATCGGCGATGCCCTCGATCTTCTTTTCCTTTACCAATTCCGATATTTTTTCAATGAGATTGGCCTTGTTGACCTGATAAGGAAGTTCGGTTACCACGATGCTCTCCCGGTCGTTCCGGGCGTTTCTTTCGATCATGGCCCGGGCGCGGACACGGATGCTGCCCCGACCCGTCCGGTAGGCCGACAGGATCCCCTCTCTGCCGTTGATAAACCCTGCCGTCGGGAAGTCCGGCCCCGGAATATAGGCAATGAGCTCATCAATACTCAGGTCCGGATTACGGATGAGGGCAATCGTCCCCGCAATGACCTCCCGGAGGTTATGGGGGGGGATATTCGTTGCCACCCCCACGGCGATGCCGGCGGTACCGTTCAGCAGAATCGTGGGGATCTTGGACGGCATGACCACAGGTTCTGCGAGGGACTCATCGTAATTGGGAATAAAGTCAACCGTATCCTTTTCCAGATCGGCCAAAATTTCCTCGGCAATCCTGGACATACGTATTTCCGTATACCTCATGGCTGCCGGGGGGTCCCCGTCCACGGAACCAAAGTTACCCTGGCCATCGACGAGGAGGTAACGCATACTGAAGTCCTGAGCCATTCTCACAATGGTATCGTAGGCCGCCGTATCCCCGTGGGGGTGATACTTACCGATAATATCACCGACGATACGCGCCGATTTCTTGTAGGGACGGTTCCAGCGGTTGCCCATCTCGTGCATGGCGAACAGTGCCCGGCGATGGACAGGCTTCAGGCCGTCCCGGACGTCGGGAATGGCCCGGCCGATGATAACGCTCATGGCATAGGCCATATAGGACTTCTTCATTTCGTCTTCGATATTGACGGGGAGGTTCTTTTGAAAGAGATCATCCATAATTATTGGGGCTCCTGATAAATATTAAATAAGGAATATATTCAGATTACAGATCCAGATTCGTAACATAAAGGGCGTTTTTGTAAATGAATTCCTTACGAGGTTCCACTTGGTCACCCATGAGGGTGGTAAAGATTTCATCGGCAACGACGGCGTCATCTACCCGCACCTGGAGGAGCGTCCTTTTCTCCGGATCCATCGTCGTCTCCCAGAGCTGGCCGGGGTTCATTTCTCCAAGACCTTTATATCTCTGGACGGAAAGGGATTTTTTGCCGGCATTCGTGATAAAATCAATGAGTTCGGTCAGAGAGAAAAGTTCCTGAGCAGCTCCGCCTTCTTCAAACTGAACCTGATAGGGAAGCTCGCCCATTACGGACAGGCCGCTTAGCAAGACCCTGATTTCCGTAAATTTCGGGTTGTGAAAGAGATCGCGATCGATACAGGTGACCGTCTCGAGACCATCCCGGGTAACCGTGAAGGTCATCTTCATACCCCCCCGGTCCGGGTCAACCACCACCTCGCTGGCAATAACCTTTTCTCCCACCGCCATCGCCGTCCGTTTCGTCACACCCTGCAGGGCTTCTTCCGAACGGAAGTCGTGCTCGGCAAAGCCAGGATCGGCGGCAAGGACACTAACAATATCGCGGTCCTTATCTTCTTTGACGAACTTATCCAGAACACTTTCGATCCGCATGGCCTTCTTGATCAGGTTGAGGAGGCGGTTGCCGGTAATGGGGACGTCGGCGCCCCCGTTGTTCCGGACGATGAGGCTGGTCTTACCGACACCATTGTCCAGAATATACTCCTGCATCTTCTCTTCATTGTGGATATAGACTTCCTTTTTCTTGTCCGCAATCCTGAACAGCGGCGGCTGGGCGATATAGAGGTAACCCCGTTCGATAACCTCCCGCATGTGACGGAAGAAGAAGGTCAAAAGGAGGGTGCGAATATGGAGACCGTCCACATCGGCATCAGACATGATGATGACCTTATGGTAGCGGACCTTGCTGATGTCATAATCTTCCTCGCCGATGCCCGCTCCCAGGGCCGTAATAATGACCCTGATCTCTTCGCTTTGGAGCATCTTGTCAAAACGGGCCTTCTCAACATTGAGAATCTTCCCTCGCAGAGGTAGAATGGCCTGAAACTTTCGATCCCGTCCCTGCTTGGCAGAGCCGCCGGCGGAATCTCCTTCGACAAGGTATATCTCGCTTCTCGCCGGATCCTTTTCCTGGCAGTCCGCCAATTTCCCCGGCAGCGAACCGACTTCCAAAGCGCTTTTTCGCCGCGTCAGTTCTCTGGCCCGGCGGGCCGCGTCCCTGGCCCGGGAAGCTTCAAGACACTTGGCAATAAGCTGCTTGGCCACCAGGGGGTTCTCTTCGAGATATGCCCCGATCTTTTCATAGACGATACCTTCGACAAGACCCTTGACCTCGCTGTTTCCGAGTTTCGTCTTGGTCTGTCCCTCGAACTGGGGATTCTTCAGCTTGACGCTGATGACGCAGGCAAGTCCTTCCCGCAAATCATCCCCTTTTAGGCCTTCCTTTCCCTTCAACATTTTGCTGTTGTCACCGTAATTATTGAAGACCCTGGTCAGGGCGGAACGGAAGCCGATGAGGTGGGTGCCCCCTTCGGTGGTATTGATACTGTTGGCAAAGGAAAAAATGTTTTCAATATAAGTTTCGTTATACTGGAGGGCTACCTCGACAAAGCAATCCTCCCGTGATCCGCTGACATGGATGGGATTCTTATGAAGCACCCGCTTGTTCCGGTTGATATACTCGACAAAAGATACAATTCCTCCCACATAAAAGAACTCACTCTGCTTGTCCGTACGCTCATCACTGAGTAAAATCCTGACACCGGAATTGAGAAAGGCCAGTTCCCGGAGGCGGTTGGAGAGGATATCGAAGCTGTATTCCGTTTCTTCAAAAATTTCCTCGTTGGGTTTGAAGGTAACCTTGGTTCCCCGTCCCCTAGTCTTGCCGACCATTTCCAGGGGGGCGACAGGTACGCCGTTCCGGTAGGACTGGGTATATACATGACCGTCTCGGCGTACCTCGAGATCGAGCTGCGAAGAGAGGGCGTTGACCACGGAAACGCCGACGCCGTGGAGACCTCCGGATATTTTGTAACTGTCGTTGGAGAATTTTGCCCCGGCATGGAGCTTGGTCATAACGACCTCGGCCGCCGAAACACCTTCCCCTTTGTGAAGCTCCACGGGAATGCCCCGGCCGTTGTCCTCTACCATGACGCTGTTGTCCAGACGTATCTTCACCGTAATGGTATCGCAATAGCCGCCGGCCGCCTCATCGATGCTGTTATCCACAACTTCATAAACAAGGTGATGCAATCCTTCCTTGCCGGTGCTGCCGATGTACATGGCCGGGCGCATCCGAACCGCATCCATACCTTCGAGCACCTTGATGCTGTCCGCATCATAATCATCGGCTGTTTCTTCCACGATTATATCTTTAAATGTTTTCTCTTGTTCGTCCATTTTTTCCTTAATATCCTAATCTTTACAGTTTTAGCGGCATAACGATACACAGGTAATCATCGTTGCCCACTCCCCTGATTATGCCCGGCTTCATGCCGACATTCATTTCAAAGGAAACCTCCTTTTCAGCGATCACCTCGATAGCATCGATCAGATAATTTACATTATAGCTTACCCGCAATTGCTGATCATCGTAAGACACCTCTATTTCATCATTTGCCTCCCCCACATCGGGGTTATTGGAATCTAAAACCATGCGGTTATTTTCCAAAACAATGATCACCCCGGCGTAGCGCTCACTGGAAATAACGCTCATTCTTCTCAGGGCGTGAAGAACAGTATCGCGGCTGAACTTCAACAGTACACCCTTTTCTGAAGGAATTACGCGGTGGTAATCAGGGTATTCTCCATCAATCAAGCTTACTTTGATCGTAAGATTCTTTGTTTTCAGAATGAACATGCCATGGTCGAAACCGATATCGACATCGTTTTCACCTTCAACGATCTTGCGAATCTCCATCAGTCCCTTTCTCGGAATAATGACGCCTTTTTCCAGCACCAGCCCCCCGGTGGCTCCGGCCGGTCCGCGGGCCACCGACAAGCGATGTCCGTCCGTGGCTACCATCTTCAATCTTACATCTTTTCCCTCCCCTTCCGTTTCAAAAAAGACGCCATTCAAGTGGACCCGAATCTCATCTAAGGAAACGGCAAAAGCGGTTTTTTGAATCAAATCCGCAAGCAACGCCCCCGATACCTTGTACAGGGTGACATCTTCCACATCGACGACATTGGGATATTCATCCGCCGGAAGACCTGGTATCCGGTAAATGGCCTTATTACAGGTCAACGTTACCTGGTGCTGGTCATTCTTTACGAAATGGATGGTTTCTCCCTCAGTTTCACGAATCATTTCATATATTTTCTTCGCTGAAAGGGTAATATCTCCAGGAACGGCAATATTCGCATCATACCGGGAGATCAGACCAATTTCCCTGTCTGTGGCCACAATCTTTATCTGGTTGTCCTGGGTCCTGATGAGGATATTGTTCAGAATCGGGATGGTGGTCTTACGTTCGACAACACCCAAGGTCCTTTGGATGCCATCTAGGAAGACGTTTCTATTGATGCTGAATTCCATGATTCCTTCCTTTCTTTTTTAAGTTTTTCTTATTTAAAATATAACTAGAATCAGTAAAAAGCCTTGTTCATAAACGGATAAATAACTCAAATAACTATTTTTAAATGGATATTTGAGAGATTGTCTGTTGATAACCTCTTGGCGGAATTGTTATGTCATGTTGTTAACTGCCTCCTCAAGGTCTGCGACGATCTTTTTCATTTTCATGTCCGTCTCAATAAGTTTTTCAACTTTATTACATGAATAAATAACGGTGGAATGATCTCGGTTGCCAATCTTATCTCCAATATCAGGGAAAGAGGAATTGGTTAACTTCCTCGCAAAGTACATACATATTTGCCTTGCGGCAACGATGTTTTTATTCTTCTTGCGAGATTTTATATCCGAGATTTTGACGTCGAGTTTCGCACCCACAGCCTTGATAATATCGTCGATGGAGACCTCATGCTTGGAATTGCTGCGGATCACGTGCTTAAGGACGTCCCGGACCAGTTCCATATCTATTTCGCGATGTTTCAATGACGCGTAGGCGACGGTGCGGAGTAGAAATCCCTCCATCTCCCTGATATTTGATTCGGCATTGGAGGCAATATAGTAAGCAACATTGGCTGGAAGGTTAATATTATTCTCCTGAGCCTTTTTTTCAATGATGGCCACCTTGGTTTCAATCTCCGGGGGCTGAATATCGGCAATCAATCCCCATTCGAAACGGGAGCGGAGCCGACTCTCAAGATTTGGAATTTCCTTTGGAAATTTATCACTGGTGACGACGATTTGCTTTCCAGAGTCGTGCAGGGAATTGAAGGTGTGGAAAAATTCTTCCTGGGTCCGTTCCTTACCGGCAATAAACTGGATATCATCGATGAGCAGGCATTCGATGTTTCGGTATTTTTCCCTGAATTTTGGCATCTTATCGAAGCGGATGCAATTGATGAGTTCGTTCATGAAAGACTCGGCAGAGACATAAAAGACGTTCATATCGGGATTGGTAGTCAGGGTATGAAGACCGATGGCATTTAAAAGGTGCGTTTTCCCGAGGCCGACGCCTCCATAAATGAAAAGGGGATTGTAATTTTTTGCCGGCTGCTCCGCTACAGCGACCGAGGCCGCATGGGCAAACTGATTCGAAGCGCCGATGACAAAACGCTCAAAAGTATAATTTGGATTCAATGAGGTAAGTGGTTGCACGCGCAGGGATTTTTTCGGATGTCGACTATCCTTCTCTGCGGGTAGGGACATGGCTACATTTTCCTGCTGCTTTTTTTCATGGGTGATTACAAAGTCGATACGATAGGACCTCCCCGTAGCAGCCCGCAAGGAATCAGCGATTACATTTTGGTAATTATCCGTCAACCAGTCCCGGAAAAAGCGGTTAGGAACGGCAAGGCGAGCATCCTGTTCGTCAATGGACATAATTCTGAGGGGTTTTATCCAGGTCTCAAAATTCTGCTCGCTGACATTTTCCTTAATTATATTATATGCTTCTTTCCACGTTTGGTCCAATTAATCAACCCCTTGCCAACAATGTTATGCACACCTGTGGATAAGTCGTGTATTTCATTAGGAACCCGCATCGGCCAGTCTTCTAAAGAGTCGGTTCAGTTCATCCAGGGAAGAAAAGCGGATTTCAATGGTCCCGGATTTCTGACCCTGCTGAATCCTGACGGCGGCAAGCAGTCGATCGGTCAGCGTCTTTTCCATGTCCATTATATATTGATTTTTCTTTGTGGTTTTCGTGTCCTTGGCGGCGGTTTTTCTGATATGGGCCACGAGCCTTTCCGTTTCTCTGACACTGAGATTCCTGGCTATGATGACCTTCAGCGCTTCAAGCTGTTCCGCAGGCGCATCAAAGGCCAGGAGCGCCCGGGCATGGCCGCCGGTGATGGCCTTTGTCGTGACGGCCTTTTTCACCTCCCCGGGGAGCTTTAAAAGCCTCACGGTGTTGGCCACCGTCGAGCGGTCCTTGCCGATCCGGTTGGCAATCTCTTCCTGAAGAACGCCGAATTTCTGGATGAGCGTCTGGTAAGCCTCCGCTTCTTCGATCGGATTCAATGATTCTCGCTGCAGGTTTTCAATGAGAGACAGCTCCGCAATTTCCTGATCCTCCGCCCCGCGAATGATAACGGGCACCTCATTCAAGCCGGCCTGCTGGGCTGCCCGCCAGCGTCGTTCTCCGGCAATGATCTCGTAACCATTGTCAGCCTTGCGCACAATGATCGGTTGAATGATGCCGCTTTTCTTAATGGAGGCGACTAGTTCCCGTTGTTCCTTTTCGGGAAAGGCCTTGCGGGGCTGGAAACGGTTGGGGGAAAGCTCCTCGATTCCGCACATGACAAAAGATGGTTTATCGCCAAGGTCATTTAAAAGATTGGGGAAAATGGCCCCGAGTCCCTTGCCGAGAGATGGCTTAGCCGACATTATAACCTCCCGTTGTTCATGATCTCCCGGGCCAGATCCATATAGGCGATGGCGCCGCGAGACTTGATGTCGTAGAGAATGATGGGGAGTCCATGGCTCGGACTTTCCGATAGCCGCACATTACGAGGAATGATTGTGTCAAATACCTTGCTGCCGAAGTGTTTCCGGACATCCTCGCTGACCCGGTGGGAAAGCAGGTTGCGGGCGTCGAACATGGTCAGGAGAATCCCCCCGAGATTCAAGGTGGGATTGTAACTCTGCCGGACAAGACGGAGCGTGTTGAGGAGGTTGCCGAGACCTTCCATGGCGAAATATTCGCACTGTAGGGGGACGATCAGATAGTCCGAGGCCGTCAGGGCGTTGATCGTCAGGAAACCCAGGGACGGCGGGCAATCAATAATAATGAAGGAATATTCCGCTTGCAGATCATGCAGCAAATTGCGCAGCTTCTTTTCCCGGTTTTCCATCGCCACGAATTCGATTTCCACGCCGATCAGGTTCTGATCCGCCGGCGCCACATCGAGATAGGGGAGCAGCGTCTTCCTGATGATGTCCGCCAAAGGCGCCTCTCCCAAGAGGCTATGGTAGATATTTTTGTCCCCGATCAGAGTTCGGTCCATGCCAACCCCGGTGGAGGCATTGCCCTGGGAGTCGCAATCGATAAGCAGGGTGCGCTGTTCCGCCGTGGCTAAAGAAGCGGCCAGATTAATGGCCGTCGTGGTCTTTCCCACCCCGCCTTTCTGATTGGCAATGCTTATGATTTTACGCATGATATTATGAGGTTTTTCCCGGGACTTTTCTGATGAATAATTCTGGGGGAAGCTACCACAATAAAAGGTTTTTTGAAAGGAATTTTTTAGAAATTTTTATTATTTAACATGCTGAATTTATTAAATTTTTTTATAAAGAATTATTTTTCGGGAAACCCCGGTTATGGGAAGACGAAAATCCGCAATTTTTTCAAGATAAAGCCCTTTATTATCAACAATTTGACCAATATTTTGGTTTGCCCCCTCTTCCCGGGGGCCCCTCATGGCCGCCAGCAGCCCCCCCGGTCGTAAAAAATGTAGGCCCATATTCAGTAGTTCAGGCATCTTGAAGGCGGCCCGGGAGATCACACAATCGAAGGATTCGTGGAGGTGTGCATTTTTCATTACCTGTTCCACCCGCTCATGAATAATCGTCACGCCCGGCAGGCCTAATTTGCGAATCAGTTCTTTAAGAAAGGAGACCTTTTTTCGTGACGCCTCCAGCAGATGAAGATCTATGTCCGGGCGGATGATCTTCAAGGGCAGGCCCGGGAAGCCCGCTCCCGAACCAACGTCTAATAAACGTCTTCCTTCCCGGGGTAGCAGGGGGAGGGCGGTCAGGGAATCGATGAAATGCTTAACTGGTATGTCGAGAGGGGATTTAACCGCGACGAGGCTGACAATCCTGTTCCATGTGATCAGTTCCTGCTGGTAGAGAGAAAAGAGAGAAAGCTCCCGCTCCGCGAGGGTAATGCCCAATGCCCCGGCAGCTTCCAGGAGAATGCCCGTCAGATCGCAGTCCTGGCTATCTCCGGTAGGCGTCATCGAGCAAGGCATTGATGCTTTCCATAATGACCGTTGTCGCCCCTTCAAACCGGTCTTTATATTGCTGCTGAGATTCCCGGGATAAAAGCCTAAAGGGTTCATCAATCCGGAACGGCTTAAGCCGGTCTTCCACGGAAAATGGTTTCCCGATGCGATAGATGATCTGTCCCGATCTGGCGAAAGGGAGACTGTCGGGATATACCTGATCGGAATTGTTACAGCCGACAGGGACCACCATTTTCCCGGTGTGGAGGGCTACCTGGGCGATGCCTGTCTTGCCCTCCCCTAATTGGGTTCCCCGCGTCCCCTCGGGAAAGATGATGATACTCAGGCCCTTTTCGAAAAGGGCGAACCGGGTGAGTTCCGCCACTTTCTCCATTACCTGTTCGTAGTAGTCCCGGATGAATTCGATGAAGCCGTCCCCGAAGAGGCGGACCGTTTCCGCGACATTCGCGGCATATTCCTCCGTCTCGACATCTCTGCCGTCAATGGCGTCGCGGACCTTGCGGTATTCTTCCCGGTCAATGCGCCGGCTGAATTTCCTGGTGTAGAACTCCTCAATCAGATAGCCCAGAGAAGGGACGGGGATGAGATTGCACATGTCAAGCCCCCGGCCGAGCCACTTGTTGCGATAGTATTTGCCTTTCACCCAAACGGTAGTCCAGGGATAGTGCAATAAATTCGATAATTTATACTGAAAGGGCCAGTAATTGAACCGGTCCGTGTGGTTCATGGCGAAGATGACATTCTGCCCCTTGGGG
>JAPLJZ010000232.1 GCA_026388335.1 Deltaproteobacteria bacterium
AATCTATATCAGATCCAGACGAAGTTCCGCGATGAAATCCGCCCCCGCTTCGGGCTGATGCGGTGCCGTGAATTCAGCATGAAAGACGCCTACAGCTTTGATATCGATACCGTGAATGCAGACCTCAGTTATCAGAAGATGTTTGCCGCCTATAACCGGATTTTCGAGCGTTGCGGTCTGAAGTTCCGGCCCGTGGAAGCCGATACGGGCAGCATCGGCGGAAGTTATTCCCACGAGTTTCTCGTCATTGCCGATTCCGGTGAGGATGCGATGGCCTATTGCGAAGGTTGCGGCTACGCTGCCAATCTGGAAAAGGCGGAAATTGCCAGGCCGGAGGAGCAAGCGGTTGACCGGTCGTCATTTTTGCCCCGTGAAGAAATCCACACCCCGGAGGTGCGGACCATCGAAGAAGTATGTGCCTTTCTTCAGGTCCGACCTGAGAATGTAATCAAGACTCTGGTCTTCAGCGCCGACGGGGTTCCCGTGGCCGTCCTGGTTCGGGGTGATGAAGAGGTAAATGAGATAAAGGTGAAAAACTACCTTGGCTGTGACGTTTTGGAAATGGCTATGGATGATATGATCCAGGCGGCAGCCGGATCGCCCCGGGGATTTGTCGGTCCCATCGGGATCAAGTGCCGGACCCTGGCCGATTATTCTCTGATGAACCTCACGAACATGGTCGTAGGGGCCAACAGGGAGAATTATCATCTGAAGAACGTCAACTTTGAGCGGGATTTCAAAGTAGCGGCGTTTGCCGACCTGCGCGTTGTCCGGGATACTGATCCCTGCCCGCGGTGCGCCAGGGATATCCATTTTGCCCGGGGGATCGAGGTGGGCCATGTCTTCAAATTGGGGACAAAATACAGCAAGGAGATGAAGGCCATTTATCTCGATAAGAACGGGAAAGAACAGTACATGGTCATGGGATGTTACGGGATCGGTGTCGGTCGGACCGTAGCGGCCTGTATCGAACAGTATCACGATGACAATGGCATCATCTGGCCCCTGGCCATTGCCCCCTTTCAGGTGATTATCACCCCCGTCAACATGAATGACCAGGACCTGGCCGCAACCGCCGAAAAGCTCTACGCAGATCTTTCGTCCCAGGGCGTCGAGGTCATCCTGGATGACCGTGATGAAAGAGCAGGAGTGAAGTTCAAAGACGCCGATTTAATCGGCATTCCCCTACGGGTGACCATTGGACCCAAAAACCTGGCCTTAGGAAAAGTCGAGATCAAAAACAGAAAGTCCGGGGAGATCAATATTCTATCCGTCGAAGAGGCAAAAGAAATCATTCTAAGCGCAATCCGTCAAACAGGATGATCTGAAAGAATATATGCTTCGCATTACCGACATACTTGATAAAATCCAAGCCTATCTCCCCCCGGAAGATCAGGAAATGGTCGAGAAGGCCTATATCTTTTCCGCCTCCGTACATCAGGGACAGATGCGGCTCTCGGGTGAGCCCTATCTGACTCATCCCATGGAGGTTGCCGGTATGCTTGCGGACATGAAGCTGGACGCCGCAACCATCATTACCGGTCTCCTCCACGACACCGTGGAAGATACCCTTACTACTACCGCCCAGATCGAAGCGGCATTTGGCAAAGACGTAGCGTTTCTTGTCGATGGTCTAACCAAGATCAGCAAGATTACCCTGGGATCGCAGGAGGAACGTCAGGCGGAAAACTTCCGGAAGATGATTCTGGCCATGTCTGCCGATCTCAGGATTCTTGTTGTCCGCCTTGCCGATCGTATTCACAACATGCGGACCCTTAATTATCAGCCCCCCGACAAGCAAAAGTACATTGCCACGGAGACCCTCGATCTTTACGCCCCCCTGGCCAATCGTCTCGGTATCAACTGGATGAAGGTGGAACTTGAGGATCTGTCCTTCCTATATCTCGAAAACGACGCCTATAGCGAACTCTCCCGACGGATTGAGAAGAAGCAGGAACAGCGGGATCAGTACACGGCAGAGGTCAAAGGGGTCATTGCGAAAGAGATTGCGAAATATGGGCTCAAGGGCGAAGTGGAAGGAAGGGCGAAGCATTTTTACAGTATTTACATGAAAATGCAGAACCAGCACATCGATTTTGACGAGGTCTACGATCTTATCGCTTTCCGAATTATCCTGGATACGGACAAGGACAGGGATTGTTACGAGGCCCTGAGCATCGTGCATGCCCTCTGGAAACCCGTTCCGGGTCGCTTCAAGGACCGGATTGCCATGCCCAAGGCGAATGGATACCGGTCGCTCCATACCACTGTCATCGGTCCGTATGGAGAGCGGGTCGAGATTCAGATTCGGACGCGGGAAATGCATGAATGGGCGGAAGAGGGGATTGCCGCCCACTGGCGTTATAAAGAAAAGCGGGCGAACCTGGGCACGGAAGATCAGCAGATCATGAAACTCCGGGAACTTCTCGATGTTCAGCAGGAAGTAGATAATCCAAGGGAGTTCATGGCCAATCTAAAACTGGCCCTTTTCCCTGATGAAGTCTACGTATTTACCCCGAATGGCGATGTGCAGGCCTTTCCAAAAGGGGCAACGCCCCTCGATTTTGCATACAGTATCCATACGGATGTGGGACATCAATGTATCGGGGCCAAAGTCAACCGAAATATCGTACCCTTGAAATATGAACTCCAGAACGGGGATACCGTTGAGATCATCACTCAGGCCGGACATCATCCCGGGAAGGACTGGCTGAAATGGGCAGTGACCTCCCGTGCCCGCTCCAAGATCAAAAACTGGATCAAGACGGAAGAAAGAAAGCGAAGCATCGAAATCGGCCGGGAGATCCTAGATAGGGAATTCAAAAAACATAGCCTCAAGC
Organism: Deltaproteobacteria bacterium; assembly: GCA_026388335.1. Classification (GTDB taxonomy): domain Bacteria; phylum Desulfobacterota; class Syntrophia; order Syntrophales; family UBA8958; genus UBA8958. The sequence goes on from JAPLJZ010000232.1 coordinate 2,841, forward strand.
TCTCACAACTGCTGAAGTCGGACGACCTGAAGAAGCTCTATGATGAACATAACGTCAACTCGCCGGACGATGTGATGGCGCTGGTCGGTTACGGAAGGCTTTCGGCTAAGCATATCGTCAACCGTTTTCTTCCCGAGACAGCCGCCAAGACGGAAGAAGTCATTATAGATAAGCCCACGAGAAAGGCAAAAACTGCGCCGTCCTTAGGCATCTCTCTCACCGGAATTGAGGATGTCCTCGTCAAAATGGCCCGTTGCTGCGATCCTATTCCCGGCGATGAGATTGTCGGCTATATCTCCCGAGGGCGAGGGATTACGATCCATACTGCCCAATGCACGAATATCCAGGAGCTGGATCCGGAAAGGATCATTGAGGTTTCGTGGAATATTAAGGACAAGCAAACCTATTCCGTTGATGTACGTGTGGTCTGCAAGGATAAGAAAGGGGTTATAGCGGATGTAAGTTCCGTGATATCCGCAATGGATATCAACATCAGCCATGCAGAAGTGGAAACTACTCCCGAATTGCAGGCGATTTGTAACTTCCGGATTGAAGTCCATGACCTGAAACAATTCAATCAAGTGGTTGCCGCCGTAAAAAAGATCAAGTGTGTCATCTCCATCGAGCGTCTGAAAAAATCGTGATCGCGTGTTCCATATTGACAGGCGGGGGCTTTATGCAGTATGTAACGCCCACATTAAAGGTAGGGAAAATGAAGAAATTCAAGATTATCAGCATTTATACAATCCTCGTCATACTGGGGATTTGCTGTTTGGCTGGACAAGCATCGGCTCAACAGGAGCGCATCAACAAGGCGATTATCATTGATGCGGGACATGGCGGGCCCGACTACGGTGTCAAGGTCTCCGACACATCCTGTGAAAAGGATCTTAACCTGCGCATTGCCCTGGCTCTACAGAAAGAATTGAACCGCATAGGCTATAAAAAGGTCATGCTCACACGTTCCACCGACAGGGAAGTCCCCTTGAAGGAAAGGATCCAGCTGATTAAAAACAATGACCCCCTGTTGGTGATCAGCATTCATATCAATGGGGGCTTTGGAAACAAGTCTAAGGGATACGAAATCTATTTTCCCGGCTTCCGTACGGACAAAGAAACGCGTAGCGAGCCATCGGCGATCATAAAGGATATGACGAAGAACAAGCATCTCAATGACTCTGTACGCTTGGCCCAGTATATACAGAAGTATCTGGATAACGTTTTCCCCAAGGAAAACAGGGGGCTCAGGGAGGCACCCATGCCCTTGATGGAAGGCATCAATGTGCCGGCGGTGGTTGTTGAAATCGGTTTCCTGACCAACAAGGAAAACAGAAAGAAAATTACCGACGATAAGGTTCAGCAGGAGATTGCCAAGGCCATCAGCCGCGGCGTCAAAGAAGGCCTGTAGGCCAATGATGCTGAAAACCATTGTAATTGCGTCAAAAAATAATGGAAAGATCGAGGAGATCAAAGACATGCTGTCCGATCTTCCCATCGAGATCCTCTCCCTGAATCATTATCCAAACGCTCCCGATGTTGAGGAAAACGGCCGCACCTTTCTTGAGAACGCCCTTATAAAGGCGCACGCCATTGCCGACTTTACCGGCATGCCCGTCCTGGCCGACGATTCGGGATTGGAAGTGGACCATCTCGCAGGGGAGCCGGGGATCTTTTCCGCACGATATGCCGGAACAGGCGCTACCGATGGGGAGAATAACCACAAACTGCTCATGGCGTTGAAAAACGTTCCCGCCACACAAAGAGGAGCCTCCTTTCACTGTGCCCTGGTCCTTTATTGGCCGCACGGGGAGTATCAGGTTTTTGAGGGACGCTGGCGGGGGAGGATCGGGGATGAATTTCGCGGCGGTTACGGGTTTGGTTATGACCCCCTTTTTTATTTACCTGAGATCGGAAAGACCGTAGCGGAGATAACGCCGGCGGAAAAAAATAAACGTAGTCATCGTTCGCAGGCGGTTAGCGAATTGAAAAAATACTTGCAAAGCAATTATTTTCCTGAAAAAAGACTGAGACCGGGGCGTAGCGCAGCCTGGTAGCGCGCCTGCTTTGGGAGCAGGATGTCGCAGGTTCAAATCCTGCCGCCCCGACCATACTTACACCGTTTTATGTTTCCCCGTGTGCGCCTTCCGTGTGCGCATCCGGTTTTTTTGATGTAAATTTGCCCTCCAGAGACACCATCGCTGACCGCTGAGATTCATCCACCGAATGGAGGTAAATCTCCGTTGTGCGGATGCTCTTGTGACGGAGCAATTTACTGATCGCCTGGGTGCCGACCTTCTCCCTGTCGGCCAGGTAAGAAGCCATAAAATGACGCAGGGAATGGAAGCCGTAATATAAATCAATGTCTTTGTATTTGCCCTTCTTTTTCCCCCTGCCAATCTTCCGCTGGCTATGTCCGATAGGCACAATCCCGGCTCGTTTGCATATGCTGCCCATCATCCGGGGACGATGGTGATAACGATCCCCCTTTTCGCCGGCTTTCTCATTAAAGAATACCCATTGTTCCTGTTTCCGTTTTTTCCACACCCTTTTGAGGACATCATATAGGTCCTGGTTCATGGGTAGGGGGTCAGCTTCGTATGCGCCGCCCTTGCGCTTCCTGGTCCACAGAGTAACAACCCTGGATTCAAAATTGACATCTTGCCAGGTCAACCGGAGCAGTTCGTCCACCCGACCCAAGGTGTGGATGCAGCACAAAAGGAGATCGCGCTCGTCCGTTTCCGGGTCCGCGGCCATGATCATCTTCAAAATGTCCTCTTCCGAGGGGAGCGCCTTCGGCTTGGAAGTATGAGGCATCCGCTCAATATCAGCGCAAGGATTAACATCCAGGCCGCTCTGTTGGCGGTGGTTTCTGCGGATAAAAGCAAACATGGCCGAGAGGTCCTTACGGTGGACGTTATAGGCGTTATTGGAGGGGAGGGTTTGCAGAAAGTCCATCACGGCGCCAGGAGAGATGCTTTTAATCTCCACATCCCCTCCCAAGTGCGCCAGGAAGCGGGATAGAATGGTTGCCTTATAGGTATAGGTGTCATGGACGAACCTCCGCTCTGCGTGGTCCAGGTACAGCCTTGATGCCTCGTAAAAGCCCATGCCGGTCTTCGGCTGCACCGGCAGCGCAGACCTTTCCGAATCCCGGCGAACCGACCTGGCGCTTTCTGCCTCCCTTCTGGTCCCGTACCCGCTCCCCGTGTATGCCTTCCCCATGTACTGGAAGCTGTAACGCCAATACCCCTTTTGCTTGTCCTTCCAGATGCTCATAGATCCTCTCCTGCTGAAATCTCAGGCGGCGAATACCCAAGGGGTAGAAACCACCCAAACGCTCCGCGTGTTCATACACCGTCCTCACGGAAACATTCAAGAGTTTTGCTACGTCGTTGACGGTCAATAGTTGATTCATGTTGTTCTCGCTTAGGTCAATCCGTTGCCCGTTGTTAGTTGCCGATCCCAAGGGCCGCCCAATTATGGCTCACAATGGAACCCTGTATTTTGGCAAGGCTCAAGTACTTGTCGAGCAGGTCATAATTTCTTGATTTCCCGGCTTCAATGAGTCGCCGCAATTCATAATATTTCGCCCAATAGTCTGTCATGATTACTTCCCTCAGCGGTTATGCGTTCGTGTATAATTTCCCGAATCCTGCATTCCTCCGTCTTCAATTTCACAGCGAAACATCCACGGATCAAATCTTTCATGCTCCTTAGACTTTGGATTCCAGCGTATCGGCCGTCAATATCGACTCTTCGTATCTTCTGATCTCCTCTATCGAGATCCGGAGGCATCCCCGGATTCTGGTCGCTTGCAGCTTTTCCTCCTCCAGGAGGCGACGAATTGTCCTCGGGGAGACTGAGAAATAGAAGGCCACTTCTTCAGCGCGATAATAGCTTTTCGTGTTCTTTTGGGTCATATCCAGTACCTGGAATCTCGTGTTTTGCCCCCGGCTATTTTTTCACCGTCCGGAGACCTGCCGCCGGTAATTTTTCAGACCGCTTAAAATGCCCTACAATCGATTTTCTCCCCTGACCCGCCAGATTACCCTTACCCAAAAATTTTACACCCCGAAAACGTTGTCGAGGGACACATCAGTCGTCAAAATTTCTTGACGAGGGGACATTTTGAAAAGGGGTCTGAACCCTCTTTTTCTCCGATGGCAATTTTTCTGTTCTGTGGCGACGGCAAATTTTCATTTTTTCTCTCCGAGCTTTCTCCTCGTCAGGTGACAGAGGCTTTATTCCCGGGTGCTCCTCCATCCACTTTTTTACCTGCTGCTTGTCCTCCTTGTCCGGGTCCAAGCCGGATATTCCCTTCCGAATGACGCAATCATGGTTCAGCATGGGCAGGGTAAAGTACCTGTTTTGC
>JAPLJZ010000257.1 GCA_026388335.1 Deltaproteobacteria bacterium
AACTTCGGTTCTGGCTGCGCCCCAGGCCGCCTTCACTTTCCTCAGGGTATCGCGAAATAGTTCCAGGGAATGCAGTTTTATCGGTTGGATCTCAGGCTGAATCCGGACATCGGGCGGGGAGATCGAGTTCCTGGTTATCTTCAGGAAAGCTTCCGGACCGTATTTCTTCTCCCGGGCGTAACGGATGAACTCCGGGGCGGCATCGTAGAAGTTGCGGCGCCAGAAATCCTCGACGATTTCTTCCGCCAGGGGCCTTTCATCGGTAATCAGTTCCGTGTCGAACAGACTCAGGCTTTCAAATGCGTGTTCCCGCAGGACCTGCTGACAGAAACTGTGAATGGTGAAGATGGGGGCTTCGTCGAAATTCCTGAGGGCCGACTTCAAGAGGCGCAGCCCGTCCTCGGGTTGGGCAAGGCCCCTGATGAGCCCCCCGATGAATTCATCCTCGGTCGTACCGTTTTCCATAGCGACGATGGCCGCCCTGATCTGCCGGCGGATACGATCCCGCAACTCCTCTGTCGCCGCCACGGTGTAAGTGACGACGAGGATCTGGCTGACCTTGAGCTGCTGCTCCAGGAGGAGTCGGAGAAAAATGGCGGTTATGGCGTAAGTCTTGCCTGTACCGGCGCTGGCCTCGATAAGGTTGGCCCCGGTCAGGGGGCTGTGGACGAGATCGAAAGGATGGGATTCATTCATGCCGTTCAGATTCATTTACTTTTATATCGTCCCTTCGGTGCTTTCTGTCAAGAAAAAGGTTGCTATGCCAGGGTTTATAGTATAGATACGCGCCACCTGAAACCACAGGGACCCTCCCTGTGGTTTTTATTTTTTTTGAAAAGGAGTCAGACCAAAAAATGATAAGTGCATCAAACATAACCCTCGCCTACGGCAAGAGGATTCTCTTTAAAGACGTCAATATCCAGTTTATTCCGGGAAACTGCTACGGTCTCATCGGCGCCAACGGCACGGGTAAATCTACCTTTCTCAAGATTCTCTCCGGTGATGTTGAGCCGGACAAGGGTGAAATCACAATGGGCCACAGAGAGAGGCTGGCGGTATTACAGCAGGACCAGTTCGCATTCGATGAGGAGACGGTATTCAACACCGTCATCATGGGTCACGCCACGCTTTATAAAGTGATGGCCGAACGGGAGGCGATCTACGCCAAGGCAGATTTTTCGGAGGAAGACGGCATTCGCTCCGCCGAGCTGGAGTCTGATTTCGCCGAAATGAATGGCTACGAAGCCGAAGCCGAGGCGGCAGTGCTTTTAAGCGGCCTCGGGATACCGGAAGAGCTGCGCAGCAGAAAGATGAAGGAACTGGAGAGTGGCGACAAGGTAAGGGTGCTTCTGGCCCAGGCGCTTTTCGGTAATCCGGGTGTACTGCTCCTCGATGAGCCCACCAACCATCTCGACCTGAAATCTATCGCCTGGTTGGAAGAATTTCTGAGCCGCTTCCAGAACACGGTGATCGTTGTTTCTCATGACCGACACTTTCTGAATCAGGTTTGCACACATATTGCGGATATTGACTTTGGCAAGATCAAGGTTTACGTGGGAAACTATGACTTCTGGTATCAAGCCAGCCAGCTCCACCTGAGGCAGAAGCAGGAGGCGAACGAGAAGGCAACCGACAAGGCCGACGAACTCAAAGAGTTCATCCGGCGCTTCAGCTCCAACGCCTCCAAGGCGAAGCAGGCCACGTCAAGGAAAAAGCTTCTGGAGAAGCTTACCCTGGAAGACATACCCAGATCTTCGAGGAAATACCCCTACGTCGTTTTCAAGCCCGAAAGACCCTGCGGCGATGTCATCCTGGAGATAAAGGGGCTTTCTAAGTCTATAGGCGGGCTACCCGTCTTGACCGACATCAATCTGAACGTCCGCAGGGGTGATAATATCGCCTTTGTCGGTGTCAACAGCCAGGCCAAGACGACCCTTTTCCAGATCCTGACCGGAGAGCTTATGCCGGACAGCGGGAGCTTCCGCTGGGGAGTGACGATAACCCCCACCTATTTTCCGAAGGACAGCAATACCTACTTTGACAATGACTTGAATCTGGTTGAGTGGCTCTGCCAGTATTCACCCCCTGCCGAGGGAGAGAGCTTTGCCAGGGGATTTCTCGGCAGGATGCTTTTTTCCGGAGAAGAGGCGCTGAAAAAGACGCGTGTCCTTTCCGGGGGCGAGCGGGTCCGTTGCATGCTCTCCAGAATGATGCTTACCGGCGCCAACGCCCTCATCATGGATGAACCTACCAATCATCTGGACCTCGAATCGATTACCGCTCTCAACAACGGTCTCATCGCCTTTCCGGAGGTGGTGCTCTTCAGCTCCCACGACCGTGAATTTGTCTCGACGGTGGCAAACCGGATCGTGGAAATTACGCCGGGCGGGATTATCGACAGGATGATGGGATTTGAAGAATACCTGGAAGATGAAGAGATTGCACGGGAACGGGATGAGCTTTTCCAGGGCCGCCATGTCGCTGCCCTCTGATTTTTAAAGCTTCTGCTGATAAATAATAAGCCTGTCTTTTAGGGAACCAAGCAAGTATAGTTGTCGAAGGTGACAAGATCATGATAAAGCCCACAACCAAGAAAGTAAAAGAACAACCATCCGAAATCACTATTTATCGAAACGAAGTCAAGATCATCAGACATCTGCCCACTTGTCCCAAGTGTAAACTGACTGACGACATTTTTATCTTCGATGTAACTTCCGAAATATACGAATGCCTCCGGTGTAATCTGAGATTTCGTTTTGCCCACTAAAATATTTGAAGATTATCGGAATTCCGATAATCTCTCATGGGGGGCCTATGCGATAAGCATCAGAAATTTTGCGGTGGGGATGATGAAACGATACTTGATGTATTTTCATTTTTTTTCATTTTCTTGTAAATCTCCGGATAAAGTATTTCCATGCAATCCGGGCATATGCTGTGACTGAATTGCGCCTCCGAGTGTTCGCTTATATAAGCCTCAATTTTATTAATCTGCATAAACCACTACCTCTGGTAGTGGTACAATAAGCAGGTTAAACCGTTTAAGTTGTTATAATGTACCTCCCTCCTGAAAGGTACCATTGGAGGGAGGTACAAATGAAGAGTCGATTTAGGAAGTTATC
>JAPLJZ010000015.1 GCA_026388335.1 Deltaproteobacteria bacterium
AAGTTCAATATTCTGAAAGGTTCTGCCAATACCAATCTTGACGAGGTTATGGGCGTGCATCCGGGTGATGTCCCGGTCGTTAAAGATAATCCGGCCGGTCTTGGGCTTGTAGAACCCGGTTATACAATTCATGAGGCTTGTCTTGCCAGCCCCGTTCGGTCCGATCACGGCATACAGCTCCCCGTTTCTCACCTTCAGATCGATGCTGGTCAGGGCCTTCACGCCGCCGAAATTGAGAGACAAATCCTTGATCTCCAAGTCAGCGTAACGGTCTTTCTCCTGTCTTGCCGCAAAGATTGCCGGCTGGCCACGATAGGCTTTCATCTTTTCCGCCTACTCATTTCAAAAGGTGAATTTTTTCTTTGCCGGGCATGAAAAACTTCGTCATCGGGATATAGTTCCCATTTTCCTGGACTTTGACGATTCTTGCCTTGAAGGAGGCGCCATGATCCGTTTTCGTGTATGTCACATTCGGAACGAGGCCTCCAAAATCTTCGTTCTTGAATGATTCCAAAGCCTTATTAATCGTTTCACTGTTGATGTCCCGGTATTTCTCATGGGCCCTGATAAAGGCCCGCTCCATGATCATGCCCACAACCACTCCCTCCCAGTAGGAGGCGTCGAATTTGGTGACGGTTTTATACCTGGTCCACAAGTCCGTCATGATCTTCATGCCGGGGGTGCGATCGGAAGGCAGGCCGCCGGGAAATTGCATCAACAACCTGTCCTTGATTATTCCCTTCCCGAGTTTGAAGAAATCCGGATCCGTCGAGGTCCAGGTCCCGAAAAACATCGGGCCGTATCCGATCCGATCAGCGCTCTTGAAGGTGGTAATGATGGCCGAAGGGAGCATCTGCATGAAAATATACTGGGCTCCGCTTTTTTTCAATCTGAGGAGTTCCGTCGTCAGATCCACCGTTTTGGGAGGGAATTCTTCAACGGCCACAATGTCAATCTTGATTTTTTTTGCATATTCACGACTGGGCTTATGGATGGAGCGCCCATAGGCGTTGTTGTAAGTAAGCAAACCGACCTTCGGTGCATCTTTCCCTTTGTGAATGGCCCGGATATAATCAAGGATGGCATAGCAGTCCATCTTGTAGCTGCCAAAGGGGAGATACATGTAATCGACAGGGGGTTCGAGGATCTCCCAGCTTGTCGAATAATTGATGGTTGGGATCTTGTAAGTCTGAATAATCGGCTTGGCGGCAAGACCCTCCCCGGCGCCCCAGGTGGCAATCATATCCACCTTTTCCTGAACGGCAAATTTGCGCACTGCTGCTACGGCCTCGGGCACTTTGTAGGCCGTATCGACAAGAGTCATCTCGATGCGGTTTCCGGCTACGCCTCCTTTTACTTCGTTGACATAGCGGAAATAGTCCTGCTGTCCTTTGGCATGATACTGTCCCCAGGTGGAGGCCGGTCCGGTCATGTTGATAGCGGCGCCCACTTTGATTGTCTTTGCAGACGACTGTCCCGAAAGACAGAGAATCATGATGCCTGCAAGGATAGTGATAAGAGATCTTTGTCCGGTTGGTCTTCTCATATGCTTCATCCTCCTTGTTGATCTTCACCTCTCCTCGGTGAAAATAAAAAAAGGCCGGGATTATCTCCACGGCCTTCATAAATTTAAAAGCCGTGGGCGTCCTTTCGGTCTGCCCACGGCTCGTTCGGTTTGTCTCAGATCACGAGCACGGTCGGCAGACCTCCCCAAAAAAACTAAAAAAGCTAAAAAAGAAACCTGAAATAGTTATGTTACTGATCTGCCTGTTCATTATATTATACACCTTGACTCCATGATGTGACTCACCAGTAATAAATGCGATGGCGAATGTCAAGCTTTTTTCTGCCTTGTCACTGATTTTCGATGCCTAATTTTTCAATCCGGTAGCGCAAGGAATCAAAACTCACATGGAGCAGTTCCGCGGCCCTTGTTTTGGAACTATTTGATTTTACGAGGGCTTTTTGAATGAACTGCCTTTCGATTTTTGCCAGCTCCTCGTTCAGTTGAATACCTTCATCAGAGAAATTAAAATCGATATTGTTTTCTTCTCTTTCCGTATTATGGCCGATGAATAAATTGTCCGGCAGGATGATATTGGTGGTCTCCAGGGCGACGCATCTCTCAATGATGTTTTCCAGTTCCCTGATATTTCCTGGAAAGGGATAATCCATAAGCAATTCAAGAGCGTATGTTGATATCGTTATAACATCCTTGGAAAATTCGTGGGAATACTTCTCAATGAAATATTTTGTCAGTACGGGGATGTCCTCTTTGCGATGCCGCAGGGCCGGCAAATTAACGGGAATGACATTCAGGCGATAGTAGAGGTCTTCACGGAAGGTACCTTCTTTTACCTTCTTCTCAAGAAGTTGATTCGTCGCCGAGATAATGCGGACATCGACTTTAATGTCCTCTGTCCCGCCGATCCTTCTGAAGGTTTTTTCCTGCACAACTCTTAGAAGTTTTACTTGAAGTACTGCCGGCAACTCCCCTATTTCATCGAGAAATATTGTTCCTTTGCTGGCGACTTCAAAGAGGCCGGCCTTGTCTGTAAAGGCCCCGGTAAAAGAGCCTTTCATGTAACCGAAAAACTCCGATTCAAGAAGATTTTCAGGAATGCCGCCGCAGTTGATGACAACAAAGGGCATGTCTTTTCTGGGGCTGTTTTCATGAATAGCTTTGGCGACGAGTTCTTTGCCGGTGCCGCTTTCTCCGAGAATCAGGATATTGGCGGAGGTCTCCGCCACCTTTTTGATCGTGCCATAGACCTTAAGCATTTCCTTGCTTTTACCGATCATACCGCCAAAGGCAACTCCGCCCTCGATGTCTTTTAGGAACTGGGCGTCATCGCTCTTAATCCCTTTTTTATCGAGGGCGGCGCGGATTATCTTTTTCAGATCATCGATGTCGAAATCCTTCTCAATATAGTCGTAAGCCCCTTCTTTCATGGCGGAAAGGGCGGTCTCACCGGAGGCAAAAGCGGTAATCAGGATAACCTGGCACTCAGGTTCCTGTTCTTTTAGCCGTTTAAGAAAAGCGATACCGTCCATCCTGGGCATTTTGAGATCGGTAATCACCAGATCATATTTTTCTTTTCCGCACCGGACGAGGGCCTTTTCCGGCTCTCCATAGCAGGATACCTTGTGCCCTTCCTTGCTCAACATGATTTCGAGAAAATCTCTCATGCCCTGATCATCGTCAACGACGAGTATCTTCGCCATTTTCACCTCCTGGGATAAATCCCGTCTTTGGGAGCCAGATCACAAATTTCGTCCCCATACCTGAAGTACTTTCAAATAATAAATTCCCTCCATAGCTATTGACGATCCTCATCACAATAGCCAAACCTAATCCCGTGCCCCGCTCTTTAGTGGTAAAAAAAGGCTCAAATATCAATTTTTTATTTTCTTCGGTAATCCCCACGCCGTTATCTGCCACGATGATCTCAAGTCCCTCGTGATTCTCAAGATTCTTTTCCCTGACGCCGACGTCAAGACGACCCCCTTCCGGCATCGATTGGACAGCGTTGAGGATGAGGTTCCACATCAATTGTCGCATCTCTTCCCTGTTCCCTTTGATAGCGCTGCCTTCTTCAAGAGTCTCGCTGATCTCAATATTTCTGTTCCAATCCGGCATTACCCCCGCCGCTTCCAGAACCTCCCCGATAACATCGCCAATCAGGACTTCATGATGGGGACCGCGGTTATGTCTGGCCAGAAGGAGAAAGTCTTTTACAAACCCTTCCAGTTGATCCTTGCCACGCATTATTACCCGCATAAGCCGCCCTTCCGTTGTTCCCATACTGGATTCTTTCATCAACATCTGAATAGAACCGCTGATGGAGGCCAGGGGGTTGCGGATTTCATGGGCAAGTCCCGCTGCCATTTCGCCGACGAAAGCAAGACGACGGTTTCTCTCTAACACTGCTTCCATTTCCTTTACCTTCGTCAGGTCCTGAAAAATCAGAATGTCGCCGATCTTTTGGCTGCTATTATCTCGGAGCGCTGAGAGGGCGCAACCTAAAATCAAACGACGATCATTAATCACAACGGCGGGCATTTCAAAGCGTCCCTTAACACTCCCGTCATTATTAAGACTATTAACGTATAATTCTTTCCAGGCAGGAAAGATATTCTGGATGCTATGATTTTCCAACGAGTTAAAAGTCCAGCCGGTGATATGTTCTGCGGCCCTGTTGAATGATTTGATCCTCCCTTCCAGATCTATGGTCAGAATACCCGCATCAATGGATTCGATGATAGAACGATAGAGCAAATCCAACTGGTTAAAGGCTGATTCCTTCTCGGCAAGGAGCGCTCGGGTCTTTTTTTCCTTCTCGACTACGAAACTGGCCAAGAGGGCAATGAGGTAAAAAGAAAGGATGTTGACAAATATACGGAGAAATACATGTCCGGCTGTATCGGGGACTTCCCAGATGTAGGGATGGGAAATGGGGGTGATAACACGATAATATTCAAGGTCAATCAAAAGTCCGTAAAAGATCGATGCGGCCGAAGCGGTGATGAGACCGCCATTTCTACCAAGATACAGAACAGAATAGATAATAACCAAAGGATAGAATACAGCATATGTGGATCTGATTCCGCCCGTGGCATAGATAAGAGCGGTGACTATGACCACATCTGTCATGGTCTGGAGATATATATGAACCCGGTGGTTTGTAAAGATTCTGCTGAGGACGGAAAAAACCAGAGATAGAAGATAGATCAGGGCAATAATTCCGTAAAAATAAGAAATAGATGTCTGGGTTAAGAAATCCGGGGCTTTTATCTGCAGGAAGATGAAAATGCCGAGCAAAAAGGTCGCCATGGCGACCCTGGATAAGATCAATCCTTTAATTTTCCCTTCCAGATTCTCTCCGTTCATTATTTTATCCCGTCCCGCGATCAACTTTATTTCCATGCCAGATAAGCCGCCCCGATGGCACCGTTCACCTGTGCATATGGGGAAACCTCGATGGGCAGGTCAAGTTTCTCTTCCAGGGCATGCACCACCCCCTTGTTTTTTGCGACCCCACCCGTCATCATGACGGGTGCCCGCAGCCCTACCCTTTTTGCCATCGCCGACACGCGGGCGCCGATGGATTCATGAATACCCGCGATTATGTTTTCCCGGGATGCTCCTTTGGAAATCAGCGAGATCACCTCCGATTCGGCAAAGACGGTACAGAGGCTGCTGATCTTGGCCGGTAGATCTGCCTGTAGGGATAAATCGCCGAAGTCTTCCAGATTTACTTCCATAGCTCGGGCCATGACTTCCAGAAACCGTCCCGTCCCGGCGGCGCATTTGTCGTTCATGGTAAAATTCTTTACTCTGCCTGCATCGTCCAACAGAATCGCCTTACTGTCCTGCCCCCCGATATCGATAATGAAACGGATTTCCGGATTCTGATAATAAGCTCCGGCCGCATGACAGAGAATCTCGGTCAGTGATTCCTGTGCGATGGAAACGCCCTTCCTGCCATATCCTGTAGCCACGATCCTTCCAACCGCCTCCGGCGGCAGGCCTACTTCCGCAAGGACCTCGTCAAATACTTTGCGGGATGCTGTTTCGACGTTATAGCCCGTGAAAACGACCTTGGATGCCAAAATTATCCCGTCTTTCATCAAGACCGCCTTGGATGTGATGGAACCGACATCGATTCCTACCGTATGATCATTCATATCCCTTCTTTCTGAAGTTTTGTATAACCCGAAGCCACCCTTGCTGCTACTGAATGGGAACGATCGAATAAGCACATTCCGGGCAAATTTTAAATGTATCTTTTTCCATTTAATGTTCCCGCGCTATTTACGGGTCAGTTTCTAACATAAAGCATGTTTTTTTTCATCAGGAAAACTACGATATTTTATTGACTCTGATCGGGATATTTATTAATATTGTCGCAAGTTTTTTGTTCCTCAGATAGATGATTTCCCACGTTAACAACGATTCACAGGATAACTTTTCAGGAGCCGACAGGAGGTATTAACATGGAATTAGATCAGTTTTTAAAATCCATCGACATTTTCTCCGATCTGGGGGCGGAGGATATCGCCTTTTTAGCAGAGAACTCTCAAAGCATTGATTGTCCAGACGACACCAAAATTATCAAGATCGGGGATATCGGACGTTTCCTCTGGATTGTCTATGACGGAGAGGTTGATGTTTCGCTGCCCGACGAAACGGGAAGGCAACAGGTGATCGCTTCGCTCGAAAGGGGGGCCTTCTTTGGCGAGATGTCGATCCTCTCCGGAGAACCGGCCGGCGCCAATGTAACCTCTTCCCGGGACAGTAAGATCATTAAAATTCCAAGAGAAACGATCTCTCAAATCATCGCCCGGAATCCCAAGACCCTCATGAAGGTGACCAAATTCATCACTAAGCGCCTTCTGGACGACGAAAAATTTCAGGAAGAGGTGAAACGGCGACGCCTTGCCCATCGTGAAAATGAAGATCCCTACGATCTGAACTTCTCCTCCGTATCGGAACCGATGAAGATTCTGGTTGTAAACAGCGGCAGTTCCTCATTAAAGTATTCCCTTTTCGACACTGTCAAGAAGGAATCATTATTTGACGGCCTTGTGGAAAAAATCGGGTCCGGTCAGGCATCCCACAGCATCAAAAAATCGGGTCAAAAGCAGACGATCCCCGGCGAACATATCGCCACCGTGAGCGACGCCTTTCATGACATGGTGCAGGTGCTTACCCATGCCGATCATGGGGCCGTAAGCGATATCAATGAGATCTCGGCCGTCGGCCATCGGGTCGTCCATGGGGGCGTACGTTTTTCGAGTTCCATGCCCATCAACGACGAGGTTACGGAAGCTATCCGTGCTTGCATCCCCCTCGCCCCCCTCCATAATCCCTATAACCTGGAGGGTATCGAGACGTTAAAGAATATTTTGCCGGGGGTTCCCCAGGTAGCCGTCTTCGATACGGCCTTTCATCTTAATATGCCCGAGGCCGCCTTCCGTTATGCCCTTCCCTTCGATCTGTGTGAGAAAGAACAGATCCGCCGTTTCGGATTTCACGGCACCAACCACCGCTTTGTCTCCCTGAGCGCCGCCACTGCCCTAAAAGTTCCGGTAGGAGACTTGAAGATTATCTCCTGTCACCTGGGAAGTGGTGCATCCGTCTGCGCCATCGATCATGGGCAGAGCATAGATACGAGTATGGGCATGACGCCGCTCGAGGGGCTGGTGATGGGAACACGGGCCGGCGATGTTGACCCGGGGGCTCTCCTTCATCTGATGCGTCATGCGGGTATGACGTTCGAACAGATCGATAAGATTCTCAATAAAGACAGCGGTCTCATGGGACTAAGCGGCAAAAGCAACGACATGCGCGAAGTCCTGGAAGCTGCGGAAACGGGAGACATGCGATGCAAAATGGCAGTAAGTATTTTCTGCTACCGGGTCAAGAAATACATCGGATCATATATTGCCGCGCTCGGCGGTCTGGATGCCCTAATTTTTACGGGCGGCATCGGTGAAAACTCCCCCGAGATTCGCGCCCGCATCTGCCAGGGACTGGAGGTATTCGGGATCGCCGTTTCCGACGAGATAAACCGTAAAACCGTGGCCATGCGAGGACAAATCGCCGATATATCCGAGACCGATGCCAAGATCCGTATCCTCGTCGTTCCCGCCGATGAAGAAAGGATGATTGCCCGCGAAACCATCCATTCTCTGGGACGTTCTCTTCCTGTTAATGAAATGGAAAGATTCCGATCCAGGGCGATTCCTCTCAGTACTTCCGCCCATCATGTACATTTGTGCCAGGAAGATTTCGAGATCATTTTCGGTGCCGGTCGCTCCCTGACACCCCGCTCGGAATTGAGCCAGCCAGGTCAATATGCGGCGGCGGAAGCGGTGAACCTCATCGGTCCCAAGGGCCGTATAGAAAAGGTGCGTATCCTCGGCCCCCTGCGTAAGGAATCCCAGGTGGAAATTGCCCGAACCGAACAATTCCGCCTTGGCATTGACGCCCCTATTCGGGACTCCGGCGATATTGAGGGCACCCCCGGTGTTACAATTGAGGGCGATATCGGTAGTGTTGTTCTGGAAAAGGGGGTAATCTGCGCCAAACGCCACATCCACATGTCCCCCGAAGAGGCCCTGAGCATGGGGCTGCGTGATAAAGACGTGGTCATGATCAAAGTCAAGGGTGTCCGGGAGTTGATTTTTGGCGATGTCCTCACCCGCGTCAATCCGAGCTTCCGCATGGACATGCACCTGGATACCGATGAGGCCAATGCCGCCCAGATATCATCCGGCACGGTGGGATATATTGAATCCATACAGCATCGAAACTATGTATGACAAGAATGACCTTATTTATCTATGATCAGTGACCTCCCTTCACAGGCAGGACAAAATAAGCAGGGTACGGAGATTAACTGTTTCTCTTGTCAACATTTTTACATCACCTATGACCCGAGTTTTCCTTATGGATGTCGAGCTCCTGGTTTCAAGTCGCGGCTACTACCGTCAAAAGAGATGTACGCGAACTCTGGAATGGATTGCCAGCTATTTCTTGAAAAAGATAAGACGCGATGATGTTGGGAACAACAGATGTTCGCAGCCATTGAATTATCCACAGATGCTTTTATAAAAGGGTTTATTTTTACCATGGCGCTGGTTTTATTTGTGATCTTTTGCCGGCAGCAGGTATTTGCAGAACCTTATCAGCGGCTCGAAACAAAACATTTCTTCATCAAATATGTGGATGCGGAAGAAAAACTGGCTAAGCACATATCCACTACATCAGAAAAAATCAGGGGAAAGATTATCGCCGACATAGGATATGACTTCCCGGATAAGACCATGATCATCCTGGCGCCGTCTATCGAAGAATTCCAAAAGGTTCAACCGGGCAAGGAAACGATTCCTCTCTGGGCCTCGGCGGTGGCCTACCCCGAACGTAATTTGATTATCCTGAGATCTCCAGGGGCCATAAAAGGGGGGCGTCTCGACTACGAAAAAGTGTTTACCCATGAATTTACCCATATAGTTATTGGGAAAGTCTTGGAAGGACGGGAGGCGCCTACTTGGCTTTCCGAAGGATTTGCAATGTATGAATCCTCAGAGTGGCATTTAACAAGGATGGCCAGTCTGACAAAAGCGTTTCTGACAAAGACAGTGATTCCGCTCGAAAAACTAACTGCAAATTTTCCCAATAATCCTGATGAAGCAGAACTCGCCTATGCGGAAAGCTTTATGTTTGTGTCTTTTCTCATCAATAAATTTGGCAGGAAGGCGTTTCACCAATTCATCAGGGATTATGCCGCTGATGGTAATCTTAGAGGCTCATTAAAAAAAATGACCGGCCTGCACCTGTTCATCCTCGAAAAAGAATGGCTTGATTACATGGAGGTGCGGGTTTCCTGGATACCCCTGATCACCAGCGCCACAACTCTCTGGTTTGTCATCACTCTCATTTTCGTTTACGGATATTACCGAAAGAGAAGAATTGCCCGGAAAACTCTTCATACGTGGGAACAAGAGGAGCAGGAAAATAACGATCATTTGTAAAAAGCAAACCCCCCTGACAAACCGGTTTCGTCAGGGGGGTTTTGAGGAACACAGACTTTCAAAAGACGTGTCTTTATTTATCCAGTAGAATTATCAAACCTCGTTTCGTCTCAACCAAG
>JAPLJZ010000116.1 GCA_026388335.1 Deltaproteobacteria bacterium
AAAGGGTCGATTTTCCGGCGCCGTTCGGGCCGATCAGGCCGATGATCTCCCCTTCATCAATGGAAAAGGATATGTTTTGGTTGGCCAGCAGCCCGCCGAAACGTTTGGTGACGCTGTCAATGATCAGCATGTCCTTCATTTAGCCGTCCCCCTGTTGAAGATCGCCCACAGGCCCTGTGGCCGCAGAATGGCAAGGATGATGATCAGCAGGGAGTAGATCATCAGGTCGACGCCCTGTCCTTCGCTGCCCAGGTAAACACGTGTCAGTTCCGTTAACGGGATGAAAACAAAGGCGCCAATGACCGGTCCGTACAGTTTGCCCAGACCGCCGATCAGGCAGATGATGCACAACTGGATGGACATCATCAGGTCCATGGTGCTCGTGGGATGGATATAGAGTACATACTGGGCATAGAAGGTGCCGCAGATCGAGGTAATGACGGCGGAGATGGAAAAGGCGATCATTTTGTAGCGCTGGATGTCGATCCCAAGGCTGCGGGCGCCGTCCGAGTCTTCCTTGATGGCGCGGCAGTAATAGCCGAGCCGACTTCTTTCAAAAAACCAGCAGACGCCTATAGTCGCAATGAAAATGACAAAAATAATATAATAATAGGGCAATTTGGACGTATGGAACTCAAAATTCATGAAAGATTCCGGCAGGATGGGCATGTAGATGCCCACGGCCCCTCCCGCAAACTCCCAGTTGGTAAAGACGAGCAACATGATCTCGCCCACGGCGATCGTAGCGATGGCAAAATAGTGGCCCTGCAGCCGGAAGCAGGGATAGCCGACAATGATCGCCAGTGCCACGGAGAAAAAACAGCCGGCCAGCATCCCCAGCCAGGGGTTGATGCCGTAGTTCACCAGCAGAATCGCCGTCGTATAGGCGCCGACGCCGAAAAAGGCGGCATTCCCGAAGGAAACCTGGCCCGTATAGCCGCCGATTATGTTCCAGCCGATGCTCATCGCAGCGTAGAGCATGATCATGATGAGCATATGGCGGGGGAAGGGATCTTGATAGATCAAGGGGAACGCGATTAGCGCTCCCACAAAGATTATGAATACGATGATTCCCTTCTTCATTAGTTACTTTTTCCCCAGTAGCCCCTGTGGCCGGATAAGAACCACGGCCAGATAGAGGAACAATACAAACATGAACTTGAACTGCGGGCCGATCAGGAAACCGCTCAGTACTTCGACCAGACCCACAATAATACCGGCGGCAAAGGCCCCCGTCACACTGCCGAATCCGCCCAGGGCCACGACGACAAAGGTTATGACGCCGAAATTGGCGCCCACTTCCGGAAAGACGTAATAGAAACTTGTCAGCAACGCACCCGCCACTCCCACCGTAGCGATGCCGATGCCCCAAGCCAGGGCGAACATGCGGTCGCTGTTGATACCCATGAGCCGGGCCGCTTCCTTGTCTTCCGAGACGGCTTCGAGCGCCATGCCAAGGCGGGTCTTTTTGAGAAACCAGAGAAGCAGGCCGTTGCATATAATTGCGCCGGCGGCGGCGGTAAGCTGGGGGATGCCGATATACACATCACCCAACTGGATGTTGCCGCTTAAAACGGTCTGGGGGATCATCCGGTAGTCCACCTTCCAGAGGAACGTGGCGAGTCCCCGTAGAAAAATTAGCACCCCGAAGGTGACGAAGATCTGGGAGAGCATCGGAGCGTTGATAATCGGTTTGATTAGAAGATAATAGGTGAGGATGCCCAGACCGAACAGCAGGAGTGTTACCGCGGGCAGGGAATAGAGGGGGTCCATCCCGAAGAGTACGAAGAACCAGTACGAAAAATACATGGCTATCATGAGATAGTCGCCGTGGGCGAAGTTCACGATTTCCATCATGCCGAAGATCATGGTGAGTCCAACGGCGATCAGGGCATAGAGAAAGCCGATCAGCAAACCGCTCACCAGCGTTTGGATGAATACCCCCTCCATTGAAGTTTTCCTTCCTTACTATAAAATATCTTGTGCTTTCTTGTTGCGCAGAGAAGACTTTATTCCTTAATCAAGATTGTATTGCGAGTTCATCGCTTGTTCCATTTCGGGAACGGCCAGACAACATCCTTTGTGGCCATGTTGAAGGGCCAAACGGTGTAATATTCGCCGTTCTGAACCTGGACGATAATGCCCTTGCCCAGCATGTTCTGATGGGTCTTGGCATCGAACTTGACGCCGTCCCAAGGCATGATCAACTGATCGGCCTTCAGGTTCGTTTCCAGAAGGGCCTTTTGAATTTTGGCCGGTTCCGTAGATTTCGCCCGGTTGATGGCGTCGGCCAGGACGATCATCGCCGTGAAGGCCCGGGAAGAGCTTCCGTCCATCGACTTACCCGTTCGCTTCTGGAACATATCGGCAATGGTCTTGATCATGGGTTTTTTCTTGGCGAGGTCTTTCGCCCAGACTTCCCGGCTCAGGATGTAATTGGCGTCCTTACCCAGGGATTTTGTGAACTCGGGATCAATGAAGCCGGCATCGTTGGCCAAGATGGCATCGGGGGCAAAGTTCAATTCCTTGAAAGTCTTCATGGACAGGATGGCGTCGGCAATGTAGGACGTCTGCATCACAATCCGGGGATTGTAGCTCTTTAGCTTCTGGATTTCCGAAGTCAACTGGGTGCTTTTCGCCGGATACAGAACGACTCCTGAGATGGGATAACCGTATTTAGCTGCATATTTTTCCTGGTATTTACGGGAATCGATACCGAAAAGTGTATTCTCGTTAAACAAGGCGATAGGATTGGCGTTGATCTTCTTTTTCTTCTTCATATCATTGAGGAAATGGAAGAAATTCTCGCTTAACAGGTCATCGTTCGGGGTGGTCCGGAAGAACCATTTGAAGCCCCGTTCCGTCAGACTGGGGGAGGTGGAAGTTTCGTTGACGAAGGGGATGCCATAACGTTCGGCGGCCTGGCTGGCTGTTGCCGTGATCCCGCTGTTGTAGCAACCAATGATGGCCACAACCTTCTCTTGGGTGATCAGACGTTCCGCCTCGGCCATGCCGATTTCCGGTTTGCCCTGATGATCTCCCGCAATGATCTTGATCTTGGCGCCTTTCAGATTAGGCAGACCGATGCTCTTGGCCAACGGCATGTTCAGATCGTATTTGTTGTTCACAATATCCGCCGCCAGCTTGACTCCTTCTAGGAGAACCTGGCCGGTGCTGGCTGCAGGTCCCGTCAGAGGAAAGATGACGCCGATTCGGATCTCATTTTGGGCGTACGCCAGGGATGTGAAAGAAAACAACAACAAAAACAAACAAAAACCCTGCAAAAGCTTTTTCATGATACCCTCCTTATGTTATGAGTTAAGGCCAGCGGCGGACCTTCCAGACGGATGCCCGTCCGGTTGCTGGATGCCGATACGTCATAAACTGTCTTGCTTTTCCTGTCAACGATTGTTTTTTTGGATGCTGTAGAAAAATAATGAAATTCGGGTCCCTGTCCACAATGCAGGTGGGCATTCCGGGATGGATGATTTCAATCAAATGCTCGCAAATTCGACCTTATCGCCGATCTGCGACACGGACCACGGCTCCTTCCGACCGGGGCAGGCTTCTTGGCTCTACAAGGCGTAGCTTGGCGTCAATGCCGACAACCGATCTGATCCGCTTCTTCATGAGATTCAGAACGGCCAGTTGCTCCTGGAAGTCGAGGGCAAAGATCTTTTCGGTCACCTCGATCAGCACCTCCAGGGTATCCATGGCGCCCCGGCGCGACACGACGAGTTGATACGACGGTCGTTCTTGATAGAAACTGAATATGACCTCCTCGATCTGGGAGGGGAAGACGTTCACCCCCTTGATGATCAGCATGTCATCGGAGCGGCCCATCGTTTTTTTCATGCGCACCAGGGTCCGGCCGCACGGGCAGGGCCCATAGTCGAGGCTGGTCAGGTCCCCCGTCCGATAGCGGATCATGGGGAATGCTTCTTTCACCAGAGTCGTCAGGACCAGTTCGCCGACGCTGCCGGGAGGCAGGGTCGCCCCCGTCTTCGGGTCGATGATTTCAGGCAAAAAGGCGTCTTCGAAGATGTGCATGCCGTTTTTGCACTGACATTCGCCGGCGATCCCCGGTCCCATGACCTCCGAAACGCCGTAATTATCCATGGCCGTAATCGCGAGCCGGTCCTCAATCTCGGTCCGGAGTTCTTCGGACCACGGTTCGCCGCCAAAGAGTCCGACCCTCAGTGTCAAGCCCTTGGCATCGATGCCGTGCCGTTCCATGTAATCCGCCAGGGCCATGGCATAGCTCGGGGTGCAGACCAATACGGTCGCCCGGTAATCCTGCAAGATCATAACCTGCTTTTCCGTATTTCCCGTGCTCATGGGGATTACCGACGCCCCGATGGCTTCCGTTCCGTAATGAAGGCCGAAGGCACCCGTATAGAGGCCGTAGAGAAAGGCGATCTGGACCAGATCGTCACGGGTTACCCCGGCGGCGGACATAAAGCGGGCTACCAGGTTGGACCACGTGTGGATATCGTTTTTCGAATAACCGACGACAATGGGCTTGCTTGTCGTTCCGGAAGAGGAATGAATGCGTACTACCTCACGCAAGGGGACGGCGAACATGCCATAAGGATAATTCAGGCGCAGATCGTTTTTGGTAGTGAAGGGGAAGCGGGTCAAGTCGGAAAGAGATTGAATGTCTTCGGGAATAATGCCCAGTTCGTTGAACGTCTTTCGGTAATAGGTTACATTCTTGTGAACCCGGTTCAAGGTTGCCTGAAGTTTTTCCAATTGGAGCTGCTCCAGGTCCTCCCTGGGCATGCATTCATGAAGAGGGTCCCATATTTTCATCATCTACCTCCCGGTTAATGATTAGTGATGCGCCGTTTTCGTTGTCGGCCGCTTATAATCGTTCGTATTATCGTTCCCATATCTCTTTCTTGTCCCGGCCGAGATAAGCCCGCTGAACGTCTCTGTTTTCCATGAGATCGGCAGCGTCACCGTCGAGAATCACTTTTCCCGTCTCCAGGACGTATCCGCGGCTGGCCGTTTTCAGTGCCACCCTGGCGTTCTGCTCTACAAGTAGGACGGTCGTTTTCTTTTCCCTGGCCAAGTTTTCGATGACCCGGAAGATTTCCTGAACCACCAGGGGTGCGAGTCCCATGGACGGTTCGTCGAGAAGCATGATTTTAGGTTTTGCCATAAGGGCGCGGCCGATGGCAAGCATTTGTTGCTCACCGCCCGAAAGGGTGCCTGCCAGTTGTTTCCTCCTCTCCATAAGAATCGGAAAGAGGTCGAAGACCATCGTCATCGTTTCTTTGGCCTCTTTTTTACCGTCTCTTTTCCGGCAACGCAGATAGGCGCCTAATTCAAGATTATCTTCCACGGAAAGGGGCTTGAAGACTTGCCTGCCTTCGGGGACCTGGGAAATGCCTCGTTCTACAATGCCGTGGGGGGGAAGTTCGTGAATCGGTTCACCTGAAAACAGAATCTGGCCGCTTTTAGGGGGAACGATGCCCGAGATGGAGTTCAGGAGCGTCGTCTTCCCGGCGCCGTTTGCGCCGATGAGGGTGACGATCTCTCCCTCCTGCAGATGGAGGGAAACGTTCTTCAGGGCATGAACCTGGCCGTAGTAGGTATTGATATTCTTAATAGTTAACATTTACAATCCTATCCATCGCCCAGATAGGCGGCAATCACTTCGGGATTTTCCTGGATCTCCCGGGGCGTCCCTTCCGCCAGTTTGCGCCCGAGGTTTAGAACGACGACGGCGTCGCAGACGTCCATAACCAGTTCCATGTCGTGCTCCACGAGGACGATGGTGATTCCCGAGTCCTTGATTTTCTTGATGAGTTCGGCCAGCCCCATTGTTTCCCTGCTATTGAGCCCTGCCGCCGGTTCGTCCATGAGAATGATCCGAGGTTCCGCGGCCAGGGCGCGGGCAATCTCCAGAAGCCGCCCCTTGCCGAAGGGCAAGCTTCCCGCCGTCATTCCGGCTAGATCGGCTATCCCTGTATATTCAAGCCATTTCAGCGCCCGGCTGCGGATACTCTTCTCTTCCCGTCTCTGGCCGGGGAGCTTAAAGGCGCAGGAAAAGATGCCGCTTTTACTCTTCGTGTGGAGGCCGACCATGACATTTTCCAGGACGGTCATGTGTCCGAAGAGTTCCACATTCTGGAAGGTGCGGACCATGCCGAGGCAAACCAGCCTTTCCGGGGGCATCCGGGAGATATTCTGCTCCCCAAGATAGACATTCCCCGCATCCTGGCTGTAAAGGCCCGTGGCGATATTGAAGAGAGTTGTCTTCCCCGCGCCGTTGGGGCCGATGACCCCGGTAATGGTGCCGCTCTCCACGTTGAACGAAACGTCCTCAAGAGCCGTCACGCCTCCAAATTTCTTGGTTATTTTTGTCAGGCTCAGCAAACTCAGGCCTCTTTTCTTCTCTTGATTGCCGCGGCCAGGGCTTCGAAGCCGCCGATCAGGCCGCCGGGCATGAACATGGTCATTACAATCAAAAGCAGCCCATAGATAACGATATCAAAATCATGGAAAACCCGCAGAAATTCGGGAAGCAGAGTCAGAATGGCGGCGCCGAGGAAGGAGCCGTAGATACTGCCCAAACCGCCGATGATCACCATGGTAACGAGTTCCACGGAAAAGTTGAATCCGAATGACGCCGGGGCGATAAAGGTCATGGTATGGGCATAAAAGCTTCCCGCTAAGGCGGAAATGAGGGCGGAGACGGTGAAAATCTGCACCTTGAGGAGCCGTACATTGACCCCCATGACCCGGGCCGCCACCTCAGAATCGTGGATAGCCCGTAGCGCCCGGCCGATTCGGGAGTTGGCCAGGTTGATGGACAAAAGCATCGTCAACAGGGTGAAGACCCAGATCAGGTAATAATTGGTCATGTCGCTGTCGAAGATTAAGGGGCCGAGAGCAAGATTGGGTATCCCGGACATCCCCGATGGACCGCCTGTCCAGGCGACCGTTTCATTGAAAACAATATACATGATGATGCCGAAACCCAGGGTGGCCATGGCCAGATAATGCCCCTTCAGTTTCAGAATGGGGAAGCCGATGATGAAGGCCATCACGCCCACGCAAACGGCTGCCGCGACCATAGCCATCCAGGGGTCGATGGCGTAGCGTGTCGTAAGAATTCCTGAAATATAAGCCCCGAGGCCGAAAAAGGCCGCATGGCCCAGAGAGATCTGACCGGCAAAACCCAGAAGCAGGTTCAAGGCAACGGCCAGCATGGTGTTGATCCCGATGAAGACGAACACATTCAGGAGGTAATTGCCCTGTAGCAGCAGGGGCGTGACCAGGACAACCAGTCCAAAGGCTGTAAATATGAGGATATCCCGTTGTTCTTTTGTCATTGCCACGATCTCAGACCCTTTCCGTCTCTTTTTTGCCAAAGACCCCCTCAGGCCGGAGAAAGAGGATAAGCAATAAGATGATGAAGGCAATGGCGTCTTTGTAGCCGGAGGAGATGAGGCCTGCTCCCAGGGATTCGAGAATACCGAGGAGAAGTCCGCCGATGACGGTGCCCAGGCCGCTGCTCATGCCGCCGATGATGGCTGCACAGAATCCTTTCAGACCGAGCATGATGCCCATATCATAAGACGTCATCGTGAGGGGAGCAATGATGATGCCGGCCAGAGAGCCGATGGCGGAACTGATCATGAATGACAAAAGGACCATGGTTTTTACGCTGATGCCGACGAGGCTTGCCGCCTGGCTGTTGAAGGCGCAGGCGCGCATGGCCTTGCCGAAGATGCTGTACTGGAAAAAGAGTTTGCTTGCCATGATAATCACCGCCGTGAGGGCAAAGATCCAGAGATTCTGGGGAAGCATCGTAGCCCCCATAAGATAAAGGGGATCATTTCCGGAGAAGGCGGGCAGGGCGTGGGTGTCTTTTCCCCATACGAGCATGGCGGCGCCACGGATGAGGATGCTGGCGCCGATGGTGATGATGACCAGACTCAAAGGGCTGGCGTTTTTGAGGGGCCTAATGGCCAGCCGCTCAAAAACGACGCCGACGGCGGTAGCAACGGCGACGGCCAGGACAATGGACGTTATGAGGGGCAGTTGGAAAACATTGAGGAAGAAGATGGTCAGCATCCCCCCCAGCATCACGAACTCGCCTTGGGCGAAGTTGATAATTCCCGTGGCGTTATAGATGATGGCAAATCCAAAGCCGATCAATGCATAGATTGATCCGTTCGAAAGGCCGGAGAGGATATACTGAATTATTTGGTCGCTGTTTTCCATAGCTATGGGAGTATAAATGTCATCCCCTCTTATTCCTTCGCCAAAACCCACTTCTTTTTCTTCACTTCCACGAGGACAAAGGCGTCCTTGGTGAGCCCGGCATGATCTTGGGGTGAAAAGCTGAATATGCCGCCGATTCCGGAGAAGCCCTTGGTTTTTTCAAGCTGATCCCGGATGGCTGCCGGCGTATCGCCGCCCCGCTCGATAGCGCCCTTGAGGAGCATCACGGCGTCCCAGGCATGGCCGCCGAAGTGGTCGCCTTCCGTCTTGTAGCGTTTCTGGTAATTTTTTACATAGGCGATTAAGGCCTTCTTCTGGGGATCGCTGTTGGGCAGGAAATTGGCCACCAGCACCCGGCCGGAAGGAAGAATAATCCCTTCCGCGGCATCACCGGCGAGTTCAATGAATTTCTTCGAGGAGACGCCGTGGCTCATATACAGAGGAATCTTCAGGCCCAGTTGCTTAACGTTCCTTGCTATGACCGCCGGTCCCGGATTGGTGCCCCAACAGATAAGGGCCTGAGCCTGGGAACCGCGAATTTTCGTTACTTGGGCCGTCATATCCGTATCCTTTGGCCCGTAAGTCTCGTCGGAAATTATCTGGATATTGTAATTCTTTGCCTGGGCTATTAATTGTTCGCGTCCGGATGAGCCGAAACCGTCGGAAACGGTGAGAATGGCCACTTTGCTTATCCGGCGCTTTTGCAGTTGTTCATAAATCCTGGCAACGGCCAAAGCGTCGTTCTGGGCTGTCTTGAAGACCCACTTTTTGACGGGTTCCGTAATCTTGACGCCGGCGGCACAGGAAATGAGGGGAATCTTGGCCTTCTCGACGATGGGGATGATAGCCATTGTTTCGCCCGTCGTGCTGGGACCGATAATGGCCACTACCTTATCTTCCTTGATCAGTCTCGTTGCCGCCTGATTGGCTTTGGTGGGATCGCCTTGGGTATCGTAGATGACAAGCTGAACCTTACGACCCTTCAGGCCGCCCGATTTATTGATCTCGTCTGCGACCATCTGGGCGGTATTGCGTTCCGGCTCTCCCAGGAAGGAAGGCGGTCCGGTGATGGAAAACAGCGCTCCGATCTTGACCGGCTCTGCGGCGCCGGCGGGAATGGCCATGATCGCCAATAGCAGGAACATAAAAAACACCCTAAAAGTTTTTGTTGACATAAACTCCTCCTTTATTTTGTCTCCCTAATAAGCGCTAGGGGTAAAACGTTAATAATATCTGCCAACAGGACAGAATGTGCCCGTTGTATCGATCAAAAACTTTCTTGAGATTTGAACTGGGAAGGCCTGCTCGCCCATCATAAGCAATGGGCAGCAGGCGTTAATACATGTAGGTGCTCGAAAGGTTGTAAAAATGCATTTGCTGCCAAAATTTGATTGTCATTACTATGTTTTTCACCATTTTTGATGGGGAATGAATATTTTATTTTCGATACCATGTCAAGTTCTAATTTAGTAAGGCTGCTAAAGTTTTCCCCGATTCTGCCGATGAGCATTTCAAAGGAGCTTTCGTCGATGTTATTCATGATGCCTGGGCGGCTGGCAGCCGCCTGTGTAACTTTGCTTCTTCTCATCATTCTTCTATTTCTGATGATGCCTGCTCATTCCGCAGCTGCCGGAGAGGCAGTTCTTAGCATGAGCGCCGAAGAATGGTTAAGGAAGGGGTATGTGTATGAGGAAATGGGAAACTCCCGCGCCGCTGTAAGGGCATACACTCAGGCCATCAAGATGAACCCGGGATATGCAGACGCATATTCCAATCGGGGGATATCCTACACCGAACTCGAAGAGTTTCGTCCAGCCATCCGGGATTTCAATAGGGCCATCCAGCTGAATCCCGGTGAGGCCAAATACTATTTCAATCGCGGCATTGTGTATGGAAAGTGCGAAGAATACCGTCTTGCCATGGTCGATTTCGACCGGGCCATTGCGAGAAACAGGGAATACGCGGCAGCATATTTCTGGTCGGGGATCATTCAAAGCATGTACGGAGACGCAAAGATGGGCAGGGAAAAAGTGAAGGTGTCGGCCAGTTTGGGATATGAAAAAGCCCAGACTTATCTAAAAGCCCGTTTGGTAAGGTGGAATTGAAGAAACTAACACCGCCCGCTTAATGCTCAAAGTGTAACGAGATACGCTGCCGCTCTTTCTGGGCGTCAAAGACAACCCGATCGGCGTACTGACGGATGAGTGAACCGGACAGGCGCATGACGGCGTTTTCGTCCGCGAGGAGCTGTTCCGGCGACGGGCATTCCTCTGATGCAGGAAACGGCAGGCCTGAATAGAGCACCATCACATCGAGATGATATTCATCAAAACGGGCCTGGATATCAATATTTCCCTCCGCCAATTCCAACAGGATCACCGTCTCCAATAATTCACTGACCGCTGCCTGGACTCGCTGAATCACTTGGCGGCGGGCGCCCCAGGCACCGCCCCTGCTCTCAAAAAAGCGTACGGCCTCGGAGATACTTGTGAGTTGAGGTTCGATGCGCAAAGCCGCGTTCTGCGCCGTTCCAATACGGAACAGTAGATTCAGCACGATGGCGCATAGAGAAGCAACGGCAAAGGGCGAACCGACGATGCTGTATAGCCAGGGCGGAAGTTTCTGGATGAGTTCCGTTAACTGGATGGCAGCCAGGCCGACGATTATGGAACCACCGACCATAAAGATGCGTCGGGTGTCCAGCATTCTGGAGACGATCAGTTCCATTCCCGAGGTGATGAGAAAGGCGGCGGCATAGACCAGGACGGCCCCGATTACCGGCGCCGGCATGCGGGAGAGCAGTTTTGCGATGGGGGGAACAAATGCCGTTGCCAAAAGAACAATGGCCGTCAATAGTCCGATGCGACGGGCGGTGGCGCCCGTCGCTGATGAAAGGGCAATATGAGCGGAAGAAACCCCGGTTCCAAGAGTTCCCAAAGCACCGGCCATGGCAGCGCTGACGCCGTCTGCGAGGACGCCGCGACTGACCTTGGCCATGTCTGGGCGAACCCATTCCGACTGATTGATCTTCTGGCACGTAATGATACAGGCGACAGTATCCAACGAAGAAACCAACGCCGTCATCAAAAAAGGGGTCAACAATGCCCATTGAAACTTCCAGTCCGGTATCGGTATCGTCGGCAGCGCCAGAAATCCTCCCTCCATGACACCCTGCAGGCTGGCATGGTCAATCACACCTAACCACAGGGCGGCGCCGTAACCGGCTGCCAGACCGATCAACACCGAATACAGGCGAATTTTACCCCGGGGCCAGATGCTCAGGGCAACCATAAGGGCCAAAGTAATTAAAGCTACGGCGATAGCATGAGGATCGACGGAATTGCCGCCATGAAGGCCCAGAAAACGCGTAATCGCCGGCCTGACCATGGATATTCCGAGCATTACGACCGCCACGCCGCAAACCTCGGCCGGAAAGAGATGGCGAAAATGCTTCAGGAACCGGGAGAAAACGATGCTGAATATCCCGGCAATGACGGTCATCCCGAACGTGAGGCCCAGGCCGCCAATTTTGGCTGCCTGAATGGATACGGGCAGATAGATGGGAGTGGTGAGGTTGACGGCCAAATAACCGCTGCCCATGCCTTTCCGACCCAGGCATTGCAGGAACGTGCCCACAGCCATGGCCAGGATGGATGCCGTCACAACCCCTTCGGCATCGATCTGCGTTCCCCCAGATTCGGAGACTAACATCAGGGGATAAACGATAAAGACAAGGGCAAGGATGGCATGCTGAACCGCCAACAATAATGTTGTACGGAAGGGCGGTATATCGTCAACCCCATAGATGATGTTAGCGGGTTTTTGTTCCATGCTTATTTCTATCGCAAAGAATCCAAGACCTTTTTCTGCATGGCGTCAAAATAATCGTCGGCTTCCTTAATGCTGGCAAAGAGTGTCATCCCGTGCAGCAGATTGGCAATCTTAAACACCTTTTCAATTTGCGGCTGCATATTGATCGTATGGACGCCGCCGCCGTTACCCTCAATAAATTTTCTCGTTTTAATGACGATACGCAATCCCATGCTACTTATGTAATCCAGATTGGTCATGTCAAACATTATGTCCTTCGTTTCGGGAATCAGAAGCGAGTTAATTTTTTCATCACAGTCTGCATATGTTGTCCCGTCCAGGCGACCGATAAGCTTGACAACATAGAAACCGGACATCTTGTTTTCAATTTTCATGATCAGAGACATTTCTTTCCTCCTGAATTTATTTGTTATACAGGATGGTGAATTCCATGAATTCTCCCATATAATCTTCCTCACTTGAATCAACCCCGGTCACCCGGGCCAGCGGGGGGCCATGTTCACACCAGCGGTGCATGATTTCCACTTGACCGTCTTCACCCTCAAAAACCGCTTCTACCCGTCCGTCCCGAAGGTTTTTCACCCAGCCCGTCAAATTAAGTGTTATTGCCGCCTCCCGGGTGGAGGCGCGAAAAACGACTCCCTGGACGCAACCGGAAATGATGATATGGATACGCTTCATTTAGCGACTCCGCATGGGCTAATTTGGGACGGCCCTATTTATTAGAAAAAATAGAACCGTCATCAATTATTCCTGTATCGGACCGGGGGGTGGGGTGGAACCGGTAAGGGATTGCAACTGAGTGATTCGTTTTTGCTTGTCCCTCCAGAGTCGCTCTCCCTCTTCCACGATGATCCTTTCGAAACAAACCAGATCGTTGGCCTTCAGGTGGGCGAGGCGGTCCTGATCCGCCCGGGCAATCACGGCTACCCGGGCATAGCCGCCGATCGTTCTTTCATTAAGCATGATGATCGGCAATCCGTCGCCGGGGATCTGGATCGTGCCGGGGACGATACCCTCGGATACAATGCTTTTTGGGGCTTCCGGCTTGAAGACCAGAGGCGTACCATCAAGGCGGATTCCTGTCCGGTTGAGATTTGTCGAGACGGTAAAGAGCTCATGGTATCCCTTTTCCCAGAAATGGCGGCATGAGTCAGCGGTAAAAGAGTCGGCTTCGGGGCCTTCCATGACCCGGAGTATGTGGGGGGAATTCATGGACGGGATCAGGTTCAATGGGATGAGGTTTGTTTCTATTTCCCTGGATTCCTCCAGGTGGAGGATGTCGCCGCTTTTAAGCGGAGTGCCGTTTAAACCGCCGAAACGGCATTCCAGATTGGTCGTGTAACTGCCCATGACCGCCTCCGCTTTTACCTTTCCCGCAAATCCTATGTAGTAGCGAAAGCCTTCCGTAACTTCCTTGACCAGCAGGAGACTGCCCTTTTTTGCACGGAAGGATGTCCAGGGTCGCAGGGGGGCATCGTCGAGGAAGGCCATGACCCGGGCCCCGGTGATGGCGCAGATTACGTCGGCGTCAAATTGCAGGGCAAATTTCGGACCTATAACTTCCAGGAGTGGTGCGTTTGCACAATCCAGGAGGCAGTAGAGAGCCTGACAGGCGTAACGGTCCAGGGCCGATGACGAGGGCACGCCGACGGCGCCAAAACCAGTACGCCCCAGATCGACGATCAGGGAGAAGATGGCGGGATTGCGAACGGTAATGGCAGGAGTCATCTCTTCATTGCACCTCGATAAACCGGACTTTGTCGCCGATCTGCATGAGGCTGTAGGGTGGCCGCGCCGGATCGAAAAGCCGAATATCCGTACGGCCGATAATCTGCCAGCCCGCCGGTGATTCAAAGGGATAAATCCCCGTCTGTCGCTGGGCGATGCCCACTGAACCTGCCGGAATTCTCGTCCGGGGGGTTTCGAGCCGGGGCGCCGTAATCCGTTCGTCGAGGGTTCCCAGATAGGGAAAGCCGGGGGTGAAGCCCACGGTAAAGACGGTATAAAGCTCGGCACAGTGTCTTTCGATTACCTCGGAGACAGATAGTTGGCAGTGTTTAGCCACGAAGGACAGATCCGGTCCGTAGTCGCCGCCATAGTGGACGGTAATTTCGTGGACCTGCGGGGGGGGCATCTCAACGGCCGACAAGTTGGCAAGGCGTTCATTCAAAAGGTCCGCCAGGGTCTCGTAAGACGTCAGATCATCTTCGTAAATCACCAGGCAGGAACAGAAGGAAGGAATTATCTCTATAATATCAATACGATGCAGTGATATGAGGAGGAAAAAGGCCCGCCGGACCTGCTCGTGGACTTCCATGTCTATCTGGCTGCCAAAGATGATTCTGAGGGCGTTCTCGGCGTAGCGCTGGATAATCATGTCAAGAACTCGGCAAGAGGCGCCAACTGAATCTGGTTTTCCCGTAAAAGCCGGTTAATATTTGCCGCCGCCTCGATACTCTCCCGATTGTCCCCGTGGAGGCACAAGGTATGGATCTCCATCCCGATCCAGCGGCCGCTGACGCTTTCCAACCCTTTTTTCACCACCATGTCCACCGCCCTCCGGGCGATCTCTTCCTGGTCTTTGAGGACGGCGCCGGGAAGTTTTCGGGAAAGCAACTCTCCGTCGTCGGTGTAGCGGCGGTCCGGGAAGGCTTCCAGGGCCAGACGGATACCTTCTTGCCGGCATCGTTCCCGGAGTCTGTCTGTCTTGCCCGTGGCCAGGGTCAGAAAGATGGGGTTGCCAAAGCTCTGCTGCAGGACGCCGGCGATTTTCACGAGGAGATCTTCCTGGGTGACCAGATAATTGTAGAGGGCCCCGTGGAGTTTGACATGCTGAAGGGGCAGGGCGTAGCGATCGAGAAAACCCTTCAGCGCCCCGACCTGGTAAATTACATCGTTGATGATATCTTCAGGGGCAATGTCCATGAAGCGCCTTCCGAAGCCGACCAGGTCCGGGAAACCAGGATGGGCGCCGATCCGCACCCCATGCTCTTTGCAGAGGCGGATGGTCCTGTCCATTACGGAGGGGTCCGAGGCATGGAAACCGCAGGCGATATTGGCGGAGGTGATATGGGGGAC
This sequence comes from Deltaproteobacteria bacterium, assembly GCA_026388335.1. Taxonomy (GTDB): domain Bacteria; phylum Desulfobacterota; class Syntrophia; order Syntrophales; family UBA8958; genus UBA8958. The sequence goes on from JAPLJZ010000116.1 coordinate 15,151, forward strand.
GACCCCGGCGTCGCCGCCGATGGTGTAGGCGCCGTAGGACTCTCCCATGTCACAGTTGAGGTCGATGTATGATTTCACGAGGATTCCATTAACTTAATAAAGGCCTCTTCGTCAAGGATTGAAATACCAAGAGTTTTTGCCTTGTCCAGCTTGGAGCCCGGAGACGTCCCGGCGATAACATAATAGGTCTTTCTGGTGACCGAATCCGTGGTTTTGCCGCCCAGGGATTCGATACGTGCCTTAGCTTCCTGCCTGGTCATACGCCCCAGGGTTCCCGTGACAACAAAAGTTTTTCCCGTAAGCGCCCCTGACGATTCCGCAGCCGCAGAAAATTGGCGATTTATCGGCGCGACACCGGCTGTTTTTAGCTTCGTCAAGACCTGCAGGTTCGATGGTTCTTGAAAGAAACGGACAATGCTTTTAGCCGCCTCCGGACCGACGTCACGAATCGTCGTCAATTCGTCGACCGTGGCCGCCATGATATCTTCCAGGACGGCATATTTCCGGGCGAGGAGCTTGGCCATACTTTCCCCGACATGGCGGATTCCGAGGGCGAAGATAAGTTTTTCAAGGGGGGGATTCTTTGCCCCGTCGATTGCCCGCAACAGGTTTCCTGCCGATTTCTCTCCCGTCCTTTCCAGGGCCAGCAACTGTTCGGCGGTGAGAAAATATAGGTCGGCCGGGTCTTTGATCAGGACGGCGTCAACGAGCTGATAAACCATTTTATCTCCCAGGCCCTCGATGTCCATCCCCCCCCGGGAAGCGAAATGGACAATGTGTTCCTTGATCTGGGCGGGACAGGCGATGCCGATGCAGCGGTGGGCCGCTTCGCCTTCGATGCGGATGACGGCAGAACCGCAGACGGGACAGGCCGCCGGGATGGTAAAAGGCAGCGCCGTGGGTTGGCGTTTGGACATGACGACTTTGACGACCTCGGGGATGACGTCTCCGGCCCGTTGCACGATGACGGTATCGCCGATGCGGATATCCTTCCTGTCGATCTCATCCTGGTTATGGAGGCTGGCGCGGCTGACGGTGACGCCGCCGATCGGAACGGGCGTCATGATCGCCACGGGGGTCAATGCCCCGGTTCGGCCTACCTGGACGTCGATGCCCTCGATGACGGTCGTTTCCTGATAAGCGGGAAATTTGCAGGCCAGGGCCCAACGGGGGCTCCGGGAGACGGCACCGAGTTCATCCTGAAGGGCCAGATCGTTGACCTTGATGACCATCCCGTCGATTTCGTATGATAGCTCTTCCCGGGTGGCATATAGCTCCCGGTAGCCCTGTACACACTCCTCGATTTCATCGGACCGGCGGGCAAAAGGATGGATCTTGAAACCCCATGATTTCAGCGCTGCGAGGACCTCCCAGTGAGTTTTCATAACCGTTTCCGCCGCCATACCGATGGCATAGGCGAAAAAATCCAGGGGTCTCCTGGCGGTGATGCGGGAATCGAGCTGGCGGAGGGACCCGGCGGCGGCGTTGCGGGGATTGGCGAAGAGCTGCTCCCCGGCTTCCAGGCGTCGTTCGTTGAGAACCCGGAAGGCCGCCGTCGCGATGACGATTTCCCCCCGGATTTCCAGCCGTTCGGGAATCGGCATCCCTCCGTTCCCGCCCAGGGACAGGGGAATGGTGGCCACGGTCCGGATGTTAAGGGTGACGTCTTCTCCTGTCGTCCCATCGCCTCTCGTCGCCCCTGTAACCAGGACGCCATGTTCGTAAAGGAGGTTGACGGCAACGCCGTCCAGTTTGGGTTCGATGACGTAGGCGATGGTCTCGGCTCTGCCGGGGAAGCGTTGAATCCGTTCGTCGAAGTCACGGATCTCCTCTTCCGTAAAGGCGTTGGCCAGGCTCAGCATGGGGCTCGGATGAGGGAAGGGCTGAAATTTTTCGAGGGGTGGAGCCCCGACGCGTTGGGTGGGGGAGTCGGGGGTTACAAGCTCCGGGTAGCGTTCCTCCAATTGCCGGAGTTCCGTGAACAGGAGATCGTAGGCGGCGTCGGAAATTTCCGGGTCGTCTAACTGGTAGTAGCGCCGGTTATGATAGGCGATGAGGTTTCTCAGTTCCTCGCTGCGACCGGCGGCTGCGGCAGGCCCCATATCTTGTCCGGTCAAGCTAATTCTCCGTCTTTTTCACTATCCGGCTTGACGAGCTTCAGGGTCGGCTTGCCCCTTTTGGGAGGCCTTACTTCATGTGACGGCGGCGAATCATGCATTTTCTGGATCTGCTCGTTGAAGATGTGATTCTTCGCCCGGACGGCATTGATGATGAAAAAAACTATGACCGCCTGCTCCCATTCTTTTGTGACCTCGAAGTTCTCCATTTTGCGTTTATATTTTTCCCACAGGGACGTTAGCGACGCCTCATCGAATCCGAGAATCTTTTCCGCCATCTTTTCAAGGGTTTGATCGAGCATAAAAACCTCACAACTGATGATAAATTACCGCGCATTCTACCGATCCGAGACGATAATGTCAACATACATATCCAAATAACACTTGTCTTTTTGGCGGCTATCATGATAATTTGCCCGCCATGAAAGCCATCGGCGCCCCTTGGAGAATGACCTACATTCGCGGAGAAAAAGTCGAAAACTGCGTCTTTTGCACAGATTCGGAAAACTGCACCTGCACCGATCTGCGGCTTCTGGAGGGCGAAAAATCCTTCATCATGATGAACCGCTACCCTTATACAACCGGGCATCTCATGATTATTCCCTACCGACATTGCAGCCGGATTGAAGATCTGGCGGCGGAAGAAAAAGTTGAGATATTTGATTTTGTCTCCCTGTCGGTCAAGGTTCTCAAGGAGAGTATCCATCCCGACGGCTTCAATATCGGGATGAACCTGGGCAAGGCGGCGGGGGCCGGCATCGAGGATCATCTGCACGTCCATGTAGTCCCCCGGTGGAACGGAGACACAAATTTTATGAGTGTTGTGGGTGATTGCCGGGTAATCCCCGAGGATGTTGTCAAGACATGGGAGCAGTTGCTTCCCTATTTTCAGAAATACCGCCAGGAGGCATGATATGAAAGTTATCTATACCGTGATTGTCGTTATTCTCATCCTGTTTATAATAACGTTTTCCCTTGCCAATACCTTTCCCGTCCAATTGCGTTACCTGGACGTCTTCAATGTCATCCTGCCGGCGTATATGCTGATTTTCATCTGCTTTCTCATCGGGGTCGTCTTTACGGGCTTCATGGGTATCGTAGAGCGCTTCCGTCTGAACAGGACCATTGCCCACCTGAACAAGACCATTCGGGAACTGAGACGGGAAATTCGAGCCAACGAGCCCCCACCGATTATCGAGGATAAAGAAGGCGCCGGACCTGTATAAAGGCGATCAGAAATAATCCTAAATCAAATTACTTCCCGAATTATCCGGGACAGATCCTCCATTCGAAAAGGTTTCTGAATAAATGCCTTGATGCCCCGGGCCATGATGTCTCTGGCCATTCCGTTCAAGCTGTAGCCGCTGGAAAGGATCACCTTGACATCGGGACGGATGGCTTTGACCAGGTCATAGGCCTCGCCGCCATTCATGCCCGGCATGATCATGTCCATGATCACCAGGTCGATGCGGTCCTGATTCTTTCCGTAAATCTCTATGGCCTCCTGGCCGGAACGGGCGATCAGTACCTGATAACCCATTTGTTCAAGCATCCCCTGCGTCACATCGATAATGATCTTTTCATCATCCACGACCAGGATGGTTTCCTGACCTTTCAGGATATCCTGAGCCGGCATTTCCTTTATGGCAACCTTCTGGTCAGAGGCGGGCAGGTAGATATTGAAGGTTGTTCCATGCCCTTTCTCACTGTAAACATTAATGACACCGCCGTGACCCTTGATGATGCCATAGGCGGAGGCGAGACCGAGGCCCGTTCCCCGCCCCATTTCTTTCGTGGTGAAAAAGGGGTCGAATATCCGCTGGCGGGTCTTTTCGTCCATTCCCACCCCGGTGTCGGTCACCGATAACTTGATATAAGCGCCGGGTGGAATGTCATAGGCCTGGACATAGTTGCTGTCCAGGGTAACATTATCTGTTTGTAGATAGAGATCTCCCCCTCCAGGCATGGCCTGCCAGGCGTTGACAAACAGATTCAGCAACACCTGCTCGATCTGTCCCTGATCTACATTGGCCGAGAAAAGATGTTCCCCGTATTTTTCATAGACCCGGACTTCTTTTTTCGTTCTACCAAAAACGGCGACAGATTTTTTAATCAGATCATTCAGATTCGTCGGTTTGATCTCGTAGCGGCCGCCCCGGGCAAATCCCAGCAATTGCCTCGTTAAATCGGCGCCGCTCTGGACCTGCAATTCAATTGCCCGCAGCTTTTCGTAATGAGGATGTCCCTGATCCATGCGCAACAGCATGAGGGAGGCATACCCCTGAATGCCCATGAGGAGATTGTTGAAGTCGTGGGCAATGCCGCCGGCAAGAGTGCCGATGGCCTCCATCTTCTGGGCCTGGAGGAGTTGTCCTTCGAGGCGGCGTCTTTCTTTTTCGGCTTCTTTTTGCTGGGTGATATCCATGGTGTTACCCAGAACCGCCGACCGCCCCCTATAGGTAATAGGGGTAACCGTTTCCAGCAGCCACTTGACCTGATTGTCCTTGGTAACGATCCGGTATTCATAGGGAGAGCTCAACTCTCCCGCGAGCATCTTTCGGGCCTTTTCCCGCACCGTCTCCCGATCCTCGGGGTGGACGAAATGGAGGATCCGCTCACCTAACAGTTCTACTTCCGTATAGCCGGAGTAGTCAGGGATGTGGGGATTGATAAAACAGAGCCTGCCGCCCTGCACGATGTAAACCCCGGCCTGGGAGCTGTCGGCCATTGTCCGATATTGGTCTTCCACCTGTTTTCTGTCTGTGACGTCCCGGACGATCCCCATGAAACCACGGCGGTGTCCCTCTTCATCCCGGAGCAGGGAGGCGGAAAATTCAACCGCCCTCCTAACCCCATCCTTGTTGATGATCTCCCATTCAAATCTTTTCATGGGGATTCCCGTTTTGTACATCTGATTGTAGGCGCGATAAACTCGGTCGGCGGTATTTTCGTCGGCGGCATAACGCCGGAAGTTCGTGCCCAGGAGTTCTTCTTTGCTGTAGCCGAAGATCTTGCGGAAGGATTCGTTGAAAAAAGTAAAATTCCCATTGATATCCACTTCCTGATAACCGTCTTCGATCTCCTCTAGAATGGTCCGGTATCTCTCCTCGCTTTGCCGCAGGGTCGACTCCACCCGCCTGCTCGTCGTGATGTCATGGAAGAGAGAAAGGACAACCTGCCCCCCTTCGTAGCTGATGACTTCCGCAGAGCAGAGGATATCCCTGATGTCTCCCGCCTTGGTGCGCAGGTGAATCAGTTCATCCCGACAACGGCCTGCTACCAGGAAGTTGTCGATCAGGGCGGTTCTTTCTTCCGAATAGGGCCATATGGTGAGATCTTCGGCTGTCCTGCCGATCATTTCTTCCCGCGCATAACCCATCATGCGGCACCACTGGTCGTTTACGGCGAGGTAACGGCCGTCGGCAATGGTGCTGATAATGGCCGGTGCCGGGCCGGCGTGGAAGGTCTTGGAAAAACGATCCTCGCTTTTTTTCAGCGCATCGTCCATTTCCATGCGCTCGGTCATATCTCGCAGGACGCCGCAGGTGGCCGTTTGGCCTTCGTAGGAGATGTAGGATACCGACGCCTCCAGATGGAGCTTGCGTTTGTCCCTGGTCAGGGCGGTAAACGTGTATTTGGCATCCAGCAGTTCTTTTTTCTTGATCTTACCCTGTCGGTCCCGAATCAGGGCCTGACTCTCCGGGGCCACCAGAAGCAGGAAGTCGAAATCCGAATGATATATCTCTTCACGGGTTATCTGAAACAGCTTGACAAAGCTCTGATTGACAAAGATAAAGCGCCCATCAAGCAACAGGTAAATGGCATCGTTGGACTGCTCGACCAGTGAGGCATAAAGGTTGGCTTTATCTGGCTCATTTCCATTGTTCATCGCTTCACCATATCACGCTCAAAATATCAGATGGGGTTTATACTTGAAATATTATGCCTTTGGTTCTTCTCAGGAGGCGCAATCCGTATCGCTGCCCTGGATCTTTTCGACGGCATGGGGGATGGCGGGCAGGACGACGGCAAGGTTTTCCCGGACCCCTTTCGGGCTGCCGGGCAGGTTGATGATCAGGGTTTTACCGCGGAGGCCTGCCAAAGCCCGGGAGATCATGGCGTGGGGTGTCTTGGCCATGCTGGCTTGACGCATGGCCTCGGCCATGCCGGGAATCTCTTTTTCAAGAACTTCACGGGTCGCATCCGGCGTTACATCCCGGGGGGTAACGCCGGTGCCGCCGGTAGTGATAATCAGATCCAGCCCCTGACGGTCGGCGCAGTCAATGAGGGCGGCCTTGATTTCGTCCGGCTCATCGGGAACGACAAGGGTGCAGGCAACCTCGATTCCCTGAGCCTCCAGAAGGCGAACCGCCTCCGGACCGCTCAGGTCTTCCCGTTCCCCCCGGGAACCTTTATCGCTCACGGTGATGACTGCCGCCCGGATCATTATTTCTCCGTTTCTTCCTTTTTCTTTGCTTCCGCGACAATCTTATCGACGATGTGGGCCGGAACCTCTTCGTAATGGGAATGTTCATAGGTAAACGTTCCCCGGCCGCTCGTCATGGAACGCAGATCCGGCGCGTACTTGAGGATTTCGGCCAGCGGCACCTGTCCTTTGATGATCTGGTGGGATCCCTTCGTATCCATCCCCTGGACCCGGCCCCGGCGTGCGTTGAGGTCGCCGATCACATCGCCCATATATTCATCGGGTATTTCAATATAGATAAACACAATCGGTTCGAGAAGGATAGGTTGACAGGCCAGGATGCCCTTCTTGAAACCCATGGAACCGGCGATCTTGAAGGCCATTTCCGAGGAGTCCACCGTATGGTAGGTGCCGTCCACCAGGGAGACCTTGAAGTCCACAACGGGATAGCCGGCCACTACGCCTTCATCCATCGCTTCCACGATTCCCTTTTCCACTGCCGGGCGGTACTGATTGGGAATGACGCCGCCCACGATCTTGTCCTGAAATTCAAAGCCGGAGCCCCGGGGCAGGGGTTCAATGTCGAGCCAGCAATCCCCGTACTGACCCCGACCGCCGGACTGCTTCTTGTATTTTCCCTGCACATTGGTCTTCGCTTTAATGGTCTCTTTGTAGGGAACCTTGGGGGTTTTCAGATTAACTTCCACACCGAACTTGCGTCGCATCTTCTCCACGGCGACTTCAATATGGATCTGACCCATGCCGGAGATAATCATTTCCTTGGTCTGGTCATCCCGGTGAAAACGCATGGTCGGGTCTTCCTCGATGAGGCGGTTGATGGAAGAACCAATCTTGTCTTCATCGCCCCGACTCTTCGGTTCGATGGCGAAGGACATGATGGTCGGAGGCGGCACAACCTTGTCGTAGATAATGGGGCTTTTTTCATTGCAGATGGTATCGCCGGTGCCCGTCTCCTTCAGTTTCGCAAAGGCGGCGATATCACCGGGAATCACCATATCGGTGGGTTTTTGCGTCTTGCCGTCGAGAAAGAATATATTTCCGAACCTCTCCGATATCTTGTGGGAGGCGTTATACATTCCGACGTCTGGGGTCAGGGTTCCGGAATAGACCCGGAACAGGGTGAGGCGGCCTGCATAAGGGTCGGCGATGGTCTTGAAGACCAGGGCGGAAAAGGGTGATGCTTCCTCTGGGGCCCTGATTTCCTCTTCATCCGTGCCCGGTTTCATGCCTTTTACGGGACCTCTGTCCACAGGAGAGGGAAGGTACTGGGTGATAATGTCCATGAGGAGGGATGTGCCCATGTTCTTCAGGGCCGAGCCGCAGGCCACCGGAATCAGGGCGCCGGAATTGACTCCTGTTTTCAGGCCGGTTCTTAATTCCTCCGGGGTAAGCTCCCCGGCCTCGAGGTACCTATCCATCATGGCTTCGTCCGACTCGGCAATATCTTCCACCATCGTCTCCCGGTAGGTTTGGGCCTCCTCGATCTGGTCGGCGGGAATGTCCGCCGTCTTGAAAGTCCCCTTCAGATCGTCATAGATGATGGCCTGCATGGAAAGCAGATCGATCACCCCCCGGAACGATTCATGAGTGCCTATGGGCAGGCAGATGGGAGTAACTTTGACGTCCATCTTTTCTTTGATAGTGGCCACGGCGTTCTGGAAGTTGGCCCGCTCACGATCCATACGGTTGATGAAGACCATCCGTGGTAATTTGAAATCATCGGCGTATTCCCAGACTTTCTGGGTCTGGAACTCGACGCCGCTGACGGCGTCAAGGACGATGATCGCAGCGTCCGCGATGCGGAGGCAGCTCTGGGTGTCAAATGAAAAATTCGAATCGCCGGGGGTATCGACGAGATTGATCTTGAATTTCTGCCAATCGACGAAGGTGGTTGCCGAACTGATCGAAATCCTCTTCTTTTGCTCTTCCGGCTCATGATCGAGGGTGGAGGTTCCCTCATCAACTCGTCCGAGGCGGTCCGTTTTACCTGAGACAAAGAGGAAGGATTCACAAAGGGAGGTTTTTCCCGTCGAACCATGTCCGACGACGACGACATTCCTTAGAGATTTAGAGTCATATTTGGCCATGACATCCCCTTTCTATGACGCGATGGTTGGATTAGTGCTGCGATCGGGTTGTTTATCCTGACAAATCCTGCTAAGTCAAGACAAATTTGACGGTGTAAACAATGATGTTGACAGAAAGATCTGTAATCAGTATAAGGGCCGACTTAAATTGATAGAAGTATCTAATGGGAAGGTAATCCATGACGAAGACAAACGGAAAAATCAAGAAGGTGCTCATTGCTAATCGCGGCGAGATTGCCCTTAGGATCATGCGTACGGTCAAGGAATTGTCTCTGGACGCGGTGGTTATATATGAAAAACCTGATTCGGATGCCTACTATGTTCGTCTGGCCGATGACGCCATCATGATCGGTGAAGGACCCCGTAAAGATTATCTCGACATCGACAAGATCATCTGGGCGGCAAAAAAAACAGGGGCCGATGCCATCCATCCCGGGTATGGTTTTCTGGCGGAAAATCCTGATTTTTCCGCCGCCTGTGAGCAGGCAGGGATCATTTTTATCGGCCCCCCCCCGCAGGTCATTCGCGATCTGGGCAATAAGGTCGTCGCCCGCAATATTATGGAAAAGGCCGGAATCCCTTTCATCCCCGGAACATCGGATATTCCCAAAGGCGGTAGCGGCATTAATGAAGCCTTTTCCTTTGCCAGTGCCTGCGGTTACCCCGTCATGCTGAAGGCTTCCTGCGGCGGTGGGGGGAGAGGAATCCGCAAGGTTAAAGATGAGGCGGACCTGATGGTTCAGTTGCCCGTTGCCCGTTCCGAATCCATGTCGGCCTTTAAAGACGACAGCATATACATGGAAAAATGTATTGAATCCCCCCGTCATGTGGAAATTCAGATTTTAGCGGATAAACACGGCAATATCATGCATCTTGGTTCCCGGGATTGTTCCATTCAGCGGCGCCATCAAAAGCTGCTAGAAATTGCCCCGGCGGACCTACCGGAGGACGTACTTGAGGCCATGTACGAATGCGCCATTCGCGCGGCAAAAGAGTCCGGGTATGTCAACGCGGGAACGGTGGAATTTTTAGTGGACGCCCGGACAAACGAATTTTGGTTCATGGAAATGAACACCCGTCTTCAGGTTGAACATACGGTTACAGAGGAATTGACGGGCATCGACATCGTCAGAGAGCAGATCCGTATCGCTGAGGGGGGCGTTCTTGATATTCCAAAGGAACGTGTCCGTCTCTACGGTAAGGCGGTGCAGGTAAGAATCAACGCTGAAGATCCGAAGAACAATTTCATGCCCGAAGGAGGGAAACGGGTGGAGGTCTATCAGTCGCCGGGAGGGCCGGGTGTCCGCCTTGACGGCGCCGTCTACCAGGGTTTCAGAATACCTACGGAATATGACTCGCTCCTCGTCAAGATGACCGTGCGCGGATATAACTGGGAGCAGACCCTCCAGAGGTTGAAACGCTCTTTGCGCGGTTTTGTCATTGTCGGGCCCAAGACCACGATTCCGTTTTACCTAGCTGTCTGTGACGAAAAGGATTTTCAGGCCGGTAAATTTGACACGGGCTATATAGATACCCATCCTGAGATCTTCAACTATCCGGAAGCGGAGCGGGAGATCGCCAAGCTTGGTAAGCTGATCGCAGAAATACACGCCAGAAAAGTCAACAAACATGCCTATTAATAAGGGAGACATGAGCGGGAACAGACTATGAAAAACGACAGCTATCGTAACAGTGACTTACGTATCGCACCAAAAGAACTAAGAGAAAAGGGCGCCCACTACGTCCTCGATAAAATTAGGCGACAAAAGGGTTACTATGTGACCAACACGGAGCGGGACCTCTCCCAGTCAGACTTCAAAAACCGGATCATGCCCCATACCCAGTTGCTGGTGGCTGAAGAGAGGAACCGGGCGGGATACTTTTCCCTCGAAATTACCGGGGGCGCCTCCGTTCATGTGGATATGCTCCGCAAGCAGATCAACCCCCTGGAAAAACTCCAGGTCTTGAGCGAAAAAATGCCCGACACCCTGTTTCAGACTCTTTGCCGGGGGATCAACCTCTTCGGTTACCGCCCCTACCCGGAAAATGTCATTCGGATGACGGTACGGGGTTTTGCCCCTTACGTTCATGTCTGGCGGGTTTTCGATTTCCTGAATCATATTCCCAATATGGTCTCCGTTTTTGAAGAAGTGAAGGCGGCAGGGTGCATCCTGGAACCGTCTATCTGTTTTTCCACCGGACCCGAGCATACGGATGAGTATTATGTTAAAAAAGTTACGGAAATATTGATGGTTACCGGTGAAGACATCCTCCTGTGCATCAAGAATCACGGTGGTCTCGGAACGTCGAAGCGCATAGGAGAACTGGTGCGGGCCATCCATACCAGATATCCCGATCTTATCATCCATTATCATGGTCACAACACCGATGGAGATGATATCGGGAGGATCGTGGCGGCCGTGCAAAATGGCGCTAAAATCGTCGATGCCAGCGATCACGCGTTTACTGGATTCTACGGCCCCCCGCCGTTACTGTCCGTTGTTGATATCCTTGCCGAATATGGTTATGATGCCGTCGGTATTGACCGCCAGGCAGTCATCGATACCTCTAACAAACTGCGACCGGAGCGGGAATATTACCGGGATTTTGAATCTCAGTTTCTTGGCTTCGATCCGACTGCGCAGATTCACAAGCTTCCCGGCGGCGCTACCGGCTCCAGTTTCGAGCAGGCCGTCAAAGGGGGATTTTTACAGAAGATGCCCGAGATTCTTCAGAAAGAACTACCCCGTGTGCAGGTTGAGCTGGGAAACTGGTGGAGTGTGACGCCGGGTTCGCAAATCCTCTGGACGACGGCGGTCAACAATGTTCAGAAGGGGGAACGTTACAAAGACGCCAACGACGATCTCAAGAATCTCATGCTCGGCCGTTACGGGGATCTGCCATTTTACCAGCCTGCGGATGAGGTTTATCATGCCGTCTTCGGGGCCGACTGGAAGAAGATCGTTGAATGCGACACCTGCTACCAGAAAATTGAGGACATCGATCTGGAAGTCGAAAAGAAGGTTCTGGAACATCGTCTGGGACGGGAGGCAACGGATGACGAACTTGTTCTTTATCTTCAGCATCCGAACGACGCCGTAGATTTTTTCAAGTTTGAAGCCAAATACGGCAAGACCTGGGTCTTGTCGCCGCGCATCTGGTTCAGGAAGGGCGGCTTTAACCTCGGGGAAAAATTTGGAATCCCCGACGCCGAGGGCAAACTTCACAGCGTCGAGATTGGTCCGCAGCGCAAGACTAAATCAGGAGATACCGCCACTTATCTGATCATTGACCATCACACCGAGCCGATCATCACCGAACAGGACGAAGAAGAAGGGGATAAGAAGAAAAAGAGGGCCTCCATGTCCCCCAAGGAGATTGATGCGGCCTGGAAGGCGGGAGACATCCGTTCCCACATTACCGGCACTGTTAATGATATCTCTGTGGAGCAGGGCGAGGAGGTGTCTGCCGGCCAGATGCTGATCGTTCTTGAGGCCATGAAAATGCTCAACAACATCACCGCGGAGATTGGCGGTAAGGTGACCGAAATCCATGTCTCCCCTGGAGACAAGGTGGCAATGGGCGATCAGCTCATGTTTATTACCAAGGAATAGCAACAACATACAAATTGTTTTCTTTCTAAAATTCCGGTAATATGCTGCCGGAATTTTTCCTTTTGAAGGTTAAATTATGATTGTTTCAGTACTGAAAAAGGTTTTCGGAACGAAGAATGACCGGATCATCAAGGAACTCTCCGTTATTCTTGATGAAATAAGCCGTCTCGAACCGGCCTTGACGACCTTGACCGATGAGGAACTTAAGGCCAAGACACCCCAGTTCAAGGAAAGGCTTCAAAATGGCGCCAGCCTGGACGACATCCTGCCGGAGGCATTTGCGGTCGCCAGGGAAGCCGCCCGCCGGACGGTGCAGATGCGGCCTTTTGATGCTCAGATCATCGGTGGTATTGTCCTCCATCAGGGGAGAATCGCAGAGATGAAGACGGGAGAGGGGAAGACCCTGGCGGCAACCCTGCCTATGTATCTCAATGCCTTGACCGGAAAGGGTTGTCACCTGGTCACGGTCAATGATTATCTTGCCCGCCGCGATGCGGGATGGATGGGTCCGATCTACACATTTCTCGGTCTTACCGTCGGCGTGATCGTCCACGGTATGGATGACGATGAACGGCGAGCGGCTTATCATGCCGATATTACCTACGGGACCAATAACGAATTCGGATTTGATTACTTGCGGGACAATATGAAGTTTTCCCTTGAGGAATACGTCCAGAGAGATTTCCATTACGCCATCGTGGATGAGGTGGACAGCATTCTTATCGATGAGGCGCGCACCCCGCTGATCATTTCCGGACCTTCCGAGGAATCCACGGAAAAGTATTACCGGATCAACCAGGTCATTCCCCGGCTGCGTAAAGAGGAGGATTATTCGATCGAAGAAAAATCCCGGACCGTGGTGCTCACGGAAGAAGGAATCGCCCGGGTAGAGAAATATCTCAAGGTCCAGAATCTTTATGAACCGCGCAATATTGAAATCCTTCATCATGTGAATCAGGCCCTGAAAGCCCATACCCTCTTCAAGAGAGACGTGGATTATGTCGTCAAAGACGGTGAGGTGATCATCGTTGACGAGTTTACCGGTCGCATCATGCCGGGCCGCCGTTACAGCGACGGTCTCCATCAGGCCCTCGAGGCCAAGGAAAAGGTCAAGATCGAGCGGGAGAACCAGACCCTTGCCTCGGTTACCTTTCAGAATTACTTTCGCATGTATGAAAAACTGGCGGGGATGACGGGAACGGCGGATACGGAAGCGGAGGAGTTCAAGAAGATATATAAACTCGAAGTCGTTGTTGTTCCCACGAACATGCCTATGATTCGAGCCGACCAAAATGATGTGATCTACAAGACGGAAAAAGAAAAATTCAACGCCGCCATCGAAGAGATACAGGAGATGTACGCGCTGGGCAGGCCGGTCCTGGTAGGGACGATCTCGATTGTAAAGTCGGAACTTCTCAGCACGATGCTAAGCAGAACGGGGATCAAACACCACGTCCTGAACGCCAAGCACCATGAAAGGGAAGCGGAGATCGTCGCCCAGGCCGGTCAGCGCGGGATGGTGACCATCTCTACAAATATGGCAGGACGTGGCACAGACATCAAGCTGGGGGAAGGGGTCGCCGACCTCGGGGGACTCCATATCCTGGGAACGGAGCGACATGAAAGCCGCCGCATTGACAATCAGTTGCGAGGCCGTTCCGGACGTCAGGGAGATATGGGGTCATCGCGATTTTATCTGTCCCTCGAAGACGATCTGCTGAGGATTTTTGGAGCCGAAAAGATTTCGGCCATCATGGACCGGATCGGTATCGAAGAAAACCAGCCCATAGAAAACAGGCTGGTCTCCAAGGCCATTGAAAATGCCCAGAAGCGCGTGGAAGGGCAGAACTTTGACATCCGGAAGCATCTCCTGGATTTTGACGATGTCATGAACAAGCAGCGTCAGCTCATCTATGATCAGCGACGGAAGGTATTGAAAGGTCAGGATCTCTGGACGGACATCGAGGGGATGATCGAGGAGGTCGTTGCCGATATTGTTGCCAACTATGTCGATGAAAAAGGTCACCCCGAGGACTGGGATCTCAAGGCCCTTGACGACCGGATTTTTCAGCAGTTTTCCCTGAAGCTCAATCTCAACGAAAAAGGGCGGGACTTGAATGCCCTGGAAATCGAAGAGACGATCATCGCCGCAGTTAATGCCCACCTGTGCCGGAAGGAAGAGGATTTCGGAGTGCCCCTCATGACCTACGTCATGACGATGATCATGCTGCAAAGCATCGATACCCAATGGAAAGATCACCTCCTCGGCATGGACCATCTCAAGGAGGGTATCGGTCTCCGAGGTTACGGACAAAAGGATCCGGTCCGGGAATACCAGAAGGAAGGGTACGACATGCTCATGGCCATGATTGAGCGGATCAAGGAGGATACCCTCGAAAAACTCTGTATGGTCCAGGTGCGGAGGGAAGAAGACATTGAGGAAATGCAGCGGAAGGCTGAGGAGGATTACATCCTTAGCAGGGGCGAAGATGAAAGTGCAACCCCGGTCAAGCGGGACAAGGAAAAGGTGGGACGCAACGATCCCTGCCCCTGCAGGAGCGGTAAGAAATACAAGAAGTGCTGCGGGAAGTAGTATAAAGTCAAATATTAAGAGGTGTATTTCCAGGTGATAAACGAGAATATTAGTGTCCCCGGTTTTTTAGCAAGCGGGGTCAGCGCCGGGATCAAGGAGACGGGGGACAGGGATCTGTCGTTGATCTACTCCACTGTTCCCGCCCGGGCTGCCGGCGTCTTTACCACCAACGCCTTCAAGGCCGCCCCGGTGCTGGTTTCCATGGAACGAATCAAATCCGGTCGAGCCCAGGCAATCCTGTCCAACAGCGGCAACGCCAACGCCGCAACCGGAGCGGCAGGTTACCAGGACGCCCTTGACATGTCCAGGTCCCTTTCCTCGTACATGAAAATCAAGGACGATCTTGTCCTCGTCGCCTCTACCGGGGTTATCGGACATAGGCTGCCGGTGGAAAAGATCAATCACAATATCCCTGCCGTGGTAAAGGAATTACGTTCCGATGGCATTTCCGAAGCGGAAGCGGCGATCATGACGACGGATCGCTTTCCCAAGATAGGTTATCAAAAACGGTTCATCGCTGACCGGGAAATCAGCATCTGCGGCATCGCCAAAGGGGCGGGAATGATCCAACCGGACATGGCCACGATGCTGGCCTATGCCATGACGGATGCCGATATCGACACTGTCGCCTTGGGAAAGGCATTTCGTTTTGCCGTGGAGAGGACTTTCAATTCCGCTTCCGTGGATGGATGCATGAGCACCAACGATACGGCCATTATCCTTGCCAACGGGTGCGCCGGAAACCGTATGATTCGAAGCGGATCACGATACTTCCACATTTTTCGGGACATGGTCTGCGAAGTTCTCATGAAGCTGGCCAAGGATATGGTCAAAGACGGCGAGGGGGCGACGAAGGCCATCGAAATAGTAGTAACCGAGGCCAGAACACGGGGGGAGGCAAAAAAAATAGCCTACGCCATTGCCAACTCCAATCTCGTCAAAACAGCCTTTTTTGGCGGCGATCCAAACTGGGGGAGGATCATTGCCGCTGCCGGCGCCATCGGCATTCTCCTGCCCGTTGATGAAGTCCGGCTATCTTTCGAGGATGTTCCCGTTTTCCAGCATGGCCGGGGCATAGACAGCAACATCCCGTTTCTGAAGACGATTATGGAGCAGGAAGAAATAAAAATTGTCCTCAGGGTAGGGATGGGGAGGAAAGACTGGCGAATCTTCACCTCCGATCTGGGGTTTGAGTATATCAAGATCAACGCCCACTACCACACCTGATATCCAATTAAATTAGACTTGCGTATTGGTTGGCATTGTGCTAAGTCTCCTTGAATTTCACACATTCCTGGATGGACACGTGTTGCATCTCGACGGTGAGATGTTCGATGTCTGATGGAAGGGAGTGGCGGAAAAAACACAACATAAGGAGTTTTAAATATGGCGCACATTTCCATGAAGTTACTGCTTGAGGCAGGGGTCCATTTTGGTCACCAGACCAATAAGTGGAACCCTAAGATGAAAACCTACATCTTCGGGGCCAGGAACGGAATCTATATCATTGATCTTCAGCAGACCGTGGTTCTCTTTCATAAGGCCTACGAATTTGTCGTGGACATGATTGCGAACGGCGGCGAGTTGCTGTTCGTGGGAACGAAGAAACAATCCCAGGAATCCATCCGGGAAGAGGCTTCAAGATGCGAAATGCCCTATGTCAATCAGCGCTGGCTGGGGGGAATGCTGACCAATTTCACAACCATCAAGAAGAGTATCGATAGACTCAACACGCTCGATAAAATGATCGCCGATGACACAATCCGTGCATTCCCGAAGAAAGAGATCCTTTCCATGCAGAAGGAAAAAGTCAAAATGGATAAGATCCTGGGTGGTATTCGCAAAATGAAGGGGAGGCCGGGCGGTCTGTTCATTGTAGATCCCAAGCGGGAAATCATCACGGTCCAGGAAGCAAGAAAGCTGGGGATTCCCATTGTGGCCATGGTTGATACCAACTGCAATCCCGATGATGTCGATTACATCATCCCCGGGAACGATGACGCCATTCGGGCCATCAAGTTGTTTTCCTCCAAGATCGCCGACGCCGTGCTCGAAGGTAAAAAGAAGTTTGAAGAGCGCATCCAGGCCGAAAGCGACAAAGAAGATACGCCCCGGGAGGTAGCGATCATGGAACAGGAAGAAAACGATGTTCCGGAGAGCATTGAAACAAAAGATAATTTGGGC
>JAPLJZ010000092.1 GCA_026388335.1 Deltaproteobacteria bacterium
AACGGCCTGTTGCCCAAACATCACGGATAAACTGCACGGATTCTGATATTATGTGTAATAAATGTTCTTAATTGTATACAATAATGATTGAGTATTATGCCCGCATATGATAGAATAAGTTACAGTAAATATAAGGAGATACATCATATGATGGGTTATCAGGATCCTTCGCAGGAGAATATGTTTTTATACAATATTTACCTTGAAAACAGGGTACGGAAAGACCATCCATTACGGAGAATCAGGGAGCTTGTTGACTTCGATTTCATCTACAAAGAGGTAGAGAATAAATACGGTAAGAACGGCAACGTCTCCGTTCCTCCACCCACTATCCTGAAGCTCATGTTTCTTTTTTTCTTTTACAATGTCCGCTCGGAAAGAGAACTTATGGAAACCATCCCCGAGCGGTTGGACTGGCTATGGTTTTTGGGATACACTCTCGATTCCCCTATCCCAAATCACAGCGTCTTATCGAAGGCGCGGACACGGTGGGGAAAGGATGTGTTTCAACACTTCTTCGAACGGATTGTCGTTCAGTGCGTTGAGACAGGACTGGTAGACGGCGCCAAGATCTTTGTCGATTCAAGCCTCATCGACGCCGATGCGTCAAACAACTCGGTGGTCAATAAAGAGTCGCTCACCCGATACCTCAATGAACGATATCGGGAATTGGAAAAGAGGCTCGACGATGCCGCTCAGAAGGAACCGGATGGACCGAAATCCCGCAGCGACGTCAACAAACGGCATGCCTCCACCACTGATCCCGACGCATCCATCGTGAAACAGGGCGGTAAACCGAAACTCTTTTACAAAACCCATCGTTCTGTTGATCCCCTGTGCGAAATAATTACTGCCGTTGAGGTTACTCCCGGGGCAATCAACGAGGCCCATAAAATGGTTGATCTCATTGTGAGCCATGAGAAGAATACCGACAGAGGGGTAAAAGCAGTCGTTGCCGACAGCAAATACGGAACCATTGACAACTTCTTATCCTGTCATGATAAAAACATAAAAGCCCATATCCCCTTCCTCAAGAAGACCCATGAAGATAAAGGCGTCAAGAAGGGAATATTCTCCGAAGAACAGTTTGTCTATGATCCCGATACGAACACCATGGTCTGTCCTGCCGGAAAGAGACTCAGAAAAAGGACCTTCCACCAACACCGTCAGAGCACCGAATATATCGGGTCAAAGAAAGACTGTTTCTCGTGCGCATTACAACCCCGGTGTACGAAAAATAAGCTCGGCAGAGCAGTCCACCGTCATATTCATAAGGAAAAGCTCGATGCTATGGTTGTAAGTTCCCGGACTCCCCAGGCAAAGAGGGACATCAAAACCCGCCAAAATCTTATGGAGCGGTCCTTTGCGCGGGGAACTCGTTATGGCTTTGATAAAGCCCGGTGGAGAGGGCTCTGGAAGGTGAATATCCAGGAGTACATCGTATCGGCAATACAGAATATTCAGGTGCTGATCCGGCACACACACAAGCAAAGAAGATGGGCGTTTGCTCTATTCCCTAATACAGCAAAAACCCAAAGATGGCTGTCTGGAGAAATCTTGACACAACTACTGTGCCGGCACATCGTACGAATGAAAGATGCGTGTCGTCATGCTTTTTCGATACACCCCCTGGTGAGTTGCTACGCTGTGCAGGATTGCCAGCCCAACAGGCTGGGCAATACGCTATAGGGAGGTAGTTTGAGCAACAGGCCGTCAAGACCTGACCCCAGGCATTCTCTCGAGATATTTTTTTGAAAATCCAATGGAAAAGCCCGTTGCATCTTCGGCGTATCCTCGCCACTGGCTTAAAAGGTCGCCCTCCTCGGACAAACAGAACCCCAGTCCGTCAACGATCTGCTCAATGAAGTTCACACCTTTTTGTAGTTCCTCCGATGAAGCTTGGTCGAGTCCATCAGACGTTGAAATGCGGGCAACAATCTCAGCAACAAGCTTTCCCTCCAAGGAATCATTAGATAAGTTCAGCGATGAAAGCCAAATCGAACGATTCTCTATGATTGATACAAAAACGCTTGTAGAACAGTAATGGTAGAGAACCGTCATTTTCCATACCTCTTC
>JAPLJZ010000014.1 GCA_026388335.1 Deltaproteobacteria bacterium
AACCTTCAATCCCAACCACTACGCCATCCAGAGGGCCAGAGATCACGACTATGACGGTTTCTACGAAGAGGAAATCTCGCTGCGCCAATCCTTATTCTACCCCCCCTTTTCACGGGTGATTCATCTGCGCCTGTCTTGTATCCATCAAGCCAAAGGGGAGGAGGGAATCAATAGGCTCGCCGCAAAGGCGCGGGAGCTGCTCAGGCTGGCCAGGGTGAGGGGAAAGGTGGAGATCGTCGGACCGGCGGAAGCCCCCCTGTTCCGGCTGCGGGGCCGCTACCGCTGGCAGTTGCTCCTGAAAGGGGATGACAGCCGGTTTCTCCATGCCCTGACCCGGGATATTCTGGCCGGCTTCCACCCCCCGGGGGTACAGGTCAAGGTAGACGTCGATCCCGTCCACTTCATGTGATTCCGATTCTCCGTGCTCTCCCCTACATCCTCTGTCCTGCTTCCCTCTTGACATTACACATACCATTGTGTATTAATATGTGTGGAGGTGATGTATGGCCACAAACTTGGCAATAGACGACAAACTCATCACAGAGGCTCAAACCATCGGCGGTGCCAGAACGAAAAAGGCAGTCGTTACGGAGGCACTAACGGAATATATCCAAAGAAGAAAACAGATACAGATCACGTCGCTATTTGGGAATGTGGATTACGATCCGGATTACGATTATAAAAAAACCAGGTCGCGGCAGTGAAAATACTTATTGACACCTCCATCTGGTCTCTGGCGTTGAGACGATCAGGTGCGCTTTCCATGAAAGATCAATCTCTAGTTTACGAACTTACGGAACTTATTGGTGAAGTTCGCGTCGCAATGATTGGACCCATTCGCCAAGAACTGTTATCTGGTATTACGATAAAGAGTCAATTTGATGCACTCAAAGAAAAGCTCTTGGCGTTTGAGGACATACCGTTGACCAGGGAAGATTATGAACGGGCAGCAGAATTCTACAACACCTGCCGTAAATCCGGCATCCAGGGGTCACAGATCGACTTCTTGATATGTGCAGTCGCAGCCGGCAGAGAGATCCCGATATTCACGACTGATAATGATTTCCTCCTTTACGCAAAATACCTGGCGATATCCCTTCATCACCCGGCGAATAAAACATCTTGAGCGTCCGGCTGCAATATTTTATCCGGCCTTATTTGTCGTGTATTGGACGTTATGTTGACTAATAGAAATTTACATAGCTATCCGGAGAGAATCGAAGATGCTATTCTATTAAATTCAGGGACCGGTTTGACAACTTATCCCGCGATTGGTTAGCCGGCACATTGAAACCTCATAATACCTTGTTCAAGTAGCATGGCAATCAACTGGAAAAGGAAGCCTATGAATAATAGTACAAACCCCCAAAATCTTGCCCGGAATTTTTCTACGGTTGAGCTTTGGGTATCCAAAACGTTTTTCGAACCAAAGGTTTTGGCGATTAAGCAAGTGATTTTATGGAAATAGGTTGGTTTTTGTTTTTCCCAAGACTTTTCTAAATCGTCCCAGAAGTAATTAATTTGAGCTGCTGTAGTCGTTAATTCGCCCCTAACCGCAATTGCGGCCCCAAGAATTCCAAACAGTAGACCAATAATCTTAAGCAAGGCCATAAATCAGAATTGTAATTTATTTCTATAAATATCGATTACTTCAATTATCTCATTGTAAGACACAATTTTTGACATCAAATATCTTTTATATGCCTCATATAGTTGGGTATTTATATTTTTATCTAAATGCTCAATATCTTTATTGGCAATATCAATGCCATGTTTAGCAAGTTTATCCGCCACCTTAAAACTTATTATAGCGTCATCCATTAGTCCGATTGCTAAGAGTGACCTTGCCTTCGTAAAGTGCAGCCCTGGTTCTTTATAAGAAATGCTTATGCCGGCAACACAAGCATTATTTGATTCTAAGTATTTTCCCATTTCATAATAAGCTATAGCCACTTGATCATATATATTGGCAATATCAGAAGGTTTATTTATTGTATCACAATAAGCTATATCTTCTTTTGACTTAATCAATAATGCTTTCCAATCTCTAGCAGCAAATATTGCTGTTCGCTGATTCATACGTTCGCTACAGGTATTCATGCGCTTTATGTCAATATCATCATTGAGAATAGTTACTGATTTCTCAAACCTTTTTCGATTCTTGGTATCACTCTTGAGTTTCTCAACTTCTCTTCTAAGAGAATCTATTTCTTTCGTGGCATTCCTTTGCCTTCTTGCCATATCTTCTAGATTTTCAATTTTTTTTCGATCTTTTCTCAAAGTATCTATAGATTTTGTAACGTCATCAGGATCAGCTTTAACAATTGCTTTCAACCAATAGTTCTTCCC
This sequence comes from Deltaproteobacteria bacterium, assembly GCA_026388335.1. Classification (GTDB taxonomy): domain Bacteria; phylum Desulfobacterota; class Syntrophia; order Syntrophales; family UBA8958; genus UBA8958. The sequence goes on from JAPLJZ010000014.1 coordinate 2,350, forward strand.
GTCCCACTTTTCATCAATAATCTGTGTCTTAACAATACCTGCTGTTATTGCAGAGATCCTATCTTTTGTAAGTTCAAAATTTTTAACTTCCGTATTACTCTCCAGATAAGTACCTAGTTCCTCAAGTAATAGTTGCTTAACATGCACAAGGGCAATCGTTCGTGATGACGCCAAACTGTCAAGCTCGCTAGCTTGATATGTGTATTCCTTTATGAAAGTTTTTGTTTCTGCGTAAGCATTAGTAGGAATGAGCAAGACAATAAGGAGAAATAAAAGGGTGATCCGTGTAAGATTTGACTGCATTGCCAAAGTCCTCCTTTTTAACAGATCGATACTACTTCATATCTTAAGCCTTACCAAATCGCAATTATATTTAAGTGCTTCGGCGAAATCTAGTATTTTAAAGTGGTTAAAGAAATATCAAGTTCCGGAAGATTTAAGCAGACCAATCAAGACTTGGTTGTGCGGATAAAACATTAGTTTTTACAGCACTGTCTCTCGTACCATAACGTGCCATTTTTACGTAACTAATTTTCCCTGATTGTAGAAGGTTTTTTCCGCATCCCCAAGAATTTTCTTTGAAGATTTCTTTTCATAATTTCTGAGGGATTTACAATGCCTGCCGGCAAACGGTTGTAGAAAGAAATGGGCATAGAGGGAAAACGCTATCTTTGTTGGCATCGGCAGGGGTCAATAATTGTGTTTCCTTTTCAGGGAATTTTTGACTATATGGAAGTAATTACGTGCCGGGGAGGTTTATGCACCATGCCCAAGTCGAGGCTGCTGTTTATGGGGACGCCGGAATTTGCCGTTCCGTCGCTGAAAATGCTTATTCATGCCGGCTATCCCGTGGTCGGGGTGACGACCCAGCCGGACAAGCCCAAGGGTCGGGGGCAGCGCCTCCAGCCCTCGCCGGTGAAAGAGCTGGCCGAAGAATACGGCCTCCTGGTCCTCCAGCCGGAACGGGTAAGGGACGATACCTTCCTGCAGCTCTTCCGGGGGCTGAACCCTGACCTGGTCGTCGTTGCCGCCTTCGGCCAGATCCTCCCCGGGGAGATTCTTGAACGCCCGAAACTGGGCTGTCTGAACGTCCACCCTTCCCTGCTCCCCAAATACCGGGGGGCGGCACCCCTCAACTGGGCCCTGATTCGCGGTGAAAAGACGACGGGGGTAACGATCATGATGATGGACGCCGGCGTCGATACGGGAGACATTATCCTCCAGGAAGAGACGCCGGTTAGAGAAGGGGAGACTTGCGACGGCCTTCATGACCGTTTGGCTATGATGGGGGCGGACCTTCTCCTTAAAGCCGTCGGGCAGATCGAAGGGGGGACGGCGGTGCGGACGCCCCAGGATCATCAACAGGCCACCCATGCCCCCCGCCTGAAGAAAGAGGACGGACGGATCGACTGGGGCAGGGACGCCGCCGCCATCGTCAATTTTATCCGGGGCCTTGCTGCGACGCCCGGCGCATATACCAGCCTGGGGGGGAAGGTTTTGAAAATCTTCCGGGCCGAGGCGGAGGCGGGACCGGCTGGGGAGGCGACAGGTGAGATCGGTCCGGCGACAAAAAAAGGGCTCCCCGTTACCACGGGAAACGGCTGCGTCTATCTTCAAGAGGTGCAGTTGGAAGGGAAAAACCGAATGACCATCCAGGACTTTTTACGGGGCTATCGTCTTCCCCCCCATACCCGGTTAGGATAATCAAAATTGTCGATTCCACAACGTACACCTCGTTCCCTTGCCGTTGAGATCCTGAACCGGGTGGAGGATGGCAAGGCCTTTGCCGAACCCCTCCTCGATCAATATCTCTCAACGGATCTGCTCGGTGATCCCCGGGACCGGGGCCTCCTTACGGAACTGGTTTATGGAACCCTGCGGATGAGGGGGTTTGTGGACTGGGTCCTCGCCCAGTTTCTCCAGAAAAAACTCACCGCCGCCGATACGGGCGTGCAGAATATCCTCCGTACGGCACTGTATCAAATTTTTTTTACGGACAAAATTCCCGCCCATGCCATTGTCAATGAGGCCGTCGAACTGACCAGACGCACCGATCCCGGCAAGGTTTCCTTCACCAATGGCGTCCTCAGAAACGTGCTGCGCCGCAAGGAAGAACTGCCTTTCCCGGAGCGCCGTCAGGACTTCCGGAATTATGCTTCCGTCTGCCACTCCCACCCCGCCTGGCTCATCGAGAGCTGGAGGAGGTTATGGGGTGAGGAAGAAACCCTTGCCCTCTGTCAGGCCAATAACAGCATCCCCCCGCTGGCGATGCGTGTTAACCGGTTGCAAACGAACCGGGAAAAGATTATAGAAGAGCTGCATCGGGAAGGAATTACCGCCGAGAAAACCCCCTACTCTCCGGACGGACTTATTGTCCGGGAGGCGGGAAAACCCCTCCGGAACACGGCAGCTTACCGGCAAGGGCTGTTCCAGGTTCAGGACGAGGCATCCCAAATGATTGCCCGCCTGGTAAATCCGGCGGCAGGGGATACCATCCTGGATCTCTGCGCCGGGATGGGAGGAAAGGCGACCCACCTGGCGGAAATCATGGAAAACCGGGGCCGGATCATCGCCGTCGATCTCAGGAAAGACAAGCTCCGGCAGTTGCAGGCCCTGGCGGAACGGCTCGGAGTCGGGATCATTGAACCGGTCACGGCGGACGCCACGTTGGATCTGACTATGGTGGCTCACAACTCCTGCCACCGGGTCCTGGTCGATGTCCCCTGTTCCGGTCTGGGAACCCTGCGCAGGTGCCCCGAGATCAAATGGCGGCTGACGCCGGAGATCCTGCGCGGCAACACCCGGCTTCAGGCAAAGTTGCTCAGCCGGGCCGGAAAGTATGTAAAAACCGGGGGAATGTTGATCTACAGTACGTGCAGCATCATGCCGGAAGAGAACGAAGAGATAGTCTCATCATTTCTGGCGGCCCATCCGGAATTTAACCTGATCTTCCCCGCCGGCGTGGAGCGGTTGTTTTTAGACAACCGGGGATATTTCCGGACCTTCCCCCATCGCCATGGAACGGACGGCTTCTTCGGGGCGGTCATGGAAAAAATCGGATAAATCACTATTGATTCATGGACATACGAGGTTATTTTCAGATGAAAAAATATGGGAGCATTCTAATCATCATATTACTGGCAGGCTGTGCGTCGGGTCCGGTGTTTTATCCCAATGCCTACCTGAAGCAGGTCGGGCAGGAGCAGGCCCAGCGGGATATCGATGATTGCCGGCGCCAAGCCGACGCCTACGTCAAATCCGATGCCGCCAAGACCATCGCCAAAGATACGGCCATCGGCGGTGCGGGCGGGGCCGTCGTCGGCGGGGCGATGGGGGCGGTGACGGGAAGCTTCGGTAAAGGCGTGGGCGTGGGCGCCGCGGGCGGGGCGGCGGCCGGCCTCGTATCCGGGGCCATCAAGGCGTCCCAGCCAAGCCCGGTTTACAAGACCTTCGTTAACCGTTGCTTGACCAATAAGGGTTACGACCCCATCGGCTGGCAGGATTGACCATGAACAAGAAAATAATCATAATTTCCGGCATTCTGATCCTCGCCCTGGGAGCGGGAGCGATTTACAGCCTGCCTTACGTGACAATCTACCGGATCATTGCGGCTCTGGAAACAAAGGATACGCAGCAACTATCGGTACTCGTAGATTTTCCTCAGATCCGGGAGAATTTGAAGCGCCTTGTCGGGACAAAGATTCAAGCCGGGACGGCAGATGCGAAAACTGACGCCTGGGGGCAAATCCAGAAGTCCGCAGCCTCCCAAGTCATCGCCGGCGCCTTGGAAGAACTGGTCACCCCGGAGGGTCTGGTTAATTTCGCGCAGCAGCGCCTGGAAGCCGTAGCTGCGGCTCAGGACGGTCCAAACAAGATAAAACCTACTGCCTGGCTACTGTTCGTTACTCTTATCGGGAATGCCGATCTCGCCTATGCCTCCCCGTCCGAGTTCACCGTTGCTGTCAAGGTAAGCGACACCGGACGGATAAGGTTTATTCTGCGCAGGAACGGCGTGGCGTGGCGACTGACGAATATCGAATTCTAACGATTTTGTGAAAGATAATCCTTATTCCCGCCTGGCATAGGCGTCGACAAGGGACTGAAGGCGAGACAAGGCCTGACTGGCGTCGGCGGACCCTCCCGCCGGGATCGTGCCGGGAGGGAGGAGGATCACACGTTCATCCGCAGTTCCCGTTTGCTCGGCCATAATGATCATTCCCTCGGATACGACGAGGTCGGGAGAAATGGCTTCGATGCGCCGGGCGGCGATGACCCCGCTTAATACCTTGCCCAGGCGGCCAATCGTGCCGTCCGTTATGACCCTTGCCTCCGTGGCCTCTGCCAGGACATTGCTCCCCGTCATTGTTCCGCCCAGGATGACGGCCCGGATGCTGGAGCGCAGCAGATCCGGTCCCGAAAAATGCCCGCCGCGAATGACCATTCCGAAAGCGGTGATGCCACATTCCGCCCCATCAAAGCGGCCACCACGAACCTCGGCATTCCTGGCCTCGCTCAGGGCGCCCCGTCCCGTGACGTCCCCCCCGGTGAGAACCACGTCGCTGCTTTCGCAGAAGGCGTATTCCCCTGTAAAGTTTCCCCCCTTGACGGCTGCGGCTTTGAGGCCGTAGCAGGCCATGGAACCGGAGAATTCACCACCTTGGATCTCCAACCTTTCGGCGGCATAGAAGCAAAAGGTATTACTGAATCGACCGCCCAGGACGCGGGCATCCTGGGCGGCGTGAAAGGCGTGGGGTCCACGGAAATCTCCGTTCTGGACAGTGGCGTGGAAGCTGCCGCGGAAGGCATATTCCCCCTCAAAGAGACCCTCCTTAATATGCACATTTTTTTGACCAGCCTTCTCGGGCTGGGGCTTGGAAAACCACATGGTTCAACCTTTCATGTCTAAGTCTTGGCACCCTTCGTACCTTGGGTTTAGCCTGTTTGTTTATGCGATAAAGTTGATTCCCGTTCGCAGGGGACTATAGAGGGTACTGCCTATCTATGTCAATGAAAAATGGGAATTCGTAAAACTTCCTTTTTTTAGCAATATAAAGCGCTGGTTAAACCAAAAACCAAACAAAAAACTTGACATAAATATCAATATTGATACTATATAAAACATGGCCAAAATCGAAGATATTCTTACACAGATGAAAAACAATCCATTGGCTATTGAGAAGTTGGAGGTTGAACATGCCACTGAAAAATGATCGTTATACATATCGAGTAACCTGGTCTGAAGATGATCAGGAATATGTAGGCCTATGTACCGAATTTCCTAGTTTGAGCTGGTTGGGTAAAACACCGGAATCGGCTCTAAAGGGCATCCGCGTGACTGTCGATAGCGTTATCAAGGACATGACGCAAAGTGGTGAAGAGATACCTCAACCGATTGCTTGTAAAAGATACAGCGGTAAATTTATGGTGCGAGTCCCTCCTGAAATTCACAGAAATCTTGCCATTCAGGCATCGGAAGCAGGTGTCAGCCTGAACCGGATTGTTGGATCGAAGTTAAGCCGATAGAAGGGGAAAGAGCTGTTTTATTTGAGAAAATGGTCTTGATCGTCCAAAAACAATCAAAAGTATTTCCTGGAAATTCCTCCGGCTGCGATGATCCCTGAAATCCCTGCTCCAACAATACCACGGCTCTTCCCTGTACCGTCGCCTGCCACAAAAATACCGTTCACATTCGTTTCAAGATTTTCATCCGTTATGAAGTGCGTATCGAAAAACTTAATCTCCGGTGCATATAGTAGGGTCGACGGGTGAAGAATACCGGGCACTATCTTATCAAGCTTCTTCAGAGACTCCCATAGATTGTCGATGATGCGGGCGGGCAAACCAAGCGTTATGTCCCCCGGTACAGCATTATATGTCGCCTTACACATCACGAAATGACGAATCGCGCTACTAAATGTTGACCTGGAACTTCTTCTTCCCTCCCGGAAGTCCCCCACCCTCTGAACAATCGGTCTACCTCCCCCCAGCAAAAAGAATTGTTTGGCGATCATGTGTCCGAACTCGGTCGTATCGGAAAAAGGCTCGGTTAAAGCAACCGTATTGATTAGGGCGAAATTCGTATTATCTGTTTTTCGCCCGGAGAGGGCATCACCGTTTACCAGCTTGAATTGGCCATAGTTTTCTACTCGTACCCGCCCGCCTGGGTTGGTGCAGAAGGTCCTGACCTTATCTCCGTGGCACGCGGTGCGGAAAATGAATTTCGGGTCGTACACGACATCTGTAACGGCGTCGTAATACCTTCTGTTTAATTCAAGCCGGATTCCCACATCAATGGGGCCGAAATTATGGTGAACGTTTAATTTTGTAGCTACGTCACGGAACCAGTAAGCACCGCTGCGTCCTGGAGCGGCGAGAACGACTTTCGTGGCATAGCAAACTTTTTTTCGCTGATGACTACAGAGAACATGATATGTATCGTCATCATGCTTCACGATGGAGGTCACCGCTGTTCCCAACAAGAATTCTGTTTTTGTCAGGTGATTTCTCAAATAATCAACGACTAATTTGCCGTTGTCCGTTCCCCAGTGCCATTGTTCCGGTGCAATGAATTGAGCGCCATGCTCTTTGGCGATGTTCCCAATCGCCTCGATCTTTTCATTTTTATCGGCAAACGTTACCTGCTGACATTTAGGAAAATGGATGAAGACCTGCCTGATTTCTTCCATCAGGCATTGCGCCGTATCACGATCAATTTGAAGTTCGTCCAGATCGATCCCGACTCGATAGTCAAAATTTAGTTTGCCGTCGTTTAGTAATCCTCCTGCCGGATAAGGGTGTCGATCAATGATGGCAATCCTGTCTATGCCCTGGCGCTCAAGCCACATCGCCGCAAACAAACCAGCGGGGCCAGATCCGACAATCAATACATTATAAGAACCCATAAGACATTTTAACTCCTTCCTAACTCTTTTAGCATATTATTTTTAAGTTCCGCTACATCAAATCAATGATGTCGTAGTTCATGGTGAAGGTCTTTCTGATTGACTAAAAGATACATATATAATAAAACTAAAAACCTATAAACTATCCTTATGGAGAAATTGCGAGTGATCCGCAGATTTTTTCTCATTGACGAGCTTAAAACGACCCTGGGAACTGAAGTCATTGCAGGCATGGTCACCTTCATGACTATGGCCTATATCATCTTTGTAAATCCCCACATAATCTCTGCCGCGGGAGTCCCCAAGGATGCTGCCATAATCACTACGTGCCTGGCTGCCGGTATCGCGACATTGCTGATGGGACTTTTCACGAATTATCCCTTTGCCCTTGCCCCCGGAATGGGTTTGAACGCCTTCCTTGCATTCGGTGTTGTTGTGGGAATGAAGATCCCGTGGCAGGTTGCCATGGGGATCGTGTTTCTGGAAGGATTGATTATCTTGCTCTTGGTCCTTACGAACTTCCGGGAGATGGTTATGGATGCCATTTCCATCAATCTGAAAAGGGCAATCGGTGTAGGCATAGGGCTTTTTATCGCCTTCATCGGTCTCCAATCATCGGGAATGGTCGTGAAAAATCAGGCAACGCTGGTGATGTTCGGCAGTTTCACGAAACCCGTCGTTGTTACCGCTATCGGCTTGGTGATTACGGCAATTCTCATGTCCAGGAAGGTCAAAGGCGCCATCTTGATCGGCATCTTCTCCACCACGGTCGTCGCCATCTTTGCGGGTCTCGCCAAAATTCCCGAGAGCATCATTGCAATTCCGCAAGCCTCGCAGTTCTCGACGATCGGCGCCGCTTTTGATCCTCAATATTTCTCTCAAATTTTTAACCTGACCATGGTCACCGTTATCTTCACATTTCTTTTAACAGACTTTTTCGACACCATGGGAACGGTAGTCGCCGTAGGGGGTGAGGCGGGATTTCTCGATGGTGAAGGAAAGATCCCGCGGATAAAAGGCGTCCTTGTCGTTGATTCCCTTGCCGCCATGATCGGCGGCGCCTTCGGGTGCAGCTCCGTAACGACCTATGTGGAAAGCGCCGCCGGTGTCGGTGAGGGAGGCCGCACCGGGCTTACGGCCATCGTGACGGGCATGCTCTTTCTTCTGGCCGTCTTCTTTTGGCCCGTGGTGAGCATTGTTCCTCCGGCTGCCACAGCCCCTGCGCTTATTGTTGTGGGATTCCTGATGATGATGGTCGTAAAGGATATTGAATGGAGCGAGTTTACCGAGGCATTCCCTGCCTTTCTCACCATCCTGACTATCCCTTTAACATACAGCATCTCCAAGGGAATTGGTTACGGCTTCATAAGCTATGTCCTCATCAAGGCCCTTTCCGGGAAGTTCCGGGATGTTCATCCGCTCATGTATTTTATTGCACTCCTCTTTGCCCTCGATTTCCTGATGTCCAGCATCTAAAAAAGTCTTGGGGAACAAGTAAAAGATGTAGGTATTATCGACGCTCTGGCAGATGGAGATATCAATCTTGAAATTGAGAAGTTATTAGCAGGGATGAGTAATGTCTTGTAACCTTCCATGTGGATCGTATCGATGATTAAACTTCCTGGTTTCTTAAAGTCGTACGGCTTTTCGCTTCTGTTGATCGTGTCAGTAATATTAGGTTGCATCCTCGGCATTGTTTTCAAAAAAGACACTGCTATCCTCAAGCCGTTCGGTGATGCTTTTCTGAATCTCCTGTTTACGACCATCGTGCCATTAGTATTTTTTTCCATCTCCTCGGCAGTTGCGGGGATGTCGAACCTGAAACGCCTCGGTAAAATATTGTCCTGTATGCTGCTCTTCTTTGTTCTGACTGGCATCATCGCATCTGTGATAATGGTGATAGCCATCCAGTTTTATCCGCCGACAGCCGCTGTCGCTGTCGATCTTAATGCAAAGGTACAAATCGACCAGTTCAAAACCTCCGAGCAAATCGTCAAGGCCTTTACCGCTTCTGATTTCACGGAGATTCTGTCTAAGAGGAATATGCTGGCACTGATTGTCTTTGCTATTTTGGTAGGGTTGGCCACCTCATCTTGCGGTGAAAAAGGGAGAGCCTTTTCAGACTTCCTGTCTTCGGCAAATGAAGTGATGATGAAGGTTATATCTTACATCATGTACTACGCCCCCATCGGCCTATGCGCGTATTTTGCGCATTTCATAGGCGTTTACGGCTCCGACCTCATGGGATCCTATTTCAGGGCCATGCTCTTGTACTATCCAATCGCCGTTCTATACTTTTTTATCGGCTTTTCGGCCTATGCGTATCTTGCAGCAAAAAGACGGGGGGTGCGAACTTTCTGGAGGAACATCATTCCACCATCTCTGACGGCGCTTGCCACGGGCAGCAGCGTAGCCACGATACCTGTAAATCTTGAGGCGGCAAATAAAACAGGAATTCCCAAAGACATCAGCGAAGTGGTCATCCCCATTGGGGCAACGATCCACATGGACGGATCATGCCTGGGAGCTGTTTTGAAGATTGCCTTTCTTTTCGGAATGTTTCATCTCGATTTCACCGGCCCTGTTACCATGCTGACAGCTGTCGGCATCGCCATACTCGCCGGTACCGTTATAACAGGAATCCCAAGTGGAGGAGTTATAGGCGATATTCTGATTATCTCACTGTATGGATTCCCTCTGGAGGCATTCCCCCTGGTATCTATGATAGGCGCCTTGATTGACCCGCCGGCAACCATGCTTAACGCCGTAGGCGACAACGTGGCCAGCATGGTCGTAGCCAGAATGATCAACGGTAAGGATTGGATGAGCGTTGGGGAACAGTCATGATATTATCTCTTCATGCTTTCAAATTATTCTCTCGTGACCAGTGCTGCGGTGAGCACGCTAACAAAAAGATCAGCCGCCGAGAACAGTTAAAAATATTGCAAGTCACCTTTGCATAAGATAAGTTGCAAGTCATAGTAAAATATACGGAAAGATAACGCAAGCGATGGTTTATGTGACGTTTATGGATCAGGTTCGGAACGTCCTCCCGAAAAAGGAGAAAATAAGAATTGTATAATAATTACGATGTCATCGTAGTCGGCGGGGGTCACGCCGGGTGCGAGGCGGCCCTGGCGGCGGCCCGCATGGGGTGCGAGACCCTGCTGTTCAATATTAATCTCGACGCCATCGCCCTGATGTCCTGCAATCCCGCCATCGGGGGGCTGGCCAAGGGGCAGCTCGTCAAGGAGGTTGACGCCCTGGGCGGGGAAATGGGGAAGCTTGCCGATAAGACGGCCGTCCATTTCCGTCTCCTGAATGCCTCCAAGGGTCCGGCGGTGCAATCCACACGGGTCCAGTGCGACAAGCAGCTCTACCGCCTGGCGATGAAGGCCGTTGTGGAGCGGCAGGAACACCTCCATCTGCGCCAGGGGCTTGTTGATGAGCTGATTATCGAAGCCGGCCTCTGTGTCGGCGTCATCGATCAGACCGGCGTCTCCTACCGGGCCGGGGCGGTGGTGATTACGACGGGAACCTTTCTCAACGGTCTGATCCACATCGGGACCACAAAAATACCCGCGGGCCGGGCCGGTGAATGGGCGTCGCTGCGATTGGCGGAAAACCTGAAGGCCCTGGGTTTCGAGACGGGGAGGATGAAAACAGGGACCCCGCCCCGGCTGCGGGCGTCGAGCATCGATTTCTCCCGACTGGAACGTCAGGACAGCGATCCCGACCCCCAGCCTTTTTCATTTTCCACGGAGGCCCTGCGGGTCGAGCGCCTGCCTTCCTATTTCAGTTACACGACGGCGGCGACCCATGCCTTCCTCCGGGAAAACATTCAGGAATCCGCCCTTTATTCGGGACGGATCAAGGGGATCGGCGCCCGGTACTGCCCGTCTCTGGAAGACAAGGTCATGCGCTTTGCCGACAAGGAACGCCACCCCGTCGTCCTTGAGTTCGAGGGCCTGGATACCGAGGAGATCTATGCGAAAGGATTGGGCAACAGCCTACCCCCCGAACTTCAGGAGCGGCTCGTCCACAGTGTCCCCGGCCTGGAGGCGGCGGAGATCATGCGCTGGGCCTATGCCATCGAATACGACTTTGTCCAGCCGACGCAGCTCTGGCCCACCCTGGAAACAAAACAGCTCCGGGGGCTGTATCTGGCCGGGCAGATCAACGGCACCTCGGGCTACGAAGAGGCAGCCGCCCAGGGGCTTTGGGCGGGGATCAACGCCGCCTCGGCCGTCCAGGGGCGCCCTCCCTTTATCCTCAGCCGCGCTGACGGTTACATGGGGGTGATGATCGACGATCTGGTGACCAAGGGGGTTGACGAACCCTACCGGATGTTCACCTCCCGGGCCGAGTTCCGCCTGATCCTCCGGGAAGACAATGCCACTTTGCGCCTCATGGATAAAGGTCATGAATTGGGCCTGATTGGACCGGATCATTACGCCCGGATGCGGGAGCGCCGGGATGAGATTGCCAGGGAAATCGGGCGCTTGTCGGAGGCCAGGATATACCCTGTTGCCGAGACCCTGCGGCTGCTGGCGGACCTGGGGACGCCTCCGATCAAGAACCCTGTCTCCCTTTTTCAGATCTTGAAGCGGGAAGAACTAGCCTATGACGACCTCCGGCTCTTTGACGGCTGGGCGCCCATACCCGATGCCTTTGTCAAGAAGCAGATCGAGATCGAGGCGAAGTATGAAGGCTACATAAAAAGGCAACAGGAGTCCGTCGCCAAGCTGAAGTCCCTGGAACTGCGCAAAATTCCCCATGATTTAAATTACGACGCTATCCCCGGGCTTTCCAATGAATTGCGGATGAAGCTCGCCCAAATCCGCCCGGGGACTGTCGGCCAGGCCGACCGGATTCCGGGGATGACCCAGGCGGCTATCAGCGCCATCCTCATCGCCGTCAAGAAGGGGGAGATGGAAAAGGCGGCAAAAAAGTCCGTTGACAAGAAAACGGTGGGTTGATAATTGACGCCTTCGCAGGATTGCCATTATAATCAAGGAAGAGGAGGAGTAGATATGAAAAAATCGTTATTGGTAAGGATGTTAGCAGTGATCGTAGCCGTGATGTTTATGGCTGCGTCCGGCTGGGCGGCGGATCCGAAGGCGCCAACCAAACCCGCCCCGGCACCGGACAAGAAAGTAGAAAAGAAGGCGGAAAAGGTGGCGGAACCCATTGATCTCAACACGGCGACGAAAGAGCAGCTCATGACCCTGACCGGCGTCGGCGAGGTGACGGCGCAGCAGATTATCAAGAACCGTCCCTACGCAAAAAAGGATCAGTTGAAGTCGAAGAAGATTCTGACTGATCAGGGCTACGACAAGATCAAGGACAAGATTATAGCCAAGCAGCCGCCGAAAAAGAAGTAAACAGAATCGCCTTATTTTAGGGACGGAAAGAGCCGGGAAGTTAACAGGTTCATTTTGGACAGCCGGAACGTCAAGGCCGTGAAGAGACATCCGAATCCATATTTCATGCTCCGCTGGAAATTGATGGAAGATGCCTCTTCAAAATACTTGGTCGGGCAGCTGACCTCGGCAATGGTGTAGTCGAGCCAGACAATCTGTGCCAGCATCTGGTTGTCAAAGACAAAATCGTCCGAATTCTCGTGGAGGGGAATTTTTTCCAGCAACGTCCGGGAGAAGGCCCGGTAACCGGTATGATATTCCGATAGCTTCGCACCTATCAGGATGTTTTCCATAAGGGTGAGGAAACGGTTGGCGATATATTTCCAGGGCGGCATCCCGCCTTTCAGGGCGTACCCGCCCAGAATCCGCGATCCCAATACACAGTGGTAAAGTCCGTTCCCGATCATCGAGGCCATGGCCGGAATCAACTTGGGCGTATACTGGTAATCGGGATGAACCATGATGATGATGTCGCCCTCTTCTTCAAGGGCCAGGCGGTAACAGGTTTTCTGGTTTGCTCCGTAACCCCGGTTCTTTTCATGGACATGAACCTTGGCCGCGGGAAGGCGCGCGGCGACCTTGACTGTTTCATCCCGGCTGGCGTCGTCCACCAGGATGACCATGTCCACAATGCCCTGTTCCATGACCTCTTCATAAGTCTTCACAATGGTTTTGGCGGCATTGTAGGCCGGCATGACGACGATGACTTTCTTATCTTTTAGCATAAGCTTCTTTTTTAGCTAAGAATTACAAGACGGGGGGACAGATTTCAAATCTGTCCCCCATCTTAGGGCGGATTATACCGGTGTGTCCCTTGTGTGTCAATGTGAATCAGGGGCACCCTTCCCTGTTAATGATAGCCCCTTGCCGCCAGATAACCCCACACGAAGGCGTTGGGGACGATGGTCTGATGAACGGTGAATTCAGACATGAGGGGGTACCAGAAGACATCCCAGTAGCTTTCCATGACCGGCCAGGTTTTCACGGTGGGATAGCAGAATCTACCTGCCACTTGATGATCCGGGGCATCGGCCCGGGACCATTCCACGTCCACCGGGCCGAGGACGGTCAAACCCGGCGGCGGAAGCTGTCCTGTGAAGCGGGAATCGACGTGGAGGGCGTGCCGGGGGCTTTTGTGCCCGACGCCGGTCGTATAGCAGATATTCAGGGGGTTGGCCCCCGCCCCCATCTGAGCGGCCAGTAGTATCGCCTTCAGAACGCTTTCCTTCCCGGTCAGGATATGGGCATGAATCAGATACAGGGCGTCGGGGGTGGTGAATGCCCCGGCCCGTGCTGGCCGCCAGGGGTCCTTAGACCACTTGAATCCGGTCTTCTCCTGGGCGGAAATGCGCTGGGAAGCTGCCTGAAGAATGGCCTCCCGGCATCTTTGCTGAAGTTGCTTGTCCGTATTCGGAGCCTTGGTACGGCAGTAAACCCACGCCGCCTCCCCCTGATCGTGCTTTTCATGACGGGATAAAGGTTCCCCCCTTTTATTGAAGACCGTTGTGGAAAGGAAGAGCTCATGCCATTTGCCCTCCCCGGTCAGACGGAATAACTCTGCCGCCGCCAGGTTCCGGGCGTCATGGACCTGATGGGGGAGGATCCTTTTTCTGTCACTCTTGAGATCTTTTTCCGCCCATTCCATGGCTGAGAGGGCGCTTTTTTCATATTCCTGCGCCTTTTTCGGGTCACTCCTCCTGAACCAGTAGGCGACCCGGGCCGCCGCGCCGGCATACAGATACGTGGACCACAGATCCGGGGCATAGGCCATGACGGACTGCGACGTCCGCCAGCTTGTTTCGCCGAAGTGTGGATGGCCTGATGATTCTATCCCTCCCCGGACGCCGCCTTCCGGCGTCTGAAGACGGCGGAAAAAATCTACCCCCCAGAGGGCCTCGTTGACGATGTCGGGAAGGGCGTCCTTGGATTCCGGAATGTTGAGATTCACCCGGGAGAAAAAATCGGGAAAGATTTCGGCAAGATCCAGGAGGCGCCTTGCCGCTTCCAGATGCTGGATGCGTCTGTCCCAGTCCCCGGCGTCACAGTATCCTCCCCAGGCCTGCGGAACCAGCTCTGAGGTTCTTCCGGCGATGAGCTTCGAGAAGTTGTCCTCTCCCCCCAGAAAGCCGTTGGGCGTCTCCATAAGGGTGGTTCGGGAGGCATAAACCTTGACGCCGTCATCGGGATGTAAATTGCGGGGTCTTCGAAAATCCGTATAGGGCGGTCCCAAGGCTATACCGCTGCGCTGGTGGTACAGGCCCCGGGCGGAGATTGAGAAGGCCTTTTCCCATACTCCCTTCCTGATTTCAAAGGGATATGAGCAGCCCGTGCCTTCCACGTAGATCCGGTATAGCCCTTCCTGGTTTACATTGCTGAAATCCATCCAGTAAACGTTGACGCCGTTGTAATTTTTATAATAGGCGTCTTCATCTCTGTCCTTGGCCGCCTTGGAAAGTTTTACCGTTCCCCGGAACACCTCTGCCCCTGACGCCTGATCGAGGACATAAAAGGCGGTTCCCTCCCGGAAATCGACGGGTCCGCCGCTGCCTGCCCAAAGGGATAGAAAGGCAACCTTGACCGGGTCGTCGGGGCGGAAACCGATATGGCTCATGTGAACGGCCTCGCTCCTCATCGTCCGGGGATCGTAGCGAAAGGCAACGTCGGGAAGCTGTTTGTTCCTGAAAGCGAGGACATACCGATGGCCGGTCTTGAGGGGGCGGGGAAGTTTCAGGTACAGGGTATGCTCCAGCGGGGCGGTCAAACGCTCCTTGCTTGTCCGCAACAGATCCGTCGGCCTGGTCTTCCTAAATACGGCAACCGGTCCCAGGGGTTGGTTGTAATCGGGATCATCGGGTGAGGAAATAAGGTACTGGGTGCGGTCATCCGCCTGAGTAAGATTTAAAGTTTCCCCGGATAATTGATCGAAGCCCATCACATAGCCCTCTTTTGTCCCCAAAAGGGCGCCTTTGACCTGGCCATTACGGACCAGCCAGGTGTTATCCGGGTCGTTCGTCAGGAATTTGTCGTCTTTTTCTGTCCGATAGGGTTGGAGAGAGCCGTATTCTACCTGCCCGGTTGTAATGACTACCCCAAAGAAGTCAGGCGTTACGGGTTGGACCTGGGAGATGAAGATACCTGCCGGCTTAGGGGGTTTTACGGCCGGCTGCGACGTGCAGGCGAGTTGGGAAAAAACAACTGCGGCGAGACAAACAGCCATCCACCAATATTTACGGTATCTTCTCACTCTTCAACTTTTCCTGCAATAGCCGGCGACTCCGTCTCTTCGTGGACGTCGCTGCCGGAAAAAAGGGGGAAGCCTTCTGTTTGCGGGCAGACGACATCCTCAATGGCGATCCAGTAGCAGACGCTGAAATTGACGGGCCGGACCGGGACGAACCTGAAAACGGCGCCCCGGCAGTTATACTCGGGGAGGTTCATGCCCTGCAGCGCGGCCTGTTGAGGGTCGTTCTTCAGTGTTTCCAGGTCAAACTGACAGGAAAAGACCGGAGTGCCCTTTTTTATGGAGACGAACTTCTTGTCCTGAAGCATTTTAACAAAGGCGATATGGAGCGGGTCGGAGTGGAGATCGATATCGTGGAGGGTCTGGGCGTTATCCGACTCCCGGGGGGGATCGGAATAGGTCCTGATTTCATGAAAGAAATAGTGACAGGCCCTTTCCTTAAAGTAGGGTTGACTGACCCCGAAGGTTTCTTTGCCGATATAACACTGACCGGCGTCGGCTACCCCGGGAGAGACGCCGACAAAAAAAGCGACAATCAAGAAAAGCAAAATATATTTAAGATGTTTCATTTCCTGCCCATCTTTTGAATCAACGCTGTTCTACCCCACATCATCGGTTCTTTAAATATTGTTTCAAGTCCCGATAGTAGTTCTCAAGAGCTATACCTGCCTCAGGAGCCAATTTGATGAATCCTGATAAAGTTTCACACACATACTCATCACATGCTGCACAGTTCTCTATACCTTTTGATTTACAACACCTGCGAATTTCACACATGTTATCGCAATAAAAGAACTTCCGTCCTTCGGATTTGCACCCATCGCAGTTAATCTGTTCTGGTTTAATATCTGCGTTATAAAGAGCTGACCATTTCTGAGCTACATCAGCTCTTTTGTTATCGCTGTCTGCTTGAGTTGCAAGATATCCCTCGCACTTTGAGCAATCTAATCCACAACATGCTATCATTCTTGCCTCCTGTTACATTTATCAACAAACTCACTGTCCAATACCAACTATCAGCGGAGCATTTTTTCGACCGCTGGACCATTGCTTATCTTTAAATTCGTTATGGTATGACCTTCAATCTCGAGCAGGATCTGTTTTGTCGCCAGCCCTCCACCGAAACCGGTGAGAGAGGTATCCGATCCTACCACGCGATGACAGGGAATAATAATGGGAACCGGATTGCTTCCGGTGGCCCGGCCGACGGCCCGGACGGCCTTTGGATGGGTTATGGATCGAGCCACGTCGGCATAGGTCCGAAGCTGCCCGTAGTCAATGGTCTGGAGGGCCTTCCAGACTGCCTTTTGGAAATCCGTTCCCGAAACCTCGACAGGGACGGTAAACTTCTTAAGGTTGCCTGAAAAGAAGGCCTTTAATTCCTCCTCAGCCTTAATGAGAACCTCGTTATCTCCTTTGTCGATGGGCTTAAATTCCCGATCACGACCCTTGTAGACTTCATCGGCCATCAGCAGGCCGACCACGGCCCTGTCATTGGCATAAACTCGGATTTCACCGATCAATGACGGTATTCTTCTCAAATACAGTGCCATCTTGAGTACCTCTTTTTTTCTTGGAAAGTTGTCCGGCATAGGCATCCCAGAGTAAATAGGCGGCATAAGCCCGCCAGGGTCGAATCCGTTGGAGATCGAGGCCCGGCTCCGATTGTTGCACTCTTTTCAAAATAAGATCTGTTCGCGGGCAACTGTCGGGATCACTCAGGCACCTCATCCCGATGTACTCCACAGTCCAGGGACCTATTCCGGGAACGGCCAACATGGCTGCATAAAATTGGTCGTGATCCACTACCCGGATACAGCCCGGTAATCTCTGAGGATCGCCTGGTGCGGACCCGCATGCCGGGTGGTGTGGGGGCTGGGGGAGAAAACCCCCCGGCTATCCGATTACCCCACGTCATCTGTTCTTTAAATATTGCTTCAAGTCCCGATAGTAGTTTTCATGAGGCCCAATCATAACAAGTTCCAGATCCCCGTCAACTATCCGATATGCGAGCAAGTACTGCTTAGTTTTCAGTTCGAACTTGTGCACGGATACTCCTCGTAGGTCGCCTTTCTTTTCCTCCCCGATATTTGGGTCCTCCGCAATTCTCCTTATTTCTCGATCCAATTCGTTTTTTTCTTGTTTCGACATCTTCTTTATTTTTTTCTCAAAGGATCTCGACTGGTAGATTTTCATGATCGGCTATCCAAAAGTATATTCAGTCTTTTCACTCTGATCCAATTCCTCCAATCCAAGCAAAATCTCCTTAATAAGTGAATAAGGCAAATCAGGATTCTCTTCGGCACATTTGCCCATACGTGCCCAATGTTCAATCTGGCCGGCTACGGACCTGTGGTCAATCCGGCTGAATTTCTTGGCTTCGCCGATAAGCTCTTCCGATACCCTTACTGCTGTTGCCATGATAGATTCCCCCCAATTTATTTCCGTTGCATTATGCTACACTATACGCCTATGAATTGCATTGTGCAACAAATAGTTTTCCTTGTATTCTGTAGCGGGGGTAACGACAAGCTAAGCGGTCGCCCGCTAGGGCAATCCGCTTGAGCGCCGGGTTATCGTCTTCCGAAACCTTTATTCTTCAAACTTTTTCCTGTATTCCATGCCTTGCCAAGATTTTCCCCAACAGACCAATAACGATTGTCCGGCATTGTTAATGTGAACGGATTAACTTTTTTAATATCCAACATGTTATCCGTCATATATTTTTCTTCTGTAAAAACCTCTTTCGGCTCTCCTATGTAAAGCGTATTAAACGGCAGTTTAACTGTGTCAAATAAAGAGCATGACATACAAATCGGACATTCTTTGATAAGCGGAGCTTTGCCTAAATCACCAAAGAAAACATCGAAAAGTTCGGATTTATCTGTTTTACTGCCGGAAACCAGTCCGCAATAATCAGTTTTCTCAATTAACGAAACATCAGGAATATTGATACTGAATTCTTTGTTTTCCTCAATGCCTTTATTTGTGTGATGCGGTCCTAATGCTATCGCAAACAAAGGCGGCTTGAAATTGACTCTTGAAACCCAGCCTACAGCCATGAAATTTACTTTCCCCTCAACAACAGAGCCTACTAATACCATAGGCATCGGGTATGAAAAAGCAGCACCACTGTCAATCGTGATTTTTTCCATAGTTTTCTCTCCTTGTTATTTGATTACAAAATGATAACGTTTGAAATCACCGCCCTGCGCGGCTTTTCGCGCAGGTCCGGTGGAATGATGGGTTGGGCGTGGTCATTTACTCTCCCGCCAGTTCTCTGATTTTGCAAACTGTTTTCCAATTGCGATCCGTCATCGGAACGCCGAGCAATTTCTCAGTACTTGCCGCGAGCTTGGATCTACCCACCCCTTCAGGCGCATGTAGATAAAACACACGATCGCTCAGATGAAACCGTTCGCTTTCCTTCCTAAGGCTGTCGAGTTTCTTTAGGTCAGGGTTCTTGGGCGTGGAAGCCAGAAAGCCAAGATGCAAACTGCTGGGGTCTGCTTCTGCCTCCGGAAATGGGTTTTCCGCCATTGCTCTTTCCATTGCATCAAGCCCGAGAATGAGAACGTAGGGCTCGAAACCATGGCGTTTCTTGATTTCAGCGGCTAGTCGCTCGGAGAGTTGCGAGAAGTTATTTTCAGCGCTCTGGAATACTGCATTACCGCTTTGGATATAGGTCTTGATTTTTCGGACACCAATATCCTCCAGAAGGACAACAAGCTCTTTCATCGGCAAGGAATTTTCCCCGCCGACGTTGATGCCTCTGAAAAGTGCAATGTAAGTATTCATTTGATCACCGATTGATATTGCGCCGCCAGTAACGCTCAACATGAAGCTAACGGGCGCGCGGTTTTTTGCACGTCCGGGTTGAGCGCTTTGATAATAGTTATGGCCTTGCTGCCAGCACAATACGTTGTCAGAATTAACCAGTAGAATTTGATTTGTTAAAATCAAATTCTACTGGTTGCCTCCTTTAATCGTGAAGAATATAAAGAGTTATCCAAGACTCAACTCTAAACGAAAAAAGGAGGCAATATGAAATTTTACAATCAGCAACACAAGTATTACTGCGGCATTGATCTGCATGCCCGAAAAATGTTCGTCTGTATTCTCGATCAAAAAGGCAAAACAATGGTTCACGAAAACATCAATACCGACTCGGATCTTTTTTTAAAACTCATCTCACCCTATCTGGAGAACATCGTCGTGGGGGTTGAATGCGTCTTTTGCTGGTACTGGGTTTCAGATTTGTGCGCCAAGCATCAGATTTCATTTGTTCTCGGACACGCATTATACATGAAAGCCATTCACGGAGGAAAGACAAAAAATGATAAGATCGACTCCTATAAAATCGCCTTATTGCTTAAAGGCGGTAATTTTCCGACAGCATATCCCTATCCTGCCGAGTGGCGGGCTACCAGAGATCTATTAAGACGACGGATGTATCTCATGCGCAGGTGCGGTGAACTGGTTGCGCATATCCAGAACACCAAGACGCAATATAATCTACCGGGATTTACCAAAAGGCTCGCCCGTAAATACAATCATGACGGCGTGGCCGAGAAATTCGAGAATCCGGAAGTGCGCAAAAGCGTCGAGGTCGATCTTGCCGCGATTGCATCGCTTAACCAAATCCTCAATCAGCTGGAATGGCATATTGAAAAAACAGCCGAACAGCATGATTACCACACGCTATACTTGCTTCGGTCGATCCCCGGTGTCGGGCTGATCCTGGCGCTGGTCTTCCTTTACGAAATCCAAGACATCAAACGCTTCCCTTCCGTTCAGGATTTCTCCTCTTATGCCCGGTTGATTAAACCGGTCAAAACATCAGACGGAAAATGGGCCGGTAAATCAAACGGCAAAATCGGCAACCACCATCTGAAATGGGCATGCAATGAGGCGGCTATCCTCATGCTCAGGGAATCCGAAAAAGCCAAACAATATGTGGCGAAGCTCGAACGAAAATACAACAAGGGCAAAGCCCTGGGTATCTTCACCCACAAAATCGGCAGAGCTGTTTATTTTATTCTCAAAAACAAGGAGGCCTTTAATATGGAAAAATTCTTTAGCCAATGATCTTGGGATTAAGGATGCCAGCTTGTTGCCTAACTGAGATTCCATAGGCGGACCTGATTATCTTTATTTACTACGTGCAGCTTGACTGCTAAAAAAGATTGGGCCAAATGCCTCTAAGCTCATGGCTTTGATTGGCGGCATCCTTTTTCCCATTTACTCATAAATGATGCAAGACCAGACGACATCCGTGTTCTGCCCCTTGCCCGAGTGACGACCTAACTGGATGGAGTTTTCCTCCAAGCCGCTTAACTTTGACTGCGCCGGGATAAGGGTACCGAAATATATTCTAGAGCTGTCGAATGACGGCAAACTGATTGCCAAAGAGCCTTTTGGCTATTCAGTCAATCTCTATAGATGTTTGGTGCAGACGCTTTTAGCGTTCTGACTCTCACGACGGAAGACGCAAGTCCGAACCATAGGGTCGTTTGTCAAGGCTTCATTAACTTTTTGGACGGATACTTTTTATTGCTCTTTTTCCGATCTATAGGAGAACTACCGAAGGCCATATAGAGGTTATGTGCCTTGTATCCAATTCGCCAATCTTTGTTTGATGCGAGATAGACGTTGAGTATCAATTTGGCCTAATTTTCCCAAGAGAACAGCGCTATTAACTACAGCAAGTCTGCTAATTCTGATAACGCTTGCTAACTTCAAACCAGATTGTTGGAAATCTGAATCAGCGGGAGTGATAACTTCATCAAAGTCAGGGATTTCTTGATGGAGTTGTGACGATATCATGCAAATTATCCAATCGTTATATTGGCCAGGTAATCGACGAAGTACGAGGGCAGGACGAAGCCTTGCTTCTGTTTGATCTGTTTGAGGAAATCTGAAAAGTACAATTTGGGCTTCGGTAATCATGAAAATGATTCCTTAATATCATTGAGCGAATACGGAGCTTGTTCGTCCTCCATCCCTCGTATCGCAGAAGATAAGGAAAAATCTACCCAATCTTTTATCTCCTGTTTTTCTTCCTTTGAGCGAAGATATTGTACAAAATCCAGGACTTCTACCTGTTTAGATTCTGACAATGCTTCTACATCTTTAATAATCGTCTCTGCTAAACTCATAATGATACCTCCATTGGTGTTTTTGAGTATCATAAAATGTGAAATTTTGCGAGCACATAACGAAAAAACCAGCCGGAGGCGGGCGTAGCCTGCCGATCCGCTGGATTGACTTTATGCTTTATTTCTGGAACCAAAGCGCCAACCCCAGCAGTAAAATGTATGTAACGAGATTAGCCCATGCGCATGGCAGAGCCATGTCCCTAAATTTGACCTTGCGTAAGCGGGCAATGACTAACGTTTCACTCGACCACGAAACTGCCCCCAGAACTGTAGCAAATGCAAGCGCAATACATGCATTTCGTAACGTCTCCGAGCCAAACTCGCCCTTGAACCACCAATAGAATAGGCGCTCTCCGACCAGAGGTATAGTTGCCAGATATAGTACCGCACCTAAAGCGGTTGATATGATGTTTCCAATGAAAGATTGAAAAAGAGTAGAAAGTACTGAGCCGCCAGCCAATTTACGAATAATGATACCTTCGATTAATATTACGATGGGTAGAAGAAATGCTTGCCCCCAAGGCACTGCCATATAAGGAATAATCGCATCTGCTCGGGCTTCCAACGGGATGCATAGTGCAATTATACCCAGCCCCACCAGTATTTTAGGATTCTTAATCATCGCCTCAATCCAATGATGCATAACGTGGGCATCACCGGGAGCGGTACGCGATCCGGTGGATGCCCACGTTATGCATCATTTATATTTCTTTGGGAACCACTCTTTTCCCGCCAACCACAAAAAGATGTCGATTTCTCTCAGAGAAAATTTTTCAAGCTTGTAAAAGCTTTGGAAGCTCTTGATGATCTGAATAAAGCATTCATAGTCTTTAAGATCGACTTTGTCGAAACCGTTGAAACTGTCTACTGTTTTATAGTGCAACATCATCTTTTCAACAAATGAATCGAAGATCGGATAGCTGGTGGGTTTGTGATGACTACAGTACTTTGATGCGAATGAGTAGAAGTTTATCGTTTTTGCCTTAATTGCGATTTGTGCTATGTCGTTGACCAAGGAATAGTCGTTTACTTCGAGCCGAGCATCGATATCTTTTGCGAGGATGTGCCTGGCTACTGAGTATGTGTCGAAAATATTCGTACTGTAAAAATCATTGAGCGCACTTACTTTTAACAGCACGTGCTCAATCTTCTTGTTCTCGGGGCACAGACTGTGAAAGAGGAGACCCAAGGAGGCCTCTTGGAGCCGGTAATTTTCTAACCGTTTCCACCTGCCTAAATACTCTGCAATGAGGCTTGGGCATGGCGTTAATGGTTTTGACATCGTAACTTTATGTGACATAACGCCTGCTCTCAGTCTCTCAAGTTTTCCGATGTCCACTTCCTTATCGGCAGTATTGACATCGTTGCCTTGCCCGAGAGACAGAGTCAGTTTGAGTGGCTTTTGCGTTTTGTCGACGATTATTCGGTCAGCGGTGCGAGACGCCGAATAAATCTGAGCATCGACTGCATGGTCAACGTTCTTGTAATGCCCTTTCTCTACATTGCGCCGGTGAGACTCGGTGCCGTAGAAATCAGGATACTTAACCTTGATGATCTCTCGGATCTGCCGAGGAGTCATGCCTTCTGGATGCATCCGCAAAATTTGTCTAATCAGGGCAACAAAACTCAAGCACTTCTCCTCATTTCAAGGCATAATGGTGAGTTGCGCGTAGCGCGGCGGCAACAATTTAATACACGAACAACTATGATTAACCCAACTGCCGGATTACCGTGCTATATATTCAAAAACATTTCAAGTATTATCATCGGGAATTCTACTGGACCTTCGTGCTGGATCTGTAATATCGGATTAGACGTAATATATCTATTTTGATGCAAGCCTTACAAGTTGCGTCTGAATCTTTCCGCCGTCTTCATGTTTATTAGAAAGGCAGTTATTTCCTCTTTTGGAATGGCTTTGAGGAGGAAAATACAGGCTGCGTAAAGGCACAGCGACACCGGAAGATTTATGAACGGAGGGAAGTATCCCATCAAAGAGTAGAGAAGAACCCCCAAAATGGCGTTCGCCAGGGCGACCTTTGCCCACCGATTCCACCTGATGACGTTTCCGAAATACTTGATTACGAAATAACCCGTCACGGACAAAAGAAAGATTTCACAAACGAGGGCCGTCACGGCGGACCCGAAGGACGAATAGCGGGGGATCAGTAAGTAATTCAGGGCGATACTGATGATCGCACCGGCGGCGGTGTCCCAGTAGGCAAAATGGACGAAGCCGGTGGAGACCGCAAGGGAGGTGAAGAACAGGGAATAAAAGATCAGCACTCCCACCCAGGCGAGAACATTGAGGACGGGGGCCGAGGCGGTAAAGTTTTTTCCATAGAGGAGAGCGATCAGGTCATGGGAAATAAAGGGACAGATCAGGGCGCAAGGGACAAGCAATATGGCTAATATCTCGATAGTAGAGGAAAATTCCGCCCGCAGATTCTCCTTTTCCGCGATGATCTTGGCGGAATAAATGGGGATTAAGGGGCCTACAATCATCGACGCGGCCATCGCCGCTAATTCGATAAACTTGTAAGCGGCATTGAAAATGGCCACGTCGTGGTCCGATTTCATGCTTTGGAGCATAAAGATGGCGGCGCGGCCGCCGACGATGGCAAAAAAAGAAGAAACGCCCAGGGGGGCGGCGATCTTCAGGATTTTCAGGATCATTTCCCGGTTTATGGAAAAGACAGGCTTCAACAACTTGTGGGAGGCCGTGTAGGCGACGGCGAAATAGATGATGTTGGCCAGGCAGTATGAAACAATCAGCCAGAATAGTGAGCCCTTTAATATAAAAACCGCCAGGGACAGGGCGATGTAACTGAGGCCGTAGGCGAAGGAGGGATAGGTCGAAAACCAGGGGTGTTCAAAGACCTGATACACCGGCTCAAAAAACCGGGAGGCTAAAAATGGCAGGGCAAAGGCGCCGATAACAAGGGAGAAAAGGAAATCGTTCCTCATCTGATAGGCCACAATGATCGCGGCGGCAGCGACCACCAGGCTGATCACCAGGCGCAGGAACAGATAATTGCCCCAGTAAACGGGGGCCGCTTCCTGAAGTTGGGCGATGTCCTTTCCCAGGACCTGCGACATGCCGAAATCAGCGACGGCAACGGCAACGGCGAGAAAGGCCAGGACGAATGAATATTGGCCGAAGAGATCCGTGCCCCCCAGGCGGGCAATAAAAATGAAGACGAAGAAATTGGCGCCGAAACTGACGACTTTCCCGATGCCCTGGGCGACGACGTTGATCAGATAGCTCTTCAGCATCAGCTGGAGGCAGCTCTTAACACCTTGTCAAAGGCGGTGATGACATCCTGCACATCCTTTTCCGAAAGGGCGGGAGAGATGGGCAGGGAGATGGTCCGGGCCCCGATCCACTCGGAGTTGGGAAAGTCGCCCTTATGCCATCTGAACGTCTTGCGGTAGAAGGGATGGAGATGCACGGGGATGTAATGGACGCCCACGCCGATGCCTTCCGCCGTCAGGGCGTCGAGCACCCAGTCCCGCGATTTGCCTATGTGGTCGATATCGATCAGGGGGGTGTATAGATGGTAGGCGTGTCTCGTATCCGGTTCCGGCGGGGCGGGAAGGATACAGGGAAGGTGGGCGAAGCTATCGTTGTATCGCTTCCATATTGCCGCCCGCCGTAGCCAGTTCTCCTCCACCCGCCGGAGCTGGTGAATCCCGAGGGAGGCTTGCAGATCCATCATATTGTATTTGAAGCCGGCGAAGGCAACCTCATAGTGACGGTAGCCGGCGTCGGAAAACCGCTTCCAGGCGTCCTTGTTCATACCGTGGAGGGCCAGCATCTTGATGCGGTTGGCCGTCCGGTCGTCGTCCGTGATGACCATACCGCCCTCGCCGGTGGTCATGTTCTTGGTGATATAAAAGCTGAAGCAGCCCATGTCGCCGTCCGTTCCCGCCTTCCTGCCCTTGTACTGGGTTTCGATGGCGTGGGCGCAATCCTCGATGACCATCAGGTCATAGCTTCTGGCAAGGTCGAGGATCGGGTCCATGTCGCAACTGCGGCCGGCAAAGTGGACAACAAGAATGGCCTTGGTTTTGGCGGTGATCTTTTCTTCAATCTGAGCGGGAGAGATGTTCATCGTATCCCGGTCACAGTCCACCAGGACCGGGGTGGCGCCGCAATGGATGATCGAATTGACGGTGGCGCAGAAGGTCATAGGCGTGGTGATGACTTCATCTCCCGTCCTTACGCCTGTTGCGAGCATGGAGAGGTGCAGCGCCGCCGTACAGGAATGAACGGCCATGGCGTGACGTTTGCCTTTGTAAGCGGCAAAATCGTTTTCGAACTGATGGGCTCGTGGTCCCGTGCCGATCCAGCCGCTCCGCAGGCACTGGACAACCTCGGTGATCTCTTCTTCACAAATCTGGGGGGCTCCGAAGACGAGAAATTCCTCTTTAGGGCGAACCGGGCTTCCCCCTTCCAGGGCGAGTTGGGTTTTCCTCTTACCTTGACGACGCGGCTTTAAGTTCTTCATTGATGGCCTCCCTTCGGAAAGAAGCGTAGAGCTTCCAGTAGAGAAATTTGGCTAAGTCACCGTTTTTATCGATGGACCAACGAGCCAGCTTCAGGAGCAGCGGGCGGGTATAACGATTGATCAACAGGTCTCCCAGTATATAATAGGCCCTCTTCATGGGGTCGCTGGTCAGGTGAAAGCCAAAGGGGACGAGGATCCTTTCGAGATGGGGAAACTTGAGATACCAGCGGGCAAGGGCCTTCCCGTCCTTCTTGGCGGCATTGAGATATTCCGTCTCTTCGAGGTGGTGGTAATGATAACCGAGGGCTGCGGGGTTATAGATTATTTTCAGGCCGTGGTGGGACAATCGCTCCGAGAGTTCCAGATCCTCGTGATAACGGATGCCTTCTTCAAAGAGGCCGTATTTCAATAAGAAAGAGCGTTTCACGGAAACATTACAGGTATAGAAGGCCCTCCAGTCGAGTTCCTTTTTCCCTTGCCACTGGTCATAGTCGGCGTCAAGGTGCAAGGCGGCAAAAAAGGACGGCGGCACCTCCGGCGAGATGGTCATTCTGCCGAGAATGGCAATATTTTCCTCAGGATACTGATCATGGGATAGTTTATGCTGACGGAGCAGGTCGGGGACGGCGATGGTGTCGTCGTTGATGATCAGGAGCAGTCTCCCCTTTGCCGACGTGATGCCCCTGTTTCTTGCCGCGTTGGCCCCCGCGTTGGGCTGAAAAAGGTACACGACGGAACAGGTCGCTTTTTGGGCAAAGGCTTCGGTTACCGCCCTGGTCCGATCAGCAGAGCCGTCGTCGCAGACGACAATCTCGTAGGCTTCGGAAGGCATGGTCTGGGTGATCAGAGCGGCGAGGCACCGCTCCAGGATGGCGCACCGATTGTAACTGGGGATGATCACGGAGATTTCAAATTCGGAAGCTTCCATATTTTATTCCCTCTCCCTTTTTTCCCCTCCCGCAAGGGGAGGGGGAATAAGGGGTTTTGCGAGGTCGTCGATTATTTCCAGCATTTTTTCTGCGGTATGCTTCCAGGTAAAGAGCTTCGCCCGTTCCAGACCCCTGCTTGCCATTAACGATCTTCGCGTGGGATCGGTAAGGACGGCAACGATGGCGGCGGCGATCTCCCGGGGGTCAAGGGGGTCGATCAGTATCCCCGTGTCGCCGACAACCTCCGGTAATGACGTTGTATTTGATGTAACCACCGGGCAGCCGCAGGCCATCGCCTCCAGGCAGGGCAGGCCGAAACCCTCAAAAAGAGAAGGATACACAAAGACATCCGCCCGGCCATAGGCAAGGGGCAGGTGCTGGTCAGGCAGATAGCCCGTAAAAACGATATCTTGATAAAAGGGCGAGGAATTGATCATCTCCATATCCGAGGCGGGCAGGTAGTCGCGGCGCCCCACGATGACCAGTTGGTGTTCAAACTTTCCGTCCTTTTTGATCCTGTTGAAGGCGTCGATGAGGATATGGAGATTCTTCCTTCTGTTCAGCCGCCCGATATAAAGAATAAAGGCCTTGTTGATTCCATAACTGCTTAGAATATTTGCCGCCTCTTCCTGTTCTTCCCCGTCCGACAGGGGTTTGAAGGCCGGATTGACGCCGTTGTAACCGACAACGATCTTTTCCGGCGCCGCCCCGTATAATTCCACCATGTCCTGCTTGGAAAACTCCGAGACCGTCAGGATCCGGTCCGCCCTTCTG
Source organism: Deltaproteobacteria bacterium (assembly GCA_026388335.1). Classification (GTDB taxonomy): domain Bacteria; phylum Desulfobacterota; class Syntrophia; order Syntrophales; family UBA8958; genus UBA8958. Next base: position 30,288 of record JAPLJZ010000014.1, read on the forward strand.
ATATAGAAGGGTATGAGTAGCCGGTCTTTCACCCGTTCAAAGGTAGTAAAGCAATCGGGCAGGTGTTCGAAGGAAAGATCGTGAACGGTCATGATCAGCTTCCCCCGGTAAAAGGGAGGGCCGTAGTAATTGACGTGCAGGATATCGATATCGTTCCGGAAGGTCTGCCTGCCCAGACGAAACATCCGCTCCAGGGGAGAGCCGTTCCCGAGATAGGATAGAGAGGCATTTTTGTGAGCGCGGAAGCGGTCATGATAGGGATAATTTTCCCTGGTGATGTATAAAATGTAGTCATTTCGGGAATCTATGGCCAGCAGGGATTCCACGAGGTTTCTCATGTAGGTGCAGTTTCCCGTACCTTCCCGCTCGGCCAAGTGAAAATCGATGCCAATTTTCATGCCTACCGCCCTTCAAAAAATGTTCTTCAAATTTATCTCCTCCCCCTTCAAGGGGGAGGGTGTTTTATGGCTTATCTTACCATGTCTCGCCGTCCCTGACCCGTTGATAGAGCTCGACGTAGTCCCGGGCCATCCGCGCCGCCGTGAAGTGCTCTTCCGCGTATTGCCGGCAGGTTTCGGGTTTGACTTGGGAGATGTTGTCCATCGCGGCGGCGATATCCCCGGTGTTGTGACATAGAAAACCATTGACGCCGTTGACGATCTGTTCCGGAATCCCCCCTTCGGCAAGGCCAATCACCGGGGTTCCCGAGGCGAAGGCTTCGAGGATCACTAAGGGAAAGGCGTCGAACCAGCGGGGGGTCTGAACCAGGGCCGTAGCTTTGAGGAGGTGCTGGTTGGTGCCGTGAATTTCTCCGATGTAGGATATCTTTGGAAACAAGACGACGAAGGGCTTGACCATCGTGTAAAAGTACAAGGATTCTTCAATATTTCCGGCTATGGACAATCTGCTTCCCGTCTTGAGGGCCGCCAGGATGGCCAGATGTTGCCCCTTGTAACGGGCGATCTTGGAGATGTGAATGAAATGGGGCTTCTTCCGGTAGCTGTATTGAAAACTTTCCAGGTCCAGGCCGTAATAGACATGTTTCGTGTCGCCACCGCAAAGCAGGGCATGGGCGCGGCTGCAGGCCACCAGATTTTGTCTTATGAAATCGGGGGCCGGGGGGATGCAGGTGGAAATGATATAGGGAAAATTTTCCGGGTGGCGAAGGACATACAGGTTTTGGAAGGACCAGTCGTGAATTATATCAACAGGATGCGATTTTAGATGGTCGGTCATGGCCTCATAGAGGGGTTCTTCGGAAAGGATGTCGGCCTTGCTGGTTATACCGCTGGGGGCCGTAGCCGGATCATAACCGGCCACCTCGACGGTTGTCCCCGAACAATGGCTCCCCGGGGTGGCGAAGAGGGTGACCTCGTGTCCCGCCCGGACAAGTGCTTCCACGAGGATGTGGACAACCCTTTCAATCCCGCCGTAACCATCGGGCGGTGTTTTTTTGAAGATTGTGGAGACTACGCCTACACGCATATGAGTCACCCTTGACGGCATCGTAAAAAGTGGCGGTTCTGGAATCCTGTTCTTATTGGGCCAATGAAAACGCAGTTATGTTTCCATAGGACCTAATAGCTCCTGATTATACGAATGTTGGGATCGACCTCACAAACCATCCTTCTTTAATAAATTCCCCTTAATATCTTCTTGTTGCTTCTTAAGCTCAGCAAAGATGCGGTCAACGTATTCCTTAAATAAATGTGATTTATATGTAACTGTAAATGTTCTAGACTGGCAATCCATACGAATGGAGTTGCCCTCGCTATCTCCATATTCTTCATGCGTATTCCTGTGCGCCGTGACAGGTTTTGTTATTTTGTATTTTTGTCTAAGAAGTTCTCTTATAACATTCGGAGACCTTGCTTGCTCACACTCCGCATTTGCATATCCTTGTAAGTGAAGTACAATGGTACGGTTTTTATCATCTCTGATACCCATAAGTTTCAATTGGCTTGAGTCAGGAAACATTGACTTTAAATCAACCGGTGGCTTTAGGTTGATGTAAGTAAATAAATTTCCTGAAACGCTCTCCAACCCTGGCACATACATTGAGTAACCGGCATAATGACCTTCAATATACGGTCCCATATCCTCTCCAAGTTTAATACCAAAAGCTCCAGTAATCCTCTCCTTTTTGTCGCTTTGTATTGATTTGATAGGATTATCTTGCGCAAGAACTGGGGGAGTATAAGCAACTGCAGTTAATAAAAATAATGTCAACCAGACGTATTTATTAAGTGAATGTCTGGAAGTCCAAGCTGTGAGTTTTTCGATTAAAGGGAATCCACACATATTTACTCCTCCCATTGATTAAAAAATTGCCTTTCTAATTAAAGACCCGGATGGTCACTTGAAAATCCTCGTCGTGCCAACCCACAATTTCCGCACGCCTAACTTCATTTTCGTATCTTAAATCATTTGACTATCATGACACATTTTACCCTTCTATCTTTTATCCTGAATCCGTGGCACTAAATGTGCGAGTTAGCTGAAATAGTCAAAAATCAACCCTTGATCGATTTATCCTCATTCGAAGATAGAACGGTCTGCCCATTATCCAGCGGTCAGAGAGGGACATGATGCTTCAACTCATC
>JAPLJZ010000076.1 GCA_026388335.1 Deltaproteobacteria bacterium
CGACAGCGTTTACGCTGCCGCCAAGGGTGTCATTTTAGGATTGACAAAATCCCTGGCCCGGGAACTTGGGTCGCGCAATATTTGTGTCAATGCCGTGGCACCGGGATTAATCGAAACAGATATGACGGCTGATTTCCCGAAAGACATCAAAACGGATCTGGAAAAGGAAATCCCGCTGGCAAGGCTGAGAACTCCGGAAGATGTTGCGGGGCTGGTCGCCTTTCTTGCTCCGGAAGAAGCCGCTTACATTACCGGTCAAGTCATCCGCGTCAACGGTGGATTGTATATGTAATCGGAACCATTATCAATTAACCATTCAGGAGGAAAAGGATATGGCGCTTGAGGCAAAGGTCATTGAGCTAATCATGGAACAACTGGGAGTTACCCGGGAAGAGTGTGTGCCAGAGGCATCATTTGTCGATGATCTCGGGGCGGATTCCCTGGACATCGTAGAACTCATCATGGAAATGGAAGAGAATTTCGGCATTCAGATCTCCGATGATGAATTGGATAAGATTCGCACCATACAGGACGTTATTGATTTCCTGAAGACCAAAGGGGTCAAGTAGTATCGTTCATTCACCGGGAGTCGATCATTGAAAAGACGAGTACTGATCACCGGCCTCGGGGCGCTGACCCCCGTTGGAAATAGTGTCGGGGAAGCATGGGAGGGCGTCTGTTCCGGACGTTCCGGTATTGGACCCATCACAAAGTTTGACTGTTCCGCCCATGAAACAAAGATAGCCGGTGAAATCAAGAACTTCGACCCTCTTATCCATGTAAACAAAAAAGAGCTGCGCAGATACGACGATTTTATCGTCTATGCCCTGGCTGCCGCTGACATGGCCATGGAGGACGCTGCTCTGAGTATTGGGAACGATGAGGCCGAACGCGCCGGTGTCATTATCGGCTCGGCAATCGGGGGGCTCCCCACCTTTGAGAAGGAAAAAGAAAAACTTCTCAGCTCCGGTCCCCGGAGAATCTCCCCTTTTGCGATTCCCGCCGCCCTGGCCAACCTCGCCGCCGGCCATGTATCCATCCGTTACCACCTAAAAGGGCCTATCAACTGCCCCGTCACCGCCTGTGCTTCCGGAACCTATGCCATTGGGGACGCCTTCCGGATGATTGCCTGGGATTACGCGGATGTCATGGTGGCAGGCGGAGTCGAGGCCGTAGTATGTTCCCTGGCCGTAGGCGCTTTTAATGCGATGCGGGCGCTGTCCAAACGTAATGACGATCCAGAAAAGGCCAGCCGACCCTTTGACACTGACAGAGACGGCTTTGTCCTATCGGAAGGCTGCGGCCTCGTAATCCTTGAGGAATATCATCATGCCCTGAACCGGGGCGCAAAAGTTTATGGGGAACTCGCCGGCTACGGCATCACCAGCGACGCCTTTCACATGGCGGCCCCTCCTCCCGGTCATGAAGGGGCGGTCCGCTGCATGAACGCTGCCTTGCGTGACGCCGTAATGAAACCCGAGAATATCGATTACGTCAATGCCCATGGTACCTCGACGCCCCTCAATGACATCTATGAAGCCGAGGCAATTCACACCGTCTTCGGAGACCATGTTTCCCGTCTCCTGGTCAGCTCCACCAAATCCATGACCGGACATATGCTGGGCGGCGCGGGAGGTGTAGAAGCCGTCTTTGCCGCCAAGGCGATTGAGGACGGCATTGTCCCGCCGACGATCAATCTCCATCACCCCGACCCGGCAGCGGGGGCGCTTGATTTTGTTCCCAATATAGCCAGAAAAAAGGACGTCCGGACGGTTATGTCCAACACCTTCGGCTTCGGCGGCGCCAATGCCGTCTTAATCTTAAAAAAGTTTGAGCCGTGATGGGAAAAATAATTATTGCCGCCGACCACGCCGGTTTTCTTTTGAAAGAAGCAGTAAAATCTTTCCTTTCCCTCCAGGGATGGATCGTGGTAGACGGCGGAACCGGCGATGAAAGTCCGGTGGACTATGCCGATTATGCCGCCGCCGTAGCAGGGGGGATCTCTTCCGGCCAATACGACCGGGGTATCCTTATCTGCGGCTCCGGCGCCGGGATGTCGATTGTCGCCAACAAATTCCCGGGGGTCCGGGCAACCCTCAGCCTGGACGAGGAGATGGCCGCCTTGAGCCGCCGGCATAACGACAGCAATATTCTCGTTCTTGCCGGCAGAATGACCAGCAGCGACGCGGCACTGAAGATCGTTACGACATGGTTGCAAACCCCCTTTGAAGGGGGGCGTCATCAGCGCCGCATTGATAAGATAAGGGCGATCGAGCAAAAACTGATGAAAAATTAAGAACAGGGTCATACAGGAGGATTCATGACATCATTGTTTAAGACCGATCCGCAGGTTGCGAAGGCCATCTGGGAAGAAACCGGTAGGCAGGCCGGTAAACTGGAAATGATTGCTTCGGAAAACTTCGTCAGCGAAGCGGTCCTCGAGGCTCAGGGATGCATCATGACCAATAAATATGCCGAGGGCTACCCGGGCAAACGCTATTACGGAGGCTGTGAATATGTCGATGTCGTGGAAACCCTGGCCATCGAACGCTGCAAAAAGCTCTTCGGCGCCGACCATGTAAACGTCCAACCCCA
>JAPLJZ010000011.1 GCA_026388335.1 Deltaproteobacteria bacterium
ATTGATGAGTTGAAGCATCATGTCCCTCTCTGACCGCTGGATAATGGGCAGACCGTTCTATCTTCGAATGAGGATAAATCGATCAAGGGTTGATTTTTGGCTATTTCAGCTAACTCGCACATTTAGTGCCACGGATTCAGGTCATTGCTAACTAAATTGAAGTTTTGTTTATTGAAAAGGATTAGTTATGAGAACACGAAGAAGACCCCATCTCATCCGGGATCCATTATTAAGCTTCATTACTTGGAGCCGTCAGGAATTACCGTCACAGATCTTGCGAAGGAACTGAGATTGTCGAGAAAAACGGTATCTAAGATAGTGAATGAACGAGGCGCTGTGACAACGGATGTTGCCTTGCGGTTGTCCAGAGCGCTTGATACCACTCCTGAATTATGGTTGAACCTTCAGAGAAATTACGATCTCTGGCATACGGCAAATGAGACAACTGATTGGCAAGCAATAAGACCTATACTGAAAATCGCACATGTAAGCGCATAAAGGATGTCCGTAAGCTTCCTGAACTCAAGCGTAGCGTAATTTTTCTGGACATACAACCTTTCAGAAGGTATTCAATATCCATCGAAAAATAAATGCGGTTTATTACTAAGGACTCTTAATCAGGCAAAACCGGACACTCGTTAACTTTCCAACCTCACAGATCATCCCAAAATGCAGAGGACGTCCAGATGAGAGATCGATGGAAGGCAAATACGATAGTGAGAATGGCGGTCGTTTCTGTCCTATTTGCCAGTATAGTTCTCATCCTTCATACAAGCACGTCTCAAGCCCGAGATGTGGCATCAGTTCAGCATTCAAATCCGACGACATCTTTAAAAACGATTATCGTCGGAGATTACTATCCATACACATATGTTAATGACAAAGGAATCCCCAACGGTTTTAGCGTGGATATTGCCAACGCTGTCACCAAGGTTATGGATCTCAAGCTTGAGATTACGGTTGCAACCTGGGAGCACGCGACAAAAGCGTTAGCAGACGGGACCATCGACTTGCTCCCAATGATGGCCTTTTCACTAGAAAGAGATAAGATTTTTGATTTCTCTGTTCCCCATACGATCGCCTACGATGCTGTCTTTTCACGAAGCGGGGCACAAAGAATAAATTCCTTGAAAGACTTGGTCGACAAAACCGTCATCGTAATGAATAAAGACGCCGCTCATGATTATCTCTTATCGAGTGGAATGGCGGGAAAAATGAAGATAGTGCTTGTCGACAGCTTGCCAGATGCGCTTCGTACCCTTGCCGCGGGCAAAGGAGACGCCGCTTTGATGCCGAAGCTGGTGGGGCTGATTATAATGAAAAAACTGAATCTAACGAATATCGATCCATCTCCCGTCGTCATCGACGCCTATAATCGACCGTTTTGTTTTGCCGTAAAGAATGGGAATCAGGCATTACTGGAGCGTCTTAGCCAGGGTTTGAGCATCATTAAATCAACGGGACGGTACCAAGAGATTTACGAAAAATGGTTTGGAGCACTGGAACCGCATGGTTTGTCCTGGGAGACCGTTATCAAATACATAGGCGCCATTTCGGCGGTTTTTTTACTGATCGGCTCAGGACTGATTCTTTGGACTGTATCCCTCCGAAAGCAAGTATCATTACGAACGAAAAATCTCGAAGCTGAGATTCAGGAACGTAAGCGGGCGGAGGATGAAATCCACCGTTTGAACGCCGAACTTGAACAGCGCGTGATCGACCGCACCGCCCAGTTGGAAATTGCCAACAAGGAGCTGGAGGCTTTTACATACTCCGTCTCCCACGACCTCAAGGCGCCGCTCAGGGCCATAGACGGTTATGCACAGATTCTCATTGAGGACCATGCCGTTCGTCTGGATGGCGAAGGAAGGCGGACCTGTGAGGTCATCAGCAACAACGCCCTTAAGATGGGCCGACTGATCGACGCGCTGCTAGCCTTATCCCGGACGGGTCGGATAGAGATGAATCCTGCGACCATAGACATGGCGACCATGGCAAATGCGGCTTTTTTTGAATTGACCACCCCCGAAAAACGGAATCGGATTGATTTTCACGTCGGCTCCCTGCCCCATGCCGTGGGCGACCCGACGCTCCTCCTGCAGGTGTGGGTGAACCTCATCGGCAACGCCGTCAAGTTCTCAGCGCAGAAGGAACGGGCCGTTATCGAGGTGGGCTGCCTATCGGAAGGAAACGGACACCCGTCAGCAGGCGGTCATGAGGAGGTCGTTTCGATGGAACACCTGCCATCCGCAATACCCATTCCGAACTCCGAAAGGGTGTATTTCATCCGGGACAACGGTGTCGGTTTCGACATGGCCTACGTGGACAAGCTCTTCGGAGTTTTTCAGCGTCTCCATAGCGAGAAGGAGTTTGAGGGGACTGGCGCGGGCCTGTCCATCGTCCAGCGGATCGTCCAGCGCCACGGCGGCATGATATGGGCAGAGGGGGAAAAAGGAAAAGGGGCAACGTTCTATTTCTCAATTGCTAAAGTGTAGACTGGCTATAGGACTGAGAATGGCAAGTGGTGTCAGGTCCGCTTTCTTGGCGTATCGAAGAGTTCAAACGATATTCTGCACTTTTATTTGCCCATATAAGTTACTGACTGGTAGATGTAAGAAAGGGTACCCATAAGGTATCGTTACTAAGATTAGGAGGTAAAATTATGGTCGTCATTACGAGTAAATATATCAAACCTTTAGAAGTAATCGACGCGCTGGTGGTTGAACACAGAAAATTTCTGGATGATTGCTATAGGAAGTCACAACTCATCTGTTCCGGCCCTCAAATCCCGAGAACAGGCGGTGTGCTCATAGCCAATGTCGCCTCTGTTGATGAAGCCCGGGAAATCATGAAAGATGATCCTTTCTCTATCAATGAAGTCGCTGAATATCAGTTTATTGAATTCTCGCCGTTAAAATACGATGAACGCTTTTCATGTTTTGTGTAGAATAAAAAATTTGTCATTAAAGCTCTAATGCTGTATTATCCACGCACTTCTGACCATATGTATCCAGATGGCATTAAGGATCTTTATTTCAGTTTTGGGATGAGGGGGAGACATGTCTGTTTTCTTAAATAAACTTTTGA
>JAPLJZ010000187.1 GCA_026388335.1 Deltaproteobacteria bacterium
CCCCGGCAGACGATTTCTCCGTCTTCCCGTTCCGCGGTGACGGCAGCTTTCAGGCTTCCCTGGCGGAAATAGATTTTCTTCCCCCGGAAAATAATCCGCTCCCCGGGGGCGACGATCCCCAAAAATTCCACCTCTTCGACATAGGTAAAAAGGGTTGTTATCTTCTTCACCTCATCTATGGACGCCCCCAGCTTTGCCATGGACAGGTACAGGCCGTGGGCAACCACCCCCGTTTGGGCCATAGCCTCGATGAGGATCACGCCGGGGGTAACGGGCCGATCCGGAAAGTGACCGCGATAAAAATATTCATTCCGGCGGAAGCGATAGGCGCCGGTGATGCGCTCCCCGTCCATTTCCATAATTTCCTCGATAAAGCGAAACGGGGGCTGCTGGGGAACGGCGTTCAATATCAAGGCCCGCAGGGCATCATCAGCCGCCATAGAGACCTCCGTTGACATGAATCACCGATCCGGTAATGTACGTCGCGCCGGCGGCGAGGAAGGCCACAACCTCCGCCACCTCTTCCGGCCTCCCCATGCGTTTCAGGGGAACATTGGCCAGAATCCGCTGCTGAACTTCTTCCGGCAGGGCCGCCGTCATCTCCGTGGCGATGAACCCAGGGGCCACAGCGTTTACCAGGATGTTTCGTTCTTCCAATTCCTTGCTCAGGGATTTTGTAAAGGCATCAAGGGCGGCCTTTTCCATGGTGTAGGGGATCTGCCCGCCATTGCCCGTATGGCCGACGACACTGCTGATGCTGATGATCCGTCCCTGATTCCGGCGGAGCATGAATTGCCGCAAAACACGCTTCGTCAGGTACCAGACCCCCCTCGTCAGGAGGCGCTGCTGATCGAACTGTTCGAGATGCATGGAGTTGATATCCGCATTGACGGAAAAACCTGCATTATGAACGAGGACGTCCACCCGGCCGGCGACGGTCTTGATCTGCTCCACCATGGCATCAATATCCTCGATTCTGGTCAGGTCCCCCTTGAGGAGGAACCCCTGACCCAGTCCCGCCAACAGGGCTTGGGCAGCCTCTTCGCTTTGACGATAGTGAATCCCGACAATAAAATCTTCCGCCGCAAGCGCCCGGACGCAGGCGGCGCCGATTCCCGTAGCCGCCCCGGTCACAATGGCAATACGTCGATCTTCTGTAACGATTAATTTTTCCATAAGTTGATTATGATAACCTCTTTTCCCCCTGCCACGGATAATCACCATAGACGATGCCCCGAAAAAGGCCGGTGCGAGCCTGGTGAACCTCGGCAATACACTCCCCGTCCACGGAGATGGTCCCGTCGCCGATAATAACGCTGGCCCCTGATTCCGCCAGGGAAGAAAAACGACGAACGTCGATCTCGTAGCGGACGACGCGGTGGTAGGGCCGGACCTGTCCTGTAAAAGTCACCCCATCACAGCCCAGGGCCCGCCCTGCCCCCAGGCCGCCGCGCCAGACGCCATAAAACCCCTGAAGCTGCCAGATGGCGTCCACTCCGAGACAGCCAGGCTGGACGGGATCTCCGGGCATGTGACACTGGAAATACCACGCATCCAGATGGATATCCTGCTCCGCTACAATCTTACCTCTCCGGCCAACCGCCTCCATGGAGAGGATGCGATCGATCATGAGGAAAGGAGGCGCCGGCAGTCGGGCGTCAAAACCCTCCGGAGGATCTTCCACCAGTCGGCCATAGGAAAAGGCGATCAGATCAGTAAGATCAAAACTTTTCTGGTTTTGGAACTCTTCATATTTCATTCAAAAATCAACCTCTATATATCTCATTTCATCACTTCAAGACATCTGCCACATTAGCGTTGACCACGTCAGTCCCGCCCCGACCAAGGCCATGATCAGGCAGTCACCCGGTTTAAGATCCTGCCAGTGCTGACTCACAACCGCCGGGGCGCCGGAACAGCCCGTATTGCCGAACATGGTCACGTTGCGCCAGTGACAGTCATCGGGAATGGCCGCCCGCTCGCAGACATTGCTTAAAACGCTCAGGTTTGCCTGGTGGCCGACAAAGAGAAGGCGCCGGCCATTACCACCACCATCTTCTCCCCCATCCTTCCTTCCCTCATAGGTCTCCTGAAACGTCCGGACCGCCTCCGTCATTTTGCGGATGGCAAAACCCTGCACGGCATTTCCGTCCTGCTGGAAATAACCGGTCCGGGGAATAATCGCCTTATGCCATGACGACGGTTTCGAGGCGCAATCACTCTCCAGCAGGCGTAACCGTGACGGTATCGTTGCCGATACCACGGCGGCCGCACTGCCGTCTCCGAAGAGGACCGCCGTATTGCGATCCGAATAGTCGATACAACGGGTCAGATTTTCCGGGTTGACGACCAGGACATAGAGAGGCAGACTCTCCGGCCTCATTTTGCTTAAGAAGGATAACTGGACCCCGAAGGTGGCGCAGGCAGCGTTGATGTCAAAACACGGCGCCTCGATTTCGAGTTCCGCCGCCACGGTGGCGGCCTCGGACGGAGTGACATGATCCGGGGCCGAACTGCCGGAAATCACCAGGCCGATGTCCTCCGGAGCAATACCCGCCTGGGCAAGGGCCTGCCTTGCCGCCGCCGCCCCGGTCTGGGCATTTGTGTAAATACTGGCTTCATAAGCTGCCCGGGTGTCACTATTCTTCGTTTCCCGGATGTAAGCGAGGGAAAGAGACGTCCGCCGCTCCCGGATCCCCACTCGTTCCAGGACCCAGTCGTTGCTGGTCCCGATGTCGAGATCTTCCAGGAACCGATTGGTAATGACATTCTCCGGGTGAAAGTGTCCCAACCCGTGCAGATACAGCATAATCAGCAGATCTCCCGGCCGATGATCATGTTCTGCACCTCCCGAACCCCCTCATAGATATCGATGATATGGGCGTCCCGAACCAGTTTAGAGATTTCGTACTCCGTCATGAACCCGTAGCCGCCGTGGAGATGAAGTCCCTCATTGGCGCAGAAGAGGGCCGCCTCGGCGGCGGTATTCTTGGCCAGGGACGCATAAAGCCCCCGGTCTTCCGCCTTCTCCTCAAGGGCGTAGGCAGATTTCATCAGGGCCAGCTTCGCTAATTCAACCTTTTTCCACATGGCAGTCAGGGTATCCCGGGCGACGGGAAGGTCGCAGATCCGCTGACCGAACTGTTTGCGCTCCCGGGTATAATTAAGGGTCACATCCAGGGCACGCCGGGCCAGACCGACGCCGATGGCCGCCACCATGGGCCGGGCATAATCGAGGACGTCGATGACGTACCGGAAACCCAGCCGCCGGTCGCCGATGATCTGCTCGGGGGCGATAACTACGTCTTCAAAGGTCACGGCGGCGGTATTGGACAACCGCTGGCCCAATTTGTCCTCCGGTTTGCCAACGGCGATGCTCCCGCCTGTGGGCAGGCTAATCTCTCTCCCCTGCTCAAATCCTGAAGCCAGTTCCTCCGGAGACGGCGACGCGACGGGAACGATGACGCAGGCCATGAAATTGCCCGTCGGCTTCCCCACCTTGCAGAAGACGGTAAACTGGGAAGCATAGGAAGCGTTGGTAATGAAGCACTTGGCCCCGTTGAGAAGATAGTTTCCGTCTTCGCGGCGGCTCATGAACGTCGTCATGGCACTGTTGTCGGAACCGGCCCCCGGCTCGGTCAGGCAGAAGGAAGCCAGAAGGGGATTATCGACAAAGGTCCTCAGAAAGGCCTCCTGCTGCGGACCGGCCCCATGCTGGGCGATGACGGCGTTGGCCAGGTCGTTGCACATGGCCGAGGTGGCAATCCCCGAATCACCGTAAGACAGCTCTTCGATAATCAGGGCGGAGGACACGGCGTCCATTTCATACCCTTTAATGTCAGCGGGGATACTCAGATTCAGGATTCCCGTCTCCCAGGCCTTGCGGATAATCTCAAAGGGGAAGGCATGTTTCCCGTCCAACTCCAGGATCTGGGGGAGGATCTCCGTTTTAACGAAGCGCCGGACCGTCTCCACATACATGCATTGATGATCGGACAGATTGAAATCCATCGTTCAATTACTCTCAAAAATACGCATCGCCGAGGACAGGGTAGTCACGGAGAGGCAGTTTACGTC
>JAPLJZ010000231.1 GCA_026388335.1 Deltaproteobacteria bacterium
CCACAGTCGTTACAGACCTTGGGGTCAATTACGTATTTGTCCTCGCCTTCGCTTATGGCCTCTAGCGGGCATTCGTCTTCGCAGGAACCACAAGCTATGCACTCGTCTGTAATGATGTAAGCCATTTTTACTATCTCCTTTTCTTGTAAATATTTATGCAGATATGACTTCCCGGACTTCCGGGATTTCTTTCTTCAGGAAGCTTTCAATTCCATTCTTCAGCGTCATCTGGGCCATAGGGCAACCGTGACAAGCCCCGAGGAGCTTTACTTTCACGATTCCGTCATCCGTGACATCGATGAGTTGTACATCCCCGCCATCCGCCTGAAGGTTTGGCCGAATCTTGTCGATCGCTTTTTGCACCCTTTCTTTCATAATATGCTCCTGATCACTTTTGTTAATGGGGCATGGCGCCGATCATGGCATTGACTACGCTATTTCCCACATCTTTTAAATCCGGTTTCAAGAATGTATACTCCTTTACTATGTTGTGTCCCGCCTTCCAGGCGATTCTCCCGGTCGCTGCTTCGACGAGTTTCATGCTCAGACCTGCCTTGGCCACATCTTGGGCCACCTTTTCCTTCAGTTCCGCTGTATAGTTCCAGGAATCAACCGTGACGATGAGGAAGGATTCGATCTTCAAGGAATCTCCAATCTGTTTGCTCAGAGCCGGATCGGAGTAGCTCAAGGTATTCAGCTTCAGGAGGTAATCCGCTACCGCTTTTTGGAGTTCCGGATCATTCTTGAGTTGATTTTTCACGGCATCGGATGTCATGACCGTAGTAAACCAATGCCTGTCAATCAGGGACGCGATGATTATCTCATCGATGACGCCCCGTGCCTCCGCATAGGTTCCCACGTCGACAGACAGCAGGCCGATGGTCCGGGGATGAAAATCATTCATATCCGGGTCTCTCTCCGCATAGAGGATAGACCCGCCACAAGCGATGATGCTCATGATCACCACCGGCAGGAGCCCTGCACAAACCCACGATTTTTTCTTCATGCCCATGTCCCCCTGCTGATCAAAAGCCATAACCATGTACTTAACCCGGCAATGATATAAGCCGTTTCCAGGATACCTTCCATGACTACCCCGATAAGAGCTGGTTTTCTATCATAAACCTGGAAGCAAATCCATATATAAATAATGGGGGGGAGCAGGAAAAAACTTGCCGACGTTGTCCATCCCAGAGGAAAAGCGGCGATAAGCAACAGCAGGAGCAGCAGGGACGCCAGATGAAGCAGGTTTTGGGTATGGGTCTTGCCGATAAGGACGGGGATCGTCTCCCTGCCGATGAGCTTGTCACTTTGTATATCCAGGACGTCGGAAAGGGCCGAACGGATGAACACGATCCCGAAGATAAAGGCAAAGGACACGCCCGTGGCCGCCGTCAGGGTCAGCTGATCGGCCAGCCTTGACGCTGCGGAATCGCCAACCCGCCGGCGCCAGATTGGTGTTATAGAGGATGCCAAGAGTGGACATGATCAGCAGAAAGAGGAATGGGACCGGTCCCGAAAAAAAGCCGGCCCCCAGGGCAACAATCAGCGATAGAACGGCGGTTCTGATGTAGGTTTTTTCATACCTGCGGTAGGAGTCTTCCCGGAAAGAGCCGATAATACTGCCCGTCTGCCGATTGATGAAACGGTTTAGGGTATGCATGGCATAGACATATAAAGCAGTTATCAGGACATACGGCGGCTGGATTTCAAGCCCCTGGAGAAACATGCTGGCGACGGCAAGGCAGCCGGCCCCAACGGCGGAATAAAGGTCCGTTCTGACCATCCAGATCCATAATTTCAAGAGGTATTTTACCTTTGGGGCCTGTTCGGTCTGCTGGGTGGTGACGTTGTCGACGACCCGGTCGATGATCCAGTTGGGGGTGGAGGCGCCGGCGGAGACGCCAATCTTTTTAAAGGTTTTCAACTTTTCTGCAACCAGATCATTTGCTGTTTCCACATAAAAGGTCGGCACCCCCTGCAGCTCCGACAATGCCGCCAGGCGTTGGGTATTGGCGCTGTTTTTGCCTCCGACAATAATCATGGCGTCCATTTCTTCCGCCAAGGATTTGACCTCCATTTGTCTTTTTTCCGTTGAATCGCAGATAGTATCGAAAATGACGGCGTCGGGGAAACGTTTGCGGATCTCATCGACAATATGCTGATATTCATCGACGCTCTGGGTCGTTTGCGCGACGACACATACCTTGTCCAGAGTGGGGAGTTGCAGGACATCTGCGGGGTGGTTGATCACGAGACCTTTCCCATAGGCATATCCCAAAAGCCCGTTGACCTCAGGGTGCTGGGCGTCGCCGATGATGAGGATCGTGAAATCCTGGGCCGCATGTTTCTTGATGATGGCCTGGACGCGGCCAACCTTGGGACAGGTGGCGTCAATAATTTTCAGACCTTTTTCCTTGATGCCTTTTCGTTCCTGAGGAGATATGCCGTGGGCGCGAATGATAATGGTAACCCCTGCTTCTCCGGGGGGAATTTCTTCCAGATGTGCGACGGGAATAATACCCCTGCTCTTGAGCAACTCCACGGTCTGGGGGTTATGAATCAGGGGTCCGTATGTGTAGATCGTTTTCCGGCCTTTGTGCTGGGCCAGATCGAGGACCATGTCCACGGCCCGCCTGACCCCCATACAGAACCCTGCTGTTTCCGCAAGCTTGATACTCATTTCAGGTTTTTCGCATAGATAAAAAATTCGCGGTTTCCCGCCGGCCCGACGAGGGAGGACTCACAGGTTCCCAGCACCTCCAGCCCCGTTTCCTGAAAAAAGGTTTTCATCTCCTCAATGACCTGCTGATGCAAGGCAGGCTCCCGGACAACGCCATGTTTGCCCACCTGTTTTCTGCCTACCTCGAATTGGGGTTTGATCAGGGCCAGGATAAACCCGTCCTGCCTTACTAAGCGGCAGATGGACGGAATGATTAGCTTCAGGGAGATGAAAGACGCATCCACGGTGGCCATGTCCAGGTCTTCCTCGATGCCCCGGCCGTCAAAGTAACGGATATTGGTGCGCTCAATGGCGACCACCCGGGGATCCTGGCGCAGTCGCCAGGCTAATTGGCCGTAACCCACATCCAGGGCGTAGACTTTTTTCGCCCCTTCCTGGAGCAGGCAGTCGGTAAATCCTCCCGTGGACGCCCCTGCATCCAGGATCACTAAGTTCCTGACGCTGATTTCAAAGGTCTCCAGTGCCCCTTTCAGTTTCAGACCCCCACGGCTGACATAGGGAGACACCTCTCCTTTAATGCGCAGGGACACGTGTGGATCTACCAGGGTTCCCGCTTTATCCACGCACTGTTCGGCAACAAGGACGGCGCCGGCGAGGATCATGGCCCTGGCCTTTTCCCTGGTCGGCGCAAGCTGACGATCAACAAGGAGAATGTCTAAGCGGACCTTGGTCATATCGCGGTCATTTTTTTACCAGCTCCCGGGCCGCTGCAAGAATTGCCTCATTATCGATGCCGGCTATATGCCTGAGCTCCTGCTGGGTGGCGTGTTCCACAAAGGCATCCGGTATGGCCAAGAGCCGGATCCGGACATCGTTGATCCCTTTCCCGGCCAGGGTTTCCAGCACCGCGCTCCCAAAACCTCCCAAGAGGACATTTTCCTCTACAATAACAAGCCGTTTAAGCTTCTTTGCCGTCTTGCAGATGAGTTCTCCGTCCAGAGGTTTGACGAAGCGGGCATTGACGACCCGGGCGGAGATGCCTTCTTTCCGAAGTTCTTCCGCGGCGCTGAGGGCGGCATCGACGGTGGCGCCGATGGCGATGATGGCCATGTCCGAACCCTCGCAGAGGATTTCCCCCCTGCCGATCTCCAGGGAAACCGGCGTTTCGTCGATGGGAACGCCCCTGCCGCTGCCCCGGGGGTAGCGCACGGCCACCGGACCTTGGCACTCCACAGCCGTCTTCAGCATGTGCTGTAGTTCGTTTTCATCTTTCGGGGCCATGACGATCATATTCGGGATGGCCCGCAGATAGGTCAGGTCAAAGACGCCATGGTGGGTAGCGCCGTCGTCGCCGACAAAACCGCCCCGGTCGAGACAAAAAACGACATGGAGCTTCTGGAGACAGACATCATGGATAATCTGGTCATAGGCCCGCTGCATGAAGGTGGAATAAATGGCCACGACGGGGATCATTCCCTCTGCGGCCAGACCGGCGGCGAAGGTGACGCCGTGCTGTTCGGCAATGCCGACATCGAAAAAGCGCTCCGGAAAGATTCGGGCGAACTGGTCCAGACCGGTGCCGTCGCACATCGCGGCGGTGATCGCCACAATTCTCGCTTCTTGCCGGGCGAGACGAACGAGGGTCTCGCCGAACATCTTTGTATAGGTAATAGGGGCAGGGCAGGTATCGGCGCTGTCCGGCTGCCCCGTTTCGACGCAGAAAGACGAGATTCCATGAAATCGGAGGGGTTCCTCCTCGGCGTAAAGGTATCCTTTCCCCTTTTTCGTCAGGACGTGAACAAGCACCGGCCCTTCCATCTTCTTGATATTCTGGAGATTTTTTATCAGGCGGTCCAGGCGGTGCCCCTGCAAGGGGCCCACATAGGTGAATCCGAGGTCTTCAAAAAGGGCGCCGGGTAAGAAAAAGGCTTTGAGTGATTCCTCGACCTGCCGGGAAAAATTCAACATATGGCCGCCGATGGAGGGGATACTCTTCAGAAAAGTCTTAATATCCGTTCGCATCCGGGTAACGGCCTCTCCGGTCATGATGCGGTTCAAATAGGAAGACAAGGCCCCCACGTTGGGAGAGATGGACATCTCATTGTCATTGAGAATGATAATCAGGTCCTCTTTGCGGTCTCCCGCCCAGTTCAGGCCCTCGAAGGCCATGCCTGCCGACATGGAACCGTCGCCAATGACCACCACGACCTTGTTGTTATCTCCCTTGAGGCGCCGGGCCTCGGCCATCCCCGTAGCGGCAGAAATGGAGGTGCTGCTGTGACCGACATTGAAAACATCATAAATGCTCTCTTCCCTTTTCGGGAAACCACTGATACCCCCCTTCTGACGCAGGGTGTGGAAAACATCCCGGCGTCCGGTGATTATCTTGTGGGCGTAGGCCTGATGTCCCACGTCCCAGATGAGCTTGTCTTTGGGGGTATTAAAGACGTAGTGAATCGCCAGGGTCAGTTCCACGGCGCCGAGAGAGGAGGCAAGGTGGCCGCCGGTCCTGGAAACCGTCTCCACGATAAGCTCCCGTATTTCCTGGGCAAGGATGTTCAGCGACGGGAGATCGAGACGCCGGATGTCTTCAGGGTCGCTGATACTGTCGAGTATTCTTTTCATCTATTTCTTTCCATTATATATCTGGCAATCTGTCTTAGGGGCTCGGCCCGGTGATCGAAACCGGCAAGGTGAGCAGCAGCCCGCTCGACCAGCTCCGCCAGGCGGTTCCGGGAGACTTCCAGTCCCATCAGGGCTGGAAAGGTCGTTTTCCCTCTGGAAAGGTCGCTGCCCGTACCTTTGCCCATCAGGGCGCTGTCGCCGGTAACATTCAGGATATCATCGGCGATCTGAAAGGCAAGGCCGATATCTTGACCGTAACGGGAAAGGACCGCGGTCTGTGCCGCTGTCGCTCCGGCAAGGATGGCCCCGGAGACGACGGAAACGGCGAGCATGGCCCCCGTCTTGCGTCGGTGCATGTCCTCGAGGGTCTCCAAGGCCACGGTTTTCCCTTCCCCCTGCAGATCCATGACCTGCCCCCCGACCATGCCGGCCGTGCCTGCCGCCCGGGCAATAAGATTGATCACCTGGAGGCGTTTCTCCGTGTTGTCGTCCCTTGTGAACTCCGGGCAGGAGAGGAGATGAAAGGCCTCGGTCAGCAGGGCGTCTCCGGCAAGGATAGCGATCCCTTCGCCAAAGACCCGGTGACTCGTCGGCATGCCCCGTCGATAGTCGTCATTGTCCATCGCCGGCAGGTCATCATGGATCAGTGAGTAGGTGTGGATCATCTCCAGGGCGCAGGCGCAGGAGATGAACTCTTGCCCGTCGCCGCCGACGGCCTCGGCGGCGGCCACGCAGAGAATAGGCCGAAGCCGCTTGCCGCCGGCAAAAAGGCTATGGCGGACCGCCTGATGAATGATTTCCGGACCGTCTTCTGCCTTGGGGAGGAACCGCTCCAGGGCCGCGTCGATGAGGGCCTTACGTTCCGCGAGATAGGTTTCCAGAGTCGTCCCGTTCTCAGACTGCATCGCCTTCATTCCTCGGGAAGGGCGCCGAGGTAAGGTCGCCCTGATCATCCTTGATAAGAATTTCCACCCTTCTTTCCGCCTCATCGAGTTTCCCGGTGCAGAAACGAATCAGACGTATCCCTTCCTCGAAGGCCTTCAGGGAGTCCTCGAGGGCCAGATCGCCGGATTCCATCTTTTTAACCAATTCTTCAAGTTTCTTCAGGGCTTCTTCAAATTTGTCCTTGGCCATGATTTCTTCCTTCCCGTCATTTTCCTATAGCACATCTTCCACCCGGGCGCGGATATTTCCCAAGGCCACCTGAACATCGATATGATCACCGGCGGCAAGGATAGCGACATTTTTCACGATGGTTCTCTCCGGGAGCCGACGGGTGATACTGTAACCCCTTTGCAAAACCCCCAGGGGACTGAGGTTCTGAAGGGCGATCCATTGCCGATCCATGCCATGCCGGTTTTCTTTGATGCAACTCCGCATCCCGCTAACAAGCTGCTGCTCCCGGTGCGCGACGATCATCCGGGACTTTTCGATTCTATCGCCGGGACCGGCCTGGGCGAGACGGGTCTTCAGATAACGCAGGTCCTGGCTGTGACCAGCGAAGGTCCGGTTCATGGACAAGGTCAACTTGTCCATGTGATCATCGAGGATCATGCGGAAATCGCTGAGGATTCGGTCAGGTGATTTGAGGCGCCGGGTTGCCTCCGCGACCCTTTCCCGGCGCCGTGCCGCCAACCGCCGCTGGACATGCAGGAGGTGCCAGTAGGAGCCGTCTATTTGCCGGCACAGTTGTTCCCGGGACGGGACAACCATTTCCGCCGCTGCGGAAGGGGTCGGCGCCCGCAGGTCGGCAACGAAATCCGTGATGGTAAAATCCGTTTCATGGCCGACGGCGGAGACGATGGGAATTGGGGAGCGGAAAACCGCCCGGGCTACCTCTTCCGTATTGAAGGGGTGCAGATCCTCCAGGGAACCTCCTCCCCGGGCCAGGATAATGACATCGACGTCACGCTGTTTCTGTAGGACGTCGATCGCCCTTACAATCTCCGGGGGCGCTTCGGGTCCCTGGACCCGCACGGGGGCAATAAGGATGGAAACCGCGGGGAAACGCCGGCCCGTTACCTGGAGGATATCCCTGATCACCGCGCCGGTGGGGGAGGTGATCACGCCAATGCGCTTCGGCAGGAACGGTATGGGTTTTTTATGCCCTTCATCAAACAATCCCTCCGCCTGAAGTTTGGCCTTGAGCTGTTCGAAGGCCTTCTGGAGCGCCCCCAGCCCTCTGGGCTCCACCCGGTCAATGATGAGTTGATAATCTCCCCGCGGGGTGTAAACGGTAAGCCGGGCCCTGCAGGCGATATGCAGACCGTCTTCGAGATCAAAGGGAAGCTTTTGCGCCGACCGGAAGATCACAGCCCGGATCTGACTCCGGTCGTCCTTCAGGGTAAAATAGCTGTGGCCGGACGCCGGACGGCGCAGGTTGGATACCTCCCCCTCCACCCAGATGGTCTCGAACCGGGCTTCCAAAAGGGCTTTAATATGTTCACTGAGCTGGCTGACTGTCCAGACGTCTTGCATAACCTGCCTTCTTTCTGAAGCGAGGCGTATCAGAAATCAGGGGGGATGACAAGGTAGTTTTTCTTAAGTTATTGACATTTATCCGTCTATGATTTAAGGGAAAATATCTTTTTAGAATTGGGGAGTATATGAAGAAAAAGGATTTTTTGAAAAAGCCGGTCCAGCACATCGACATCAAGTCTTTTGACGCGGTGGGCATTGTCGACGCCATGAAAAAAATGTCCTTTACTGCCAGGGACTTAGGTGATGCCGCCGACATCTACGACCGGATGCTGAAGGACAGAAAATGCGCCGTGATCCTGACCATTGCTGGCAGCACTTCTGCCGCCGGGTGTATGCAGATCTATGTCGATCTCGTCAGGAACAACATGGTGGACGCCATCGTGGCCACGGGCGCCGCGATTGTGGACATGGACTTCTTCGAGGCCCTCGGATTCCGTCACTATCAGGGTTCACCCCATATGGATGACCAGCTGCTCCGTTCCCTCTACATCGACCGGATCTATGATACCTATATCGATGAAGAACAGTTGCAGGGCTGTGACCGCACCGTCAAGGAGATAGCCGATGCCTTGGTTCCCAGACCTTACTCCTCCCGGGAGTTCATCCGGGAGATGGGGAAATATTTAACCACCCACGCCAAGAAGAAAGATTCCCTTGTTCAGGCGGCCTACGAAAACGACGTCCCCATTTTTTGCCCTGCCTTTTCCGACAGCAGCGCCGGATTCGGCCTCGTACTGCATCAGCATGAACGGCCCGACAACTGCTTATCCATCGATTCGGTGAAAGATTTCCGGGAGTTGACAAAGATCAAGATCAAGGCGGGGACCACGGGATTACTCATGATCGGCGGCGGTGTTCCCAAGAATTTCGTGCAGGATACGGTTATCTGCGCCGAGATCCTCGGCAAGGAAGTCCCCATGCATAAATACGCTATCCAGATTACCGTGGCGGATGCCCGGGACGGCGCCTGCTCCAGCTCCACCCTGAGGGAGGCCCAATCGTGGGGAAAGGTGGACGTGGCCTATGAAAAAATGGTTTACGCGGAGGCGACTTCGGTCCTGCCGCTGCTGGCTAATTATGCATATCTCAAGGGGAATTGGAAAAAGCGGAAAAAATGGCGCTTTGCCGGGCTGTTTGAAATGGAGGTGAGTATTATCTCTTGAAAGAATTGTTTCCGTCCAATATATCCCTGACCTTAATGGAGAGTATTTCAGTATGAAACGGTTTCTGAAGGAAGCCGTTGCAGCCCCGGTCCAGAATCTGCTGCGCCTGACCTTCGATGCTGTAACCGCTGGATAAAAGAGCTCGGATCTCAGGATTGATCTCCCGGATACGATCGAAAGTCTCTCCACCCGATATCTCCGGCATGATCATGTCCAGGATGACAAGGTCAATTTCGTTTCTTTTCTCCATGTAAACAGCGATCGCCTCCTGACCGCTCTCAGCCGCATAGACCAGATACCCCATGGATTCAAGCAGTTCCTTGCTCACTTCCAGAACTATCTTTTCATCATCCACCAGCAGGATCGTCTCCGTGCCCCTGGTGATTGTTCCGGTCGCCGTTTTTTCCTGCACCACTTCCTTCTCCGAAATGGGCAGATAGATAGTGAACGTCGTTCCATCAGCGGGTTCACTGTCCACATTGATAATACCCTTGTGACCCTTGATGATCCCATATACCGTCGCCAGCCCTAATCCTGTCCCTCTTCCCATTGTCTTCGTCGTGAAAAAAGGATCAAAAATACGTTCCCTGGTCTTCTCGTCCATCCCCGTACCGGTATCGGTGACAGTTATTTTCACATATTTCCCAGGCTTTACAGCATGAGGAAATGTTTGTTCATTATCCAGAATAGTATTCTCGGTCTCCAGATAGATCTCACCGCCTCCAGGCATCGCCTGCCAGGCATTCACAAACAGATTCATGAACACCTGCTCCATCTGTCCCTGGTCAACCTCCACGGTAAAGAGATTATTCCCGTATTTCCGATGGATGGAGATTTCCTTTTTGGTTCTCCCGAACATGGAGGAGGTCTTTTCAAGTATTTCGTTCATGTCGGCAGGCTTCACTTCATATCTTCCTCCACGGGCAAAACCCAACAGTTGCCTGGTTAAATCCGCCCCGCTTTGCACCTGTTCCTCAATCCGTTTGAGCCTCTCACAATTAGGATGGGATGGGTCAATATTCAGCAACATCAGGGAAGCATAGCCCTGAATCCCCATGAGCAGATTGTTGAAATCATGCGCGATCCCCCCAGCCAAGGTCCCAATGGACTCCAACTTCTGGAATTGCAGGAGCTGGGTTTCGAGTGCAGTCTCGCGGGTAATATCGCGATGGATACAGACATAGTTAATAATGTTGCCTGATCTGTCGCGGACAGGGGACATGGTAACATCGGCATCAATAAAAGTACCGTCTTTCTTCTTGTTGATGCCCCGGCCTGACCAGACTTTACCGCTAATAAGTGTCTCCCGTAGGTTCCGATAATAGATCCTGTCATGCTTGCCGCTCTTGAGAAGCCTGTCATGCCAACCAAGCATCTCTCCCCTGTCATAACCAAGCATTTTCTCGAATGCCGGATTTGTATATTGAATAATCCAATTTGTGTCGGCTAAATAGATCCCTTCCGCAGATTGTTCAATAGCCGTTACGAGGTTCAAGCGTTCCGCTTCCGCTCGCTTGCGCTCGGCGAGC
This sequence comes from Deltaproteobacteria bacterium, assembly GCA_026388335.1. Lineage (GTDB taxonomy): Bacteria > Desulfobacterota > Syntrophia > Syntrophales > UBA8958 > UBA8958. The sequence continues at coordinate 10,482 of JAPLJZ010000231.1, forward strand.
TCCGCCTGGAGGTCTTCGTTTGCCTTTGCAAGCTCGGCGGATCGCTCCCTGACTCGCATCTCCAAGGATTGCTGGTCGCTTTGAAGTTTCTTTTCGGTTTCCTCCAGGATCGCCGTCTTCTCCATGAGTTCAAAATTCTGCCGGAGCAGCCTGCTGCGGTTCTTCTTCAGGAGGCTGGCGGTATATGAAGAAATGTACGCAACAATGAAAAGCAGTCCGATGACCACTGCAAGGCGAAACTGCTGGATCAACCACGGGGTGTCATAGTAGGAAACGATCCTCTGGTGCGGGATAACACCGAGATGCTCGCCGATGACAAGCAGGCTGAACATAACCGAACATAAAGCAGCGATGACAAACGGCAATCTTCGGGGCGCGATGATGCCGATATATGTGATGAGGGCGGCGTAGATAAGCGTGAGATAGGCGGACTCGATTCCGCCCATGAAATAGATGATGGTTGTATACCCAAAAATCTCAAGCAGATTGATCAGAATAGAAAAATATTTGTATACGCGGGTGCGGCGGGAAAAGACCTTCAGGAGCCAAAGGGTAGGGGGGTTGATTAAAATGAGGTAGATGATCGTAAGAGAAATGCCTTTGAAGCTATGACTGTCAATGACATTGGCCAGAAATGCGACCAGTGCAAGCAGCCCCATGGCCACACTGGCGGCTGAACGGACAAGCGCTCCTTGAAAATGCCGTCTATAGAGGATCCTATGGTAATCAACCGGCAGTTCGATCCTATCGTGATACCCCGGCTCTTTCACGCGATCCTCCTGTGGAACCCGCTTCTTTCAGTCCGTTGGTCGTGGCGAGACAGGGTATCGTTCAGCGCCTGCTCCCCCCGCGGACCCAATTGATAAGGCATTGCTTTTTCGCGGAAGAAGCATAAGAAAAACGGTCTTGTGTGTCAAGGGAATAAATGGCTACAAAATAATAGAGTGCGGTATCGGTAATGATGGAAAGTGTGTATCGGGTTAGCCAATCTCCCGGTTGAGCAATCCGATTTTGGACAAAAAGCATCGGCGCAATTCTCTCAAAAGCGTACTTCATGACAAAGTGTCCCTGATAGCTGTCTATGGCCTGAGAAGAGGGGCAACCTCTTTGGGATCTGCTATTGCTGCACGGTGTTTCTTGCAATAAAAAACCCGCTATTTCTAACGGGTTTTTTACTTCTTTGGACTTCCTGGGACTATCTTTTGGTGGAGATGAGGGGGATCGAACCCCTGGCCTCGGCATTGCGAACGCCGCGCTCTCCCAGCTGAGCTACATCCCCTTTGTGCCGTTTTATATGGCGTATTCTTACCGCCACATCATAATCTGAAACCCTGCATATATGATTTCTATCTTCTCTGTCAAGTAATTGCTATCAAATAATTTTTTTCATTCTTGACAAGGTTTCGCCCTTTTCCTATACTCTCGCAAAATAAAAAGGGAGGAATGCTATGGCAAAAATCGACGCCTTTTTTCAGTTGATGAACGAACAGGGGGCTTCTGACCTCCATCTCGTGACGGGACAGCAACCGGCGATTCGCGTCCGGGGCGAGATCGAGCGGATTAAATATGACCTTCTGGAGAACGACAGTCTCAAGGCCATGCTCTACGAGATTGCGCCGGACTACAAGATCAAGCAGTTCGAAGAAACGGGGGATGTTGACTTTGCCTATGAAATCCCGGGACTTGCCCGTTACCGAGCCAATTTCTTCGAGCAGAAATGGGGCTGCGCCGCCGTCTTCAGAGAGATTCCTAGTGTTATTCTCACGGCCGAACAGCTTGGCCTGCCTGCCGTTGTTTCGAAACTGGCCTCTCTGCCCCGGGGGCTGGTCCTGGTAACCGGTCCGACGGGAAGCGGTAAATCCACGACCCTGGCAGCCATCATCGATCAGGCCAACCGGATGCGGAAGGATCATATCATCACCGTTGAAGATCCGATCGAGTTTGTCCACCATAGCCAGCAGTGTATCGTGAATCACCGGGAGGTCGGCGTCCACACCAAGACCTTTTCCTCGGCCCTGCGCGGCGCCCTCCGTGAGGACCCGGATATCATCCTCGTCGGGGAAATGCGGGATCTTGAGACCATCCGCCTGGCTGTGGAAGCGGCCTCCACGGGCCATCTTGTTTTCGGCACCCTCCATACGACCTCGGCAGCAAAGACCGTGGATCGCGTTATCGAAGTTTTCCCCGCCAGCGAGCAGTCGCAGATCCGCTCCACCCTGGCGGACGGCCTCCGAGCAGTCGTAGCGCAGGTTCTTTTCAAGCGGATTGACAAGAAAGGCCGCTGCGCCGCCCTGGAAATACTGATCGCCACTTCCGCCGTTCGGAACCTCATCCGGGAAGCCAAGACCTTCCAGATTACCTCCATGATCCAGACGGGGAAGAAGTACGGCATGCAACTCCTCGACGATGCCATTTTCGAATTGGTGAACAAGGGTTGGATCGATCCCGACGAGGCCTATGCCAAGGCCAATGACAAGACCCGCTTCCGTCCCCTTCTGAAGAATCCGCCTTCAGACTTTACGGATGCGTAAGCAGGCGGCGTGAGAGGGTAAGAAGATCATCAAACACTACATGCGGGGGTAAAAGACTGCTATGAGAAAACAGGAAATCGACTTTATTTTAGGAAAAATGCTGGATTCCCACGGGAATGTCTCGGATCTGAACATCACGATGGGCAAACCATTTCAGGTCGAGGCCTCGGGCCAGTTGATGGGAGTTGAACTCGATCCGCCCTTCCGGAAGCTGACGCCGTTCCAGTCAGAAATCTTTGCCATGAACCTGATCAACCAGGATCGGAGACTGACGGAGACGCTCATTGCCGAAGGCTCCTGCGACTCTTCTTATGAACTCCCCGGGAAGGCCCGTTTCCGGGTGAATATCTTTGCCCAGCGGGGCAATTATTCCGTCGTCCTGAGAAAGCTGGAGACCCGGATTCCGACCTGCGAGGATCTGAATCTTCCCGAAGCCTTTTACAAGATGGCCGAGGAAAAAAACGGGATTATCCTGGTGACCGGTGCGACCGGCAGTGGTAAATCCACCTCTCTTGCTGCCGTTCTTGACAGGATCAACGAAGCGAAATCCGTTCATATTGTAACCCTGGAAGATCCTGTCGAGTTTTCCCATCCTCATAAAAAGGCCACCTTTAACCAACGGGAGATGGGAAATGATTTCGATACCTTCGCCAATGGCCTCCGAGCCGCCCTGCGCCAGGCCCCCAAGGTCATCCTCGTCGGGGAAATGCGGGACCGGGAAACCGTGGAAATAGGCCTTTCCGCTGCCGAAACGGGGCATCTCGTCGTCAGCACCCTCCATACCGTGGATGCGGGTCAGACGATCAACCGTATCCTCGGCATGTTTTCCTCGGAGGAGGAAACCCAGATCCGCATCCGATTGGCCGATACGATCCGCTGGATCGTCTGCCAGCGCCTCCTTCCCAAGGTCGGTGGCGGCCGGGTGGCGGCCTTCGAGATCATGGGTTCCAACCTGCGCACTAAGGATACGATCCTCCACGGAGAATCGGACGGGAAGACTTACTCCGAAATCATCACCGCCAGCAAGGCCTTCGGGATGATCACCTTCGACGAGTATATCGTGGAACTTTATCAGAAGGAGTTGATCACAGAGGAAACAGCCCGGGCCTACGCTTCAAACAAGGGCGTCGTCGGCCGCGGTGTCGATTCAGTGAAAAGCTCCAAGGGTGAAAAGACGACAGAACTGGGCAAGTTGTCCATCGATCAGGAATACGGAAAGCCGAAATCGAAATGGTAGTTATGACAAGGGGGACGATATAGCGCTATGGAAGAGCAAAAAACTTTGGTTAACGATGTAGCAGCCGGGGGCTATAACTCCTCGGACATGCCTTTTGATTTTGTCGAAGAAGGGACGCAGACGGTCCTGATCTGCGAACCCGACGCTGCAGTCCGTGAAAAGATCGTTGCCGACATGAAATCATCCGGTTACCGGATTACCGAGGCTGCCAACGCCCGGGACGCCCTGAAGAAGAATCGTTTTCATGTTTATGACGTGGTCGTTCTCAATGAACGCTTCGATACGGACAACCCTGACGCCAATGACCTGCTGTCCTACTTCGAGGCCCTGCCCATGGCCACGCGGCGCCAGACCTTCGTCATCCTCCTCACGGAGAGATTTCGTAGCTCAGACAATATGGCGGCCTTCAATAAGAGCGTCAATCTGGTCATCAACCTTACGAACGTGGACGATTTCGCCGCTATCTTCAAACGGGGTCTGGCCGACCACAACGCCTTCTACCATGTCTTTAAGGAGACCCTGAAAAAGATGGGAAAGATCTAAAGGTAACGTGGTCAAGGTAAAGGGGTCAGGCTTACTAATAGACATTTGCTGGCAAATGTCTATTAGTAAGCCTGACCCCTTATTTAACATCAAATGTCTATTAGTAAGTCTGACCCCGTTCCGCGCCGGCAAGGTAGAGGATGTAAAAGGGATTGTCAGGTTCTGCCGTGATGGCCTTACGGAAAGCGGTTACGGCTTTTTCATGGTGGGAGAAGCGGACCAGGGTATTGCCGAGACGGTTGTAGTAGGCGCCGGTGAAGTCCGGCCTTAGCTTGACGGCCCTTTCGTAGGCGATGAGGGCGGCGTCGATGTCGCCCTTTTCGACCATGATGTCTCCGAAAAGGAGATGGTAGACCGGTTCGGAGGTGTTTTCCCGAATACAGCGGTCTAAAGCCCGGATGGCCCGATCGTAATGGCCCGCCTGCCGGTAGACCTCGGATAAGCGGCTATAGTATGCCCCGGCCATCGTCGGCTCGATTGCCGTAGCCCGTTCGTAGGCGGCCTCGGCTTCTTCAAATGATTCTAAGGCCACCAGGGCATTCCCCAGAAGACTATAGGCCATCGCGTCGTCCGGTTCCAAATCGGTCATCTTTCTGAATACAGCGACGGCTTTTTCGATCCGGCCGGTCTTCAGATAAGCCTCCCCCAAGTCGCCCATGAGGGCATAGTCCTCAGGCTGGGCGGCCATAGCCCGCTCACAGATCATGACTAGGCGGTCGTAGTGGCCGTCGCGCTTGAATATCCGCACGAGTTCATCGAAGGCAAAACCGGTGAAGATTTTTCTCTGGAGTTCTTTTTCAAGAAGTGTTTCGAAGCAACCGACGGCCTCGTCCATGAAGCCGCCGTCATGATAGGCCCAGGCCAGGGCCAGGACAAAGGAATCATCTCCGGGATGACGTTCGATAAGTTTCCGGTAGAGATCGATGGCCGCCCGGTATTCCCCTTTCTGGAGATGCCCTTCGGCGGCCTTGCACATCTGTTCGGAAACATGCTTGTTGTCCACGTTATGATCCCTTTGTCCCATCGCGTTTCCCGGTTTTCAGCAACTGCTGCACGAGCCGCCGCATCCGCCGCCGGCTGCCGCCAGGCTGGAGGACAGCTTGAATCCCGACCCCATGGCGCTGTCCATGAAATCCACCGTAATCGGTTGAGCCTCCTCATAGAGAGTTTTGTCGATCAGGAAGGTAAGGCCGCTGTCCTGGATCACTTCATCGGTTTCTTTTGGCTCATCCAGAGCCATTCCCAGGCTGGGTCCCCCTCAACCAGCGGTCATTATGATCCGGATGGACTGAATGTCCTTGCCCTGAAGGAATTCCTTGATCACCTCATTCGCTTTCTGTGTAACTTCCAGCATATTTATCTCCTTTTAAAGGTTAATATTTGTCGTGGTTGCCTGCCATCGACAAGGGCGGCTAAAGTAATCATGTCGGCATAGTTTGTCAATCTATTCCTTCCCGGCAAACCTTTTTCCTGCTCATAGGGGGGAAAAGACAGGAAGTGGGGATGATGGAGATATGTCGGGATGGTCAATTTTTCCCCTTGGGCGGCGGCAGGACAGATTTTTTTCTTCCCTGATAACTTGCGATGATTCTGGCCAGGAAGATGGCAATATAGAGCTGTCCCAGGATGGCTTCGGTGATGACAAGGAGTTTTGCCCCTTTACTTACCGGGCTGATGTCGCCATAACCGATTGTAGTAAGAGTGATGAAACTGAAATAGGTGAAGAATGAGGAGCTGATTATGTGACCCACCTTCTCGGGGAGGGAGTAATAAAAAGAACCGGGGGAAATATGCTCCAGCATGCTGTAGGCCTCTCCCCAGATAATCCCGATCAGGAGATAAAGACAGGCGGCCCCGCTGATCGTATCGGCAGTCACATCCTGGCTGTGAAAGATATCGAAGATAATCGCGAAGGCGATAAGGATTAGAAAACACAAGGTAGCAAAAGCGCCCACAATTTCAAAAGCAGGGGGGATATCTTTAAAGAAACCGGAAAGCGCCAACAGGATAAGCATCAGCCCGCCGTTGAAATAGGCGAATCGGCGCAGGCGGGGGCTGTGGTTGAGCATGTAGAGGCTGGAGAAAAAGATGGATAGGATAATGATATAATAAAGATATTCCATGAACCTCATGCCCTCGATAAAGGGATATAGGACAATCATCAACACCAGGGAGGCAAGGAGATAGTGAAACTTACTGGTTTGCATAAGTCGGATCAGGGGATTCATGCAGATAACATATCAGAAAGTTTAACCCGTGAAAACGACAATTTTCGTGGTATCGAAATCTGACCGTCAGGGCTTTAGCCCCGCTTTATGGTGTGACTTAACTTTCCCCAAAAACTGTCTTGACAAATAAGTCCGCCTTATCTGATAAGGAATGACATTGATAGTCTTATACTTTTTAGGGACGCACATGAATCGCAGATCTTCAAAATATTCTCACGCAGCGCAAATAGTGCTCATCTTGCTCATCCTGCTTGCCGATTTTTTCATTCTCCCTTCTCATTCCTTAGCTCAGGAAAAACATTTGGTATGGAACGATATGATAACCCGGGAGCGAACAGAGGTCAAAGAGCTAAAGCATGAGCTTGATAAGTTTATTGCCGAACAGCCTGTGGAGGCCAAAAAAGTCCAGGCTAAAATAATGGAGTTGAACCGGGAGCTGAGACGCTTACTCCTGGTCCATGGCCTATCCTATAACACCCCTATTGAATGTCGCGACACGTTGAAAAAAATGGAGGCCCTTAAAAAAAGCGTCCACAGCGGGATCAACCCGATAAAACAACAAATAAAGGATCTCGACTTACTTGAGAAAGAAATAAGAGGAAGGAAGGAAGAATACAGCAAATTAGCGGAAGATGAATCACTGTCCGCATCGGCCCCTATTATCAGGGAGTATGTCAACGATCTGGACAAAGTATTAATCAGTGCCACCAAAGTGAAGCAGCTCCTTATTTTTTTTCCTAACACGGTCGAGGATTTTCTCTCAAGACTGGAACAAAGACGATCGGTTGTGGAGAAGAAGCTTGCTGATCTATGGGAAACCTATTTTTTTAAGCCGACGCCTTTTAACTACTTCACTTCCGAAGCATGGAAGTGGGTTCCCATCGTGACGGCAAACTGGTGGAAATATGTGCCGCTTTTCGGATTAACGCCTACGGAGGAACAAAAAAGCGCCTACCATGATTTTGTCCTCCAGATTATTATTTCATGGCTTGCGGCCTCGATTGTCGGCTATTTGTTCCTGAGGTGGCTTGGTAAGAAGCTGCCCGACAGCCATTCGGTCAGGTATTTTTTGCCCTCCTTCATCTGGACGGCCCTCGGGGTTTCCGTTCTTATCAATACAGTCATTTCCGAGCATTTTCAGTTCGGCACCTATCAGTCATTTGCGGATATTTTCATTTCCGGAGGGGCCGTATCTTTTGCCTGGAATCTGCGTAAAGACAGATCACCAGAGGAGGGTCAGCGGACCTTCCATAACATCCTCTGGCCCCTGTGGCTTATCTACGCCACCGGAATAATTGTACAGATTCTATGCATGCACCCTATTGTAGCGACCCCGGTATTTACGACCTTGTTTCTTTTATCCAGCCTATATTACTATCTATTGGAGAAACGGATAACCCATGGGCGGGACCAGAAACTGTCTACTCTTACCGCCGCCCTTTCGGCAATACTTGTCGTGGCCGCCTTGCTCGGTTGGGGAAGCCTGGCCATGATCCTCTCTGCATTCTGGTTTATGATCATCTTAAACATCGAGCTTGGCTCAGGATTGAGCGGCTATTTCTGGAAAGTTATCCATTCCGGCCGTCATAAATCCCATGTCTTGATTTTATTCAGCAATATGGCTTTGCCCCTTGTCTTTATCGGGCTTTTAACCCTGATGGTTGTCTGGGCAGCGATATATATGGGGGGGATGCCGCTTTTGCAGAAAATCATTCAATGGGAAATCGACTGGGGCATGATTCGCTTGCGGATCACCACGGTTTTGACCCTGGCGGCATTATTCTTTATGACCCGGTCTTTTATCGCCCTCTTCCATACGGCTATAAAATTTCAAAGAAAGCGCTGGGAGAACATCGAAGAAGGCGCCGTTAAATCTCTGCAAACCCTGTCATCATATGTAATATGGTCTGTCTATATAATTGTCTCTTTGCACTTTCTGGGGGTTGGCATCGGCAATCTGGCCATCATTGCCGGAGGTTTATCCGTAGGCGTCGGCTTCGCTCTTCAGGATCTGCTTAAAAATTTTGTCAGCGGCTTGATGCTGCTTTTTGGACGCTCCATACACCCCGGCGACGAAATCCAGATCGAAGACGTCCATGGAAGTGTTAAAAGGATCAACATCAGGAGTACCGTAGTCCAGACTAATGAGGACTCCACAATATTTCTGCCGAACTCCGATCTGGTTTCAAAAAAAGTCGTCAACTGGACGCACAAAGACCCGCGAGGAAGGACCGAGGTTATTGTGGGTGTTGCCTACGGCACCGATACAGACCTCGTAAAAGATTTGCTCGTTAAGTGCGCCCTTGCAAATCCAGATGTGTTGAAAACGCCGCCCCCTTACGTCTTATTCAACGATTTTGGGGACAATGCGCTCATTCTCCACCTTCGCTTCTGGATAATGCATGTGGTGCTTGCAAGAGACAAGGTAAAATCAGCGATTCGGTTCGAAATTGACAGGGTTTTCAAGGAACACAACATAGAATTGGCATATCCGCAACGGGATATCCATATACGTTCTGTTGATGGATTAAGCGGCTATCTGAATATATCCGATGGCCCAGTAACAAAAGTTGAACAATAATTTCCTTTGCATTTAAAGCACGGTTAAAATCGAACGCTTACCCGGTATTTGCATCTGACTGTAGACAATATGATTCAGGAGAACGAGCCATGGCGAAACTGACCCTGGAAGAATTGCTCGCGAGATTGGAGAAGGATAAGCGCTTTCTGGCAAACGTCCGGGCTCTGAAAAAGATCCCTCCCCGGGAAGGCCGCTTTACCCCCTTTCCCGATTGGCTTCATCCCCGCCTGAGTGCGGTTCTTGAGCGGCAGGGAATCGGGCAGCTTTATAGCCACCAGGGACAGGCCGTCGAACTGGTCCGGGCGGGTCGGGATGTAGTGTTAATGACGCCCACGGCCAGCGGCAAGACCCTCTGCTACAACATACCGGTATTGCAGCTGATTCTTGAAGAGCCGGAGACCCGGGCCCTCTATCTCTTTCCCACCAAGGCCCTGGCCCAGGATCAGATGCACG
>JAPLJZ010000062.1 GCA_026388335.1 Deltaproteobacteria bacterium
ATTGGAGATCTCTGCGGGAGAAGGCTTCCAGACCGAGTAATCCCTCGTCCAGATCCGCTCCGTGATGTGTTCGCTCTGCAAAGCGGCGAGCGCCTTGTCGATGGCGGTATGGTAGGAACCTGGATGATAACTTTCATTCATTTGCAGTCACCCCCGTCAAAGACACCTTATGTTTCGTTAATGCTCATCCGGTAGAAAAAGCGGAATCAACATGTGAATTACTTTGTCATAACATAGGAGTAAATACAACTGTTTTTGCCTGAGGGACTATTTTCCTTATTGACTGAATGCGTCGGATGCAATAGTCTTGGGAAAATTTAATATTGCCCAACGTATCGACGGTAATAACAAAACATGGAGAGGACGGCGCCAGCGAGGAAGTTATGATGCCTGCCATTATCAGAAGGGTCCCGCTGCTGCTGAATCTTGTCTTGACTTGCCTTGCCTTCGTTTTCCTGTTGGCGGCCTGCGGTGACAAGCCGACCCCGGTATCTTCGAGTGGCAAATCTGCGATCAATGTCCTCCGGGACCCGATCCAGGAACCCTGTGATCCGACGCCGACTTATCAAAAGCAGATTGCCGGTGGCAGCGTGACCATAACACCGGTGGCGACATACCGGATTGCAGGAGAAGTCATGTCCAAGAGAAAATACACACATGGTTGGGGGGCCGAGATCATGCCGTTCGACCTCGCATTGGTGTGGGGCATGATGACGTATCCCCACGTACTTAAACAACTATCCATAAAACATGACAGCACCAGGATGGCCTGGATCCGGATAAAGGGAGACGAACCCCCGGTCGATTTCGACTACGCCATGTCCCACGGTTCCAATAACCACATCATTCCCGCGAACGAAAATATCCGGAAGATCGTCGATGATCAGATCAGGATTCATGACCGGGTCGTCCTGGAGGGTTACCTGGTCAATGTGGAAGGCCGCAATAATGAGCAAGGCATATCTCTTAAGAGCAGCCTTTCCCGGGAGGATACAGATCGCGGGGCCTGTGAAATCATCTATGTCACCAGCGTACAGGTGGAGAAGAAGAGGTAAAAATGAAGATAACAGCTATTGTCGGAAGTTACCGGAGGTAGACAACGTCCCCTTCCAAATCGTCATTGTCCGCATAGGTTCCCGACTGTCCATTGATATGCTTTCTTATGGCACTGCTTTACAAAAATAGCTTGTTATGCAATACTCGGCATAAGAACTACGGATCAGGTGAGTGGCTATGTCAAGGAAATTGGATTTGATCGTAGTAGATGATGACTCGGCGGTCTGCGAAGCAATCTCCGAAATAATCAAATCGTTTTATTGCTGGGGAGACGTGCTGTCCTTTACGGATATCGGTAAGGCAATCGCTTATTGCCGGGGCATGCAAGCCGGAATCGCCCTGTTTGTTGTCGACGTCTACTTGGGCGAGGAGAGCTGTTTCAATTTTCTCGATGCCATTGCCGACAAATTTCCTATGATCTTTCAGGACACTATCGTCGTCACCGGTAACGCCAGCAACGATGTGGTAAATATGTGCGTTGCCTCCAATATCAATTACCTTATCGAAAAGCCAATCAGGGTATACTCCCTCCAGCTTGCCGTCAGGGCAATTATTTCCAAATATATCCTGTTTGCCAAAAGACTACTTGAAGACCCAGATTTTGCGGAAAGCGTAGCCCAGGTCTAAGGTCCTGCCCTAGAGTCTCTCGGGGATCATGCTGCCGGCGAGGCAAATGTTTTCGCCAGCTCATTATCGATGACGTAGATGCAGATCTCCTTCGCCCCCTGCGCCGTATAACCGAATTTCTTTTCCAGGTTGGTCATCAGGAATGCCACTTCTTCCCTGATTCTCTTATCATAAGACTTGAAGGAATCCGTAGCATAGTCTTTGATGCCGCTGCGGAAATTGTCGTTCTTGAGAAAAGGTTCCATAACCTTTTCCTTCAGGTTGTGAATATATCTTTCCAGAAGAGATCCGTAAAGGGATGTCTCCGTAATGAGCTTACCTTCCAACATGATCTCCTGGGTAAGCACCCGGGAGGCGTACTGGTTCTGTATCTCCTTTCGGAATGTAAGTCTTTGGGCGCTATCTGCATCGGCGCCGACTATTCTTTGTTCAATACTGCTGAAAAAGAGGTCCGTCACTTCTATGAGATCCCCTGTGTATATGCATTTTGCCTCACGACCAACCTCAAAATTAGTCGCAAATAGATAATTCTGGATATCCTTGGAGATACGATCCTCATTGTAAGAGTACAGGGCTTCCTTGACCTCCTGCAATACAGTATAATTATATGAATTTACAAGTGATTCTTTGAACCCCTCCGGAATGAACCCTGTTAAGTCTTTCCTGTTCTCACGGAAATAACTCAAAATCATCGCCATGGTTATTAATTTTCCACTCTTTTCAAAGGTGGACAAAAACTCGGTAAATATCTTGATGGAATCCCTTCCGGAGAAACCTCTTGCCCCTTCCGTCTCCGATTCAGCGATGATATCTTTTCTCCTCCTGGCGGTTAATCTTCTCCGATCTTCCTGAGTGAGCCAAGGGGGGATAAGACCAGCGTATATATCCATCTTTAGGAGGTGGAGGTTTCGGTCACAGTAAAGACGGTATTTTTCTGGATTTTCTATCCATTCGGACATGGCTCCGGATGTCTCATTGAGGCGGGAAGAAATTATTACCTTGGCAAAATTTTGCAGGACCCGGGGGAGGATCTGTTTTTCAATCTGCTCGCCAAATACATAGGTAAAGATCCTCGCCTCCGTATTGTAATCGAGGATATAGGGGATCTTGATGAAGGTAATCCTGTCCGTAAATGATTGGGCCCCACCAATATTCGGCCTGTCTTCAGGGTTCATAAGGGCTAAGAAAAAGGAATTTACATTCTCCTCTATCTCCTCGACCTTATGGACGCCTTCACTGATAATCCCGTGGAGATTAGTCAATCTTTCACTGTTGTACGCCTTAACGTCCATAAGGGCATAGATGCCGTTGTTCGTGCTTGCATACTGGGAATAGAGATATTTTACCCTATTGCTGTCCTTGAGAAGACTGTTCAACTGGTTCTGGAGGAGTTCGTTGGTTATGACAGAATTTTTTGTAATCCTGTCGCCGGGATTGAAGACACTGATGCCCTGGCCCAGCCGCCTGTTGAACTCATATCTTCTCGCAAAGACCATCTCGAAGACCTTTGCCGGCGAATCAAAGATGTCTAGGAGGGCTTGGTACAAAGATTGGCAAATCGTACAGGGATTATCCCTGAAAACCCACTCATACTCTTTCTCCGTCATGAGCCGTTTTTTAAAATCTTCATCCTTGATCATACTTTCGAACACCTCTTTCCGGTATGTCTTCGGAATGATAAGCAGGGGGTTGTCATGGCTTGGACACGGCACTTCCAGGTACTCCTTGCCGGGCATGGCAAGGGGATGGTCTCTCTGGGTTTTTTTAGCTATCAGGGGCGATTCACCGGCAAGGCTCTTCAACTGTGTAAGCAGGATATTGGTCTCATGTTCCGGGAGAAGGCCAAGCTCTCTCTTGTTGAGGCGCCATACGGTCTCAAAAGAGCTGCCTTCGGGAGTCCGTGTGTACTGTTCATATTTCATGAGGAGGTTATTCAGAAAGGTGCTCTTACCGCAGCCATGGGGCCCTTCGAAAATATAGATCCTGTTTTGCTGGATACCGTGACGGAAGGCGCTGAAATTATTGACGAGCCTGTTTGAGAAAAGCCGGTCTGCAAAAAAAGGGTGATCCACGCCTTCAACGAATAGCTTGGCGCAATCATAATAAACGTAGTGAATCGATTCCGGGTCATCGGGATACTCGTCCACGGGAGCCCCAACATAGCTTTTGATCATGTCGTAAAGGTGCTGGAAGACATTCCTGAAGGCCAGGTGAGGCTCTGCGGAGGCAAAGGTAAGAAATTCATGCAAGGTGACCGGGGCACGATGTTCCCTTTCCTTGATTTTTTGGCAGAGATTGATGATAACTTGGTTAATCGGCTTCATGATCTTAGCTCCTTACAGGACGGTTCTTGTGAGCTTTCTCCCTGCCATGGTGTAGAGGGTCCGAATGAGCTGGACGCGTTTTCCGGAATCTTCATCTGTCACATACACGTGGGTCAGATAAGAATAAGCCCCCAAGTCTGAATCTTCTTTTCCTTCCTGAAGGTCGGTTGTTTCCAGTTTCACCGGGCCGCCCCAAAGGTATTCGATCCCGAGCATGGTATTCTCGATGTACTCGCGGACAAGAGGTTTCCCCTCGAACCGATGGGTGAGATAAAGGGTGCCTTCGCTACTCTTACTCTCGTCAATCTCGATACATGGCGGATGATATAAGGATTCCAGAAGCATCTCCTTGTAATGGGAAACCTTTTTGCTCTTTATGTAATATTCCCAAACACCCTTAAGGCCGTCGAGTCTCCTCCCAGCAACAAAAAGCTTGTATCTGTCCAGAAAATCCTGGTCCAGAAAGGTGTTTAAAAATGTGAAATCGCTAAAATTCTCCCGTACAGAAAAGATGAAATCAAGCCCCTTACCCGTTTTCCTGTCAAAATCCGTCCGCGATTTAGCATTTTGAAGCTTTTGGAATTCATAAGTTATCCGCCCTTTGTCTGCCATCTCCTCCAGATAGGAAAACAGCCTCATTCCGAGGGCATAGGGGTTTAAACCCACCATAGGAAGGGCGGTCACCTTTGCATTCACCTGGGCATAGGACACCTCATGACCACGGATGCGATCGTCGTTCAAAAATAATCTTTCATGCCAGTAACTTGCCCATCCTTCGTTGATGATCTTGGTCCTTATCTGGGGTTGGAAATAGACAGAGGTATTCCTCACAATCTCCATTACCGTCTTCATCCATTTGTTTTCCTCCTTCTGGAGAAAAGGCGAATGTTCTTCAATGAACTTGATGAGATCCTTTTTCACCGGTTTGCCGTTCTTTTTCTGTTTTTCGAAGAGGGCCTCAAATTCCGGATATTTCTTCGCTACCTGGGAGAAAAATACCGGCTCTGATACCTGTCCATACTGATCAAGGGTCTCGTTGTACCTGTCTATCTCCTTGTGGTATTCATTCAGGGAGACCTTGATAATGTTCTGGAGGAAGACGTCGAAATAATAGTCAACCTTTCTTGAAGAACGGATTTCATCAGGGAGATTCAGGCCGGAGAGCTCCTCAAAAAAACCGACGAGATTATCTATTCCCCTGGTAAACTCGATCACATAATCTACCCACCGACCTTTTTCTGACCGGAGCATGGCGATGGTCCTTTTATCCGAAAGGGCCTGTCCCGCAAAATCCTCGCCCCAGGTATGCTTAAACAACAGGTTATTCTGGAACAAATCAATATGGGCGATTACATGGTAAAAAATCATCACGTTTAGCCAGTCGGGATTATTGTCATTGTAGAAGGACATGGCCGGTTTTGTGTTGATCACGGTTTCGTAAGGATTATTGGGATAGAGTTCGTATTTCCCCTTATCTTTTAAAACTTCCACATCATGGACCCAGTAATCATAAAGGGTAGGAATCATGTTTTTCGGACCGAGTTCGAGGAGATCCTTGTTCGTAACAATATATTCGAGGGTCTCGTTCTGAAACCTTAGACCGGCCTCACGGGCCCTCTTTTTGCAGCCTTCCATGATTTCCTTGGTGTGCTGACTTATTAGTTCCATAACCTACCCCTCAGTAACCACCCACTATTTGCCGCCTACTATTCACTTTGTTTACTTTTATCTGCTTACTGTATGAGTCTCTTAATGCCTTCAATGAGACGCGCTTCGTCCGGGTCTTCCTCAATGGCATCAAGGACGATCTGATGGCGGAATTCCTCAAGGA
>JAPLJZ010000023.1 GCA_026388335.1 Deltaproteobacteria bacterium
CCCTGGCCGGATACATGACCACCGCCAAAGGACGGCAGCTCGCCTTTGCCTTCTTCGTGAATGACATCCACACTACCGATGTGCGGGGAAAAACGGAGACACTGAAATTAACTGCGGATACAGGAGCGGACCTGGCGAGGATCGCCGAGGCGATTTATCTGGCAAACTGATGAATTTTCAACGAAGATAGCGCTTCGATTTAGAACCGGAATCAGCCGTCCAACAGCTCGCGAATTTTCTGGGAGAGGTCGTTCATTTTGTAAGGTTTTTGAATGAAACCATTGCAACCACGATCCAGGATGTTTTGCGCCTGGCCGTTGATACTGTAGCCACTGCATAGGAGGACCCTGATGTCGGGGTTGCTTTCCCGGAGACGGTCAAAGGTCTCCCCCCCCGAGATCCCCGGCATGACCATGTCCAGAATCACCAGGTTGATCTCGTCTCTCTTTTCTTCATAGATCGCCAGCCCCTCCTGACCGCCCCCGGCCATATAGACCCGGTAGCCAAGGGACTCCAGCAGTTCCCCGCTGACTTCAAGGTTTATCGGCTCGTCATCGATCAGGAGAATCGTTTCCATTCCCTTTACCGTCTCGGTAACCACGGTCTTTTCCACAACAATATTCTTTTCAGAGCCCGGGAGATAGATGGTAAAGGTTGTCCCGTGACCCTGCTCACTGGTTACATTGATGGCGCCCCCGTGACCCTTGATGATCCCGTAAACCATGGCCAGTCCCAGCCCCGTGCCCCTCCCCATTTCCTTGGTCGTAAAGAAGGGATCGAAGATACGCTCCCTGGTCTTCTCGTTCATACCCACGCCCGTATCGACAATGGAAATCTGCACATAGAGCCCCGGTTGAATCCCGTAACTGATTATTTCATCATCCGACAAGAAGACATTCCGGGTCTCCAGATAGATCTCCCCGCCCCCCGGCATGGCCTGCCAGGCGTTCACATAAAGATTCAGGAAAACCTGTTCCATCTGTCCCTGATCCACCTCCACCGCCCAGAGATCCTTCTGCAGTTTCCTGTGGATAGCAATTTCCTTCTTTGTCCTGCCGAACATGGAGGAGGTCTTTTTGATGATCTCATTGAGGTTGGTGGGCTTCACTTCGTACCGGCCCCCCTGGGCAAAGCCCAGCAGTTGCCGGGTCAGATCAGCGCCGCTTTGTACCTGATCCTCGATACTCCTCAGTTTCTCATAATAGGGATGGGAGGCAGCCAGGTCCAGCAGCATCAGGGAGGTGTACCCCTGGATTCCCATGAGAAGATTGTTGAAGTCATGGGCAATTCCTCCTGCCAAGGTGCCGACGGCCTCCAACTTCTGGGCCTGAATAAGCTGGGACTCCAGGTGCCTGCTGTTGGTAACATCCCGGGCGAGCCCGCGAAAACCTATGGAAGCGCCACCTTGGTCCCGCAGCAGGTTGCTGCTCACCTGCATGAGGCGCGAGCTGCCGCTTTTGGTTATGAGTTCATAATCGATGATCTCTTGCCGCTCTCCCGAAAAGTATTCCTCCTGAAAGTCTAAAAATATGCGTTTGGTTGTTTCCGGGGACGTGTATTCCTTGAAATGCTTGCCCATAAGCTCGTCACGGGGATACCCCAACACGGCGCAGGCCGCATCATTGAAAAATGTTAGTCTCCCCTTGAGATCGACTTCAAAATACACCTCTTCCATGTTTTCCAGAATATTCCGGTATTTCTCTTCACTTTTTCGCAGCTCCTCTTCCATTGCCTTTCGTTCCGTCATATCCCGAATGGACTCAATGGCGCCGCTCACCTGACCGCTGCCGTCGTAAAGGGGGACGGCCCTACCCGAGAGGATGCGGTTCTGCCCCCGGACAAAGGGGACATCCGTCTCCGTCACAAGGACGTCGCCGAACTTGTGGATAAAGCTGTACTGTTTCTCCGTTTCCTTATCCCAGTTAGAAACGAAGTCGATGAGAATCGGCCGTCGCTTGCCGTAAAAGGGCAGGGCGTATTCGTAATCCCCCTTGCCCAGCATATCGGCAGCCTTGAAACCCGTCATCTCTTCAATCGCCTTGTTCCAGGCGATGATCCGTCCCTCCCGGTCAATCGCCAGAGTGGCGTCGGGTAGAAATTCAATGATATCGGCAAGGCGTCGTTCCGATTCTCTGAGCGCCGCTTCCGCCTCCTTGCTCTTCGTAATATTCTCAACAACCCCTTCATAATAGAGGATGCTGCCGTCGCGATCATAGACGGACTGGGTGCTGTTGGAGATCCAGATTTCCGAACCATCCTGGCAGCGGGCCTTGCATACAAAATTCTCAACGGCTCCTGACTCTTTGAGGAGGTTGACGTACCGGGCTCGGTCGGCAGGATTTACATAATATTGGCGTTCGATGTCGGAAATGGCGGAAATCAGTTCTTCGGGAGAGTCATAGCCCATCATGCGGGCAAAGGCGGGATTGACATTGAGGAACCTTCCGTTCGGGGTGCTCTGGAAAAAGCCCTCCACGGCATTTTCATAAAAGCTTCGGTATCTTTCCTCTTTTTTCCGCAGGGCCTGATAGTATTCCTCCAACTCCGCGGCCCGACTTTCCCATTCAGCGCATCGCTGCCGGAGTTGCTCCAGCTCCTGGAGAAGTTCCTGTTCTGTCATTTTACGGTCCTGCATGGGGTTAGCCCTGCTCATGCACCCTTTTGGGCGCGGAAGAGATCCGATGGTCAAAGCCGGCGGCCTTCTACCCCCTGGCCGCCGCAATGAAACCTGTCGTGGCAAGGGAGAGTATACCGAATTGTGAATTCCTGTCAACCCGAAAGGGGTGTTTTAGCCAGGCGCCGCTCCAGGCGGGCAATGCGGCGCTGGAGAATCTCCCTTTCCGTTTCCGGGGACGGCTGCGACAGAGCGTGCTGGGCCTGGCGGGCCAGGTTCATGGCCTGTACATAGTCACGGGTCCGGTGTTCATGCCACTTGGCCAGCTCGACGAGGGCAAAAACATCGTCAGGGACCTGGACGATCATCTCTTCCCAGATTTCCACAGCCTGGGGCCATTCACCCGCCCGTTTATGGATTAAAGACAGCAGGCGGCCGGCCTGTCGTACCGTTACCGGGCAGGAGGCGCTCCGAAGCTCGGTCAGCATCCGGCGCGCCCCGGCCTTGTCTCCGCGGTGCACAAGCAGCCGGGCCGCCGCCAAAAGATCCTGGGGAGGCCGCAGGGCGGGACCCGTTCCTTCCGTCGCGATCATTTCCGTGAGATGGGCAGTCAGGGCCGCCATGGACAGAACGTCGAGGCGGTTATGGAGAAATACGTCCGCCATCAGCCGGCCATCCCGGCGTTTCAGCCAGTCGAAATAGCGCTGAGGAATCTCATATCCCGGGACGTCTCCCTCCCGCTCCAAGGCTAATACGGCCCCTTCGATAGTACCGAGGCGGACATTGTCGAGACGATGCCGGAGGAGTCGGCGGGAGGGGTGGAGGAGATCGAGATGGGGCAGACCCGCCAGGGGATCGGCGAGGCGGTTCAGGATGAAACGTGCGGTCAGGAGGTTGACATCGAAGGCCTTGCCGTTGAAGGTAACGAGAAACTGCCGGTCCTGGACCAGCTCCCGCAGAAACATCAGGGCCGCCCGCTCCTCGGAATAATCTCTCATAAAGAGCTGTTTCATGACAAAACGCGACCCCTCGAACCAGCCCATACCGATGAGGAAGGCCACCGTCCCCGTCCCACCCGCTAGGCCCGTCGTCTCCGTCTCCAGAAAGACGCCCCGGGTATAGTCGAGACGGGCCAGGGCGCCGTCATTGGCCAGCGTGGAGACGCCGGCCATATCCAGGGGGGAGAGATCACCGATACAACGGCAGCCGTGATGGTGGGAGACGCCCCACACGCTCTCGACGCAGAAAAAACGGCCGGCCGCCGTCGTGATCTCCCCTCCGGAAACACATTCCTCCAGGGGACGGGACGGTCCGCGGAACGAAGCAGGAGACGACTCCCTCCGGCTTTCGGGGCGACGGAAAAGAACGGCGTCGATCCGCTTCCGCAGGTCACTGATTTCTGCGGCGCGGCCGGATTCATCCGGGGGAGCCTGCTCTTCTCCCGTCAGACGCTGAAGCCGTTTAATCACGCTCATGAGACAAGACCCTCGACGAATAACAAGGCATATGGTTTTTTACGAAGTTTTCATGTATGTTTTCCCCGGGCGCGGGGCCTGAATAGCACATAGGTGGCCCCCGTCCCGCCGTCGCAAGAACGGGCGCTCGCATAGGCAAAGATCCGTTTGCGCCAGACGCCGCTGGTCAGCCACTCGATAACCTTCTTTTTCAGGACCGGTTCAGCGGGAGAAGACAGCCCCCGGCCATGAATGATCAGCACCCCCGTTTTCCCCGTCATGATGGCCTCCTTCATGAATCCGTCGAAGACCTCTTTGGCCTCGACAACGGTCAACCCGTGGAGGTCGATATGGGCCTGGATGGAAAAATCACCGGCATGGAGGCGCCGGGCATACTCGGAATGGATGTTGTAGCCCGTGCCCTCGATATACTCCGGGGTAAGAGAAAGGATAAAACCTTCTCCCGTGGTCACGAGCTTGGTCAGTTGTTCCAGGGCTTCCCGATTTTCATCCACCGGCGGCGCCCCTGGAAAGGGCCCGCTTGGGATATCCCGCATGATTTCCCGTTCCTGTCCCTTTATCAGGGGGTTCACATCCTGCATAGCCTCAAGAAAAACTCCCCTCTCCTCCTCCGGTTTCGTCACGGTCGCAGCGGCGCCTCCTTTACGCAACACTGTTTTCCGGAGAGACTGAAGCTGTTGCTGAGGAGGAGTCACTACCTGCCTATCCTTGAGTAGCCCCTTGATCCCCTCGAAGGGATTGTGGGACAGCGTACCCGGTGTCATATCCTGGTTGGGCGTCTTTTGTTTCATTACCTTTATTTACCTCTCACCGTAACCGCAGGCTTACCCGGATCAGATCGTCGGATGTCTTTTCGGGTATCATACCGAGCTTCTCGCAAAGTTTGACCATTTTCCAGTTTGACGGCTGGATGTAGCCGTAAAACTCGTCCAAACCTTTCTCGTCGGCGATACCGATGATGATATCCAGCAGTTTATAGGCCAGCCCCTGGCCCTGAAAATCGTCGTGGACAAGGACGGAGAATTCACACTTTTTAAAGTCCGCCTCGATATTGAAGCCCCCCATGCCGATGAGCCTTCTCCCGCCGTTTTCCCTGATTTCGGCAACCATCACCATCTCCCGGTCGTAATCGATATTGCAGAAACGGACGTGCATTTCATGGGTGATCGTTTTTATGGTCTGGTAGAACCGCTCCCTCAGGGTTTCTTCCGAAAGAGAGGTAAACATCTCATGCTCCAGGGGCTCGTCCTCAGGCCGGATAGGCCGCAAAACGACGTCCCGACCGTCCGTAAGCTGCCAGCGGACAACATAGCGGGTGGGATAGGGGGTGACGAGGAGGTGGGGATAGGGGGTCGTATTATCGATCTTTTCCCGGTCCAGGATGATCCTGACATCCAGGGCCTGGGCCTGGCCGTTGCTCACCGCGACGGGGTTCATGTCGATGGCGAGAATCTCGGGGAAGTCCACGATAAGATTTGAAAAACTGACGATGATGCTTTCAAGCTGGCTCAGATCCGCCGGCGCCTTGCCCCGATAGCCCTGGAGCATGGTGTAAACCTTCGTCTCTTCCATAAGCCGCCGGGCCAGGGTCTGATTGAGGGGCGGCAGGGCGATGGAGAAGTCCCGGAAGATCTCGACGCCGATACCCC
Source organism: Deltaproteobacteria bacterium (assembly GCA_026388335.1). Lineage (GTDB taxonomy): Bacteria > Desulfobacterota > Syntrophia > Syntrophales > UBA8958 > UBA8958. The sequence goes on from JAPLJZ010000023.1 coordinate 5,739, forward strand.
CCATGCCAAAGAGCATCACGGCGCCGTAGTTTTTGTCCTTTTTCGCCCCCAGGATCAGCTCGTAATCGATGACCTCGATCATCTTCTGGACGACAACACCCCGGATAGCCGCTTGGGGCTGAAACTTGGCCACCCGCTCCCGGAGCCGTGCATAGGCGCTCCGCAGGGCCTCGTCGGAGTTGATTCCCGTCGCCACCCCACCGACATCCTGGCGGAAGATAATATCGGGAGAGGCGATCTTCAGGACCACGGGATAACCGATGCCCTGGGCGTAAGCGACAGCCTCCTCAGGAGAGGCGGCGATATGGGTCGGCACGAAGGGGATGCCGTAATTGGTCAAAAATTTCTTGGCATCCTCCTCCGTCAGGACATGATTACCCTCCCGGAGGACCCGGCGGATGATGGATTTGAGGTGGTTTTTCGGCGGCGCCTCGTTGACGGGGAGCTCGGCGGGGGTTTCGTGGAGGAGCTGCAGGTTCCGCTCGTAGTTGTACATATAGACATAGGTCCGGGCCGCTTCTTCCGGCGTTTCGTAGGTCGGGACGCCGCTTCGGAGGAGCAGTTCCCGGCCCCGTCTCACTTCTTCCCGTCCCAGCCAGGCGGCAAGGACGGGCTTGGCAGCGTTCCGGGTCAGTTCCACAACAGTGGCGGCCAACTCTTCATCACCGACAGCGTCCTGAAGGCCGAAGATCACGAGGACGCCGTCAACATTCCCATCAGCGAGGCACAATCGGATGGCCTTTTCGTAACGACCGGCGTCGGCGGTCCTCAGGAGATCGATGGGGTTGCCCCGCTTCCCGTAGGATGGCAGGATGGCCGCTATCCCCTCCATAGTCTCCGGAGACAGATCGGCGAGGCTGCCGCCGGACTTGGCAAGACGACTTGCCGCCAGCAGACCGGCCCCGGCGGCATTGGTGACAATAGCCAGCCGCCCCCCCCGGGGAAGATTCCGGGAAAAGAGGACATTGGCGGTGTTGTAGATATCCTGGGTCTCCTTGACCCGGACCACGCCGACCCGGCGGAGGACGGCGTCGAAGATGTCTTCGGGGCCAGCCAGGATGTCCGTATGGGAGATCCTTCCCCCCGGGCCGGGGGCGTCCTCGACAAGCCGGGCCGGTTTGAGGAGAACAATGGGCTTGTTCCGGGCAAATCCCCGTGCGGCGCCGATAAACTTCCGGAGGTGGCCAATGTCATCCTCCATGTATATCATGATGCTCCGGGTATGGGGATCGGTCCCCAGGAAGTCGATCATATCCCCGAAATCGATGTCGATGGCCGAACCAAGGGAGGCCAGCATGCTGAAACTGATATGGGCGCTGACTCCCCAGTCGAAGAGGATCTTGCCGAAGGCGTTGCTCTGGGTGAGAAAGGCGATCTTCCCCGGTTCGGGGGCGCCGCTGAGACGGGCGGCGCAAAGGCCGGCATGGGGGCGGATGATGCCGAGGCAGTTGGGTCCGAGTATCCGCAGGGGATACTGCTTCTTGATGCGGAGGATCTCCTCTTCCAGTTTCCGTCCTTCCTCCCCCACTTCCCGAAAACCGGCGGAGATGATGATCATGCCGTCCACCCCGGCCCGGCCGCAGGCTTCGACAACGCCGGGAACCGTTGGGGCGGGCGTCGCTACCACGGCCAGATCGATATGCGCGGGGACCTCCGCGACGCTTCGATAACAGGGCCGGTCGCCGATGGCCGAGCGTCCCGGATTGACCAGGAAGATCTTTCTTTCCCGGCAGGCCAGCAAATTATTCAGGATCGCGTCTCCCGGCGATCC
>JAPLJZ010000041.1 GCA_026388335.1 Deltaproteobacteria bacterium
CCGGGTCGGCCTGACGGAGTTACAGGCCAGGGAAAAGGGCTGGTCCGTGGAGATAGTACGCACCGATTACGGGGCCAACATCCTGGCCCGCACGGAATTAGCGGGCCAGGGTTTCGCCAAGTTCATCTTCCACAAAAGTACCCTCGTCGGGGCAACCATAGTCGGCGCCGGCGCCCCCGACCTCATCGCCTCCCTGAGCCTCGCCCTGACCACCGGCGCCAGCCTGAAGACCTTGAAATCCTGGATCATACCTCATCCGACACTTAGTGAAGTATTGAAGTTGTGACAACGGCGATTGCCCACCTCTGAACTATTTCAAAGACCGAATACCAGATAAAGGCATTTTTTACGTTTATGGCACGTAAGTTGCTGCATAATAAGTAGTCCTCGCGGCGGTATATTTGGAGTATTCGCCAATAAAGCCAGGAAAGTAATTGCTTACAACAGATTTCAATGATCTTTCTTATCAGTTAATGCTGCTCATATCGGTAATATTTCTAACTGTAAGGAAAATTTTGCCAATATAAACAGTCAGGAAAATAAGTTCAACAGGAGGGATCAAGTATGACAGTCAGAATATTGACAGCGAACGTATTGACTATGCCAATTCATATTGCTGATCGGATTTCCGGGATCATTCCCAGTAAGATCCATTTGACTATGAAGATCAAGCATCTTGTTGAAGACACAGATTGGGATCAGGAAATCCTGAAAGAGGAGAATTGGATAGATTCATTCTGCTGGTCGATACTTGGATTATCGGCGCTGTATTTTGTTGTTGTCTGTTTGACGATGCTGGCCAGGTAGGCTGAGGAATTTAATTTAATAATTGATGTACCTCTTGACATTAACAATGAGCAGTCGTATATTAAAAATCATCGAGGTGCTGCAATGCACGGCTTAAATTATGTCTCTGGGATATGAATGAAAGATAAATCATTTCACTGGGAGGTAAGAAGAAAAGCATCGCGAGGTATTAGTGGTGGTAATGAACTGCCGAAAGGGCAGTAATTTTAAAAAGCTGACTACAGCTTACAAATAAGCATGCATTGCGGCTCTCTTTTTATTATTATAAGACTTTAACCGTTACTGATTCACCCAGGTTCTTTGAAAGATATAGCGCCAAGAAAATTAAACAGGCGAGATACTGCGATGCACGTAATGAGTCTATTCTACTGGATGTTAACGAAAAAGGAAACACAGGATCTTCGTGGTGATTATCACCCTTAAAAGACCAAGTATTCAATGAAAGACTCCAGTTAAAAGGCAAGACGGCATAGGCGGATCTCGTTAGCCCCTCGTAGATTTTTACTTCTTACGAGGGGCTTTTGTTTGTAATTCCGGTTCTAAATCAAAGATGATATCAAGGCGGGGAGGAAGAGGCGACGCAGGCGTATTGTTCATACGTCGAGGAGCCGATGACGATGCCAACGAAGATAGCGCTTTGATTTAGAACCGGAATAATCAGTTTGTTCCCGGATACGCCTTCTTGACCTCCTCCCGATTGACGGTGCCGATTGCCGTTTTCGGCAGGCTCTCGACAAAAAGAACGTGTTTGGGCTTCTTATAACGGGCGATTTTAGAGGCCACAAAGTCGATCAATTCCCCGGCGCTCACCGTGCTTCCCTTCTTGAGGACGCAGACAGCCTTGACGGCCTCTCCCCACTCCGGATCGGAAACGCCGATGACGCTCACTTCCTCAATGGCGCCGTGGCTGAGAATGACCTTTTCCACTTCCGCCGGGTAAACGTTTTCGCCGCCGGGCTTGATAAGTTCCTTCTCCGGCTTTCTACCGGCGTACCAGAGGTAGCCTTCCTCGTCGTAGCGGCCCAGATCGCCCGTATGATGCCAACCGTTGCGAAAGGTATGGACTGTCTCTTCCTTCAGGTTCCAGTAACCCCGGAATACGGCGGGCGACCGGACACAGATTTCTCCGGGTGTCCCGGGGACAACTTCCCGATCGAGATCATCAAACAGGGCGACGCGCGTCAGGATCGCCGGCGGCCCGATGCTGCCGGGTTTCTCCTTATAATTGCATCCCGAAACGGGCATGGCCTCGGTCTGGCCGTAAAGGCTGTAAAAGGCGGCCTGCGTGTTTATCTTGAAAAAGCGTTCCAGGGTCTCCGGGCTGTCCATGCCGCAGACAATCCGCAAACTCGACGCGTCGGAGGGCTCTTTTTCCTGGGCGTCCAGGATCGAGGAAAGGATCGGGGGAAAGGCCACAAAAAACGTGCCCTGTTCCTTGGCGATGAGTTTCAGAACGAGGAGCGGATCGAAGCGGTCCACAATCACGTTTTTCCCCCCTTGATGCATCGTCGCTATGGTCATGGAAAGGCCGCCGATATGAAACAGGGGAAGGATGCAGATGTGGCAATCCCGACTGCCGAGTTTCAGAAGCTCAGCAATCTGAAGGCCGACGGCGATCATGTTTCCCTGACTGAGGAGGCAACCTTTGGGCCTACCGCCCACGGCGGCCGTATGGATGATCATATAGGCATGATCGCCGGAAACCGCGGCCCCATCCTCGTATCCCTCTTCCCGGCAAAGGGTCCGGAAAGGGATGTAATCACCTTCCGCTACGTCCGCCCGGAAAGAATAGTGCCGTTCTATTGAGCCCACCTTTAACGCTGCCCTGCTCGCCACATCTCGATATTCGCCGCCGCTCACGAGCAGCTTCGGGGTAGTGTCCGTGAGGATGTAAGCGATTTCCTCTTCCCCGAGCCGCCAGTTCACCGGCACCACGATGGCACCGATTTTGGCCGCTGCCCCGCAGAGAATCAGGAAGTCATCGCAGTTGCCAGCCAGGACAGCAATCCGGTCGCCCGCCGCCATCCCTTCGCCGCTGAGCCCGGCGGCATACTGGTCACAAAGCCGCTTGTAGGCTTTAAAGGTAGTTCGCTTGCCGTCATAAACAATTGCATCTTTACCAGGATATAAAACGGCGTTGCGGGCAATCATATCGTAAATCGTAAAATCACAGCAGTTCATCGTCATACCTCATTTCCTTTGTTCCAGAGTTATTATCCTCAGATCCCGCTAACCCAGGGCGGCATTCCAAACCTCGAAATTGTAAGATCCGTTTTCCGTCGGTTTGAAGACGGCCACATACGTAAGAACGTGCCAACCGATGAATTCGCGTTGCTGGTGATCGAAAAGCACTTTATTCCAGGTCTTTCTCCAGGTGCCCGTATTGAAGTAAATCTTGTCCTGCATCGTCCCGTCCGAAAGAGGCGCCTGATCCATCGGAACGATCACGTAATCGTGAGTATGGCCGTATAGGACAAAACTCGCCTCACCGGAGCGAACCTTTTGCTCATTAAAGGCGTCTTTGTTGTAATCCCCTTCGAGTTGCGTCGGGAACAACTTCGCTTTGATTTCAGTAATCTTTTCGAGGAGTTTCGTGGAGGCATGAGATGAAAGTCTGAGCGCTATCTGTAACAGATCGATGGTATCCGGCCAAAGGAATTTATCCTTCTCCATGATGAAAGGGACCTGGAAGAATTCATCCACACAGGCATCCCAGGCATCTTCAATGGCCTTTCGGGCGGCTGCATTCTCCGTTCTATTCACTACCATAAGGACCCAGGACGGTAAGTCGAGGAGTGGCCGGATATTGTCCAGTTCTTTCAGAAGAGACGTGATTTTGTCTTTTTCGGCTTGTGATACCTCACCATCGTCGACCAAAGCACTTAAAGCAGTGTCAACCTCGTGGGGATATTTATTGAGCAACTCGATGACAATGGCATCGCCGATAGACGAGTCATCACGATTCCCCATGTAATTGAACTTGTCGTAAATGTCCCCGTGCCGGGCAAGCACTTTGTAACTCGACGCGAATAATTCAGTGGAAAAAGGAGAAGGCGCCGTTACCGGATCCATCCCCAGCGCGGCTTGCACCATGTTGATGCAACTCGCATAGCGGTTGATGAGCCAGTCGTGATTACCGATAATATAGGTGATCTCAAAGGGAACTTTTTTCTCTTTTGCGTACGCCTTGAGGACAAGAAGTTCATCCAGGGATTGACGATTATTTGATATTATTCCCTGGAGAATCTTTGCGACAATCTTCTCCTGCGCCGGCCCGGCCTGGTCCCAGGGTCTTACGGATACGGTGTCATCAATCCACTCTGCGGAACGGATGATGTCGAAGATGTCGCCCAACAAGATCAATCGTATTTCTTCCAGGGATGATACGGAGTCCGCAAGCTTGCGGAGATTTTCGGCAAATATTCGAAATGCCGTAGGTTTTATCGTTTCTCCGGAACTACCGTCGGTTAAATGAACGTCACTTAAAAACACCAGCATGGCATCCTCCTATTTTAACATCCATCGAGATTATCCCCGCTATTCCTCAATGGCAGTGACATACGCTGCCGCCGCTTCCCCGGCCACATAGCCCGTCGAAAAGGCCGCCTGGAGATTGAATCCCCCCGTGTCGGCGTCGATGTCCAGGACCTCGCCGCAGAAATAGAGACCTTGGACCAGCCGCGAGGCCATCGTCCGGGGATCGATCTCTTTCAGGGATACGCCGCCGGCCGTGACAATGGCCGCCGCCATCGGCAGGGGGCCGGCGATCTCGAAACGGAGGGACTTGAGAACTCCGGCAAGCTGCTCTCTTTCCGCCGCCGTAACCTGGTGGGCAGGCTTATCAAGGGGAATGCCCGTCAAGGCGGCTAACGGTTCGATCATCTTCCGGGGCAGGAGCCCTTCGAGAATCCCCTTGAACTGCCGTTTGCCGTGGGCGTCGAGATCCCTCTGGAGACGGGCGCGGAGCTGCGGATAATCCAGGGCCGCCTTGAGGTCGATGGCAACACTGACGGGACCTTGGGCCAGGGCGTCCACGACGGCCAGGCTGATGAGCAAGGTCACCGGCCCGCCGATACCGAAATGGGTGATCATCATTTCCCCGAAGCGGCTTTCGATGATGGAACCGCGGGGCTTTTTGCGTTCCAGCCCCCGGCCGATGTCACAGGAAGGGGCAGCGGCCGGATCAATTTCGCCGGGACGGCCGCGGAAGGCCGTCAAGCGGACATTGCGGAGGCTTACCCCCTGCATCGATTTCGCCAGCCCTATTTCTTTGACAATCAGCGGTACGAGGGCGGGGCGGAGTTCCTCAATTCTATGGCCGACCGCCTTGGCCAGTTTATAGCCGTCGCCGGTGGAACCGGTGGCAGGCCAGGTAGCCCCTCCGGCGGCAACAATCACCGCAGCGGCAGGCGTCAGGCCGCTGTCCGTCGTGACTCCGGCGATTTTTCCATCCCGGACGGCTAGGGAGAAGACGCGCCGTTGCGTCGCCAGTTTAACCCCCTGATCGTCAACATAGCGCCGTAAGGCCCCGACGACATCGGCGGCCCGGTCCGAGACGGGAAAGATACGACCGCCCCGCTCTTCTTTGGTTTCCACACCATAGCGATGGAGAATATCAAGGAGGTCATCCCGGAAAAACCGGTGAAAGGCGGCGTGAAGAAAAGGGCCGTTGGGGCCGTACATGGCGATGAATTCCCGCAGCGTCCTCGTATTGGTCAGATTGCAGCGCGTCTTGCCGCTGATGAGGATCTTCCTGCCCGGCTGGTCCATCTTTTCCAGGAGCAGCACGCGCGCCCCGGCCTCCGCCGCCCGGCCCGCCGCCAGCATTCCCGCCGCCCCGGCCCCGATAACCACAACCTGTCCGCTGTGACCAATGTCCCCGTTCCTGTTTTTCATTTGCCAAGAATAACCGATTATCCCGAGTAGTCAAGGAACTTCATAAAGATCATCGTCACAGAGATATTTTTCTTCCCTTTGCCATACCGTCCCTTGCCATTATCACGGCAAATCATGTATATAGAATCAGTGAGAAATAATTATGATCCAAGAGGAACTTCTTAAACAGCTTGAAGAACTGGCCGGCAGGGTGAACGTCACCATCCGCTATGAGTCCCTGAAAAATGAAGATCCTTCGACCTTTGGGGGCCTGTGCCGCATCAAGGAGCAGTCCGTTCTTTTCCTCCATGCCAAGGCAACCGTAAAAAGAAAAATTGAAATGATTACCGAAGCCCTGAAGCGTTATGACGTTGACGAGATTTTTCTGCGGCCAGCGCTCCGGGAACATCTAAAAAATGATCGTTCCTCCAATGGCGACCCTTTCTGACGCGACCGTCCTTCATTCGGAGATAGCAGGAGGACATGGATAGAAGTAACAATATTGGCGTGCCGATCATGACGAATCGTCCGGAAGATATATTCATCTATATTGATGGTC
>JAPLJZ010000263.1 GCA_026388335.1 Deltaproteobacteria bacterium
TGTTCAAACGTCTCATGCGATGTAAAGCCATGATAATTGATCCAATGCTTGCAGTTTTCGGCGTGTTGTCGGATCTGCGGATCTTTTGATCCGACACAATGACGCCGGCAGGAGAAAGAGGCTCTTTGAGATTTTTGATCAAAGCCGTTGGGACGGGTCAAAAGACCGCAAGGGGCGTAAGGCCGACCTTGTTGATTATAGCCTCTTATTTTGAGTGCTTGGGGTGAGAGGTTTTCCGATCTTGGGTTATAATCGATGATGGGGATAGCGCTGGTCTGGCAAAACTGGACAGTGACATAAGTGGTAAAGCTGCTCTATAATGAGGTTAAGGAGGAGCAGCATATGAGCAAAAGACCGAGAAGGAATCAAAGCTGCTCTATAATGAGGTTAAGGAGGAGCAGCATATGAGCAAAAGACCGAGAAGGAATCATGCACCGGCGTTCAAGGCGAAGGTGGCGTTGGACGCTCTGAAAGGCGAACAGACGCTCGTTGAGCTTTCCCAGCGTTACCAGATTCATCCGAACCAGATCGCGGAGTGGAAGAAGCAGCTTCTTGAACATGCCCCGGACATTTTCAGCAAGGACAGGAAGCCCGAACAAGGGCCGAGCGTGAAGGATCTTCACGCGAAGATCGGACAGTTGTCGATGGAGAACGATTTTTTATCAGGCGCGCTCGGTCGCATAGGCGATGCGAGCGCAACATGATGATCGACAAGGGGGATAAACTTCCGGTGACACAGCAATGCAATCTTCTGGATCTGTGTAGATCCGGCGTCTATTACACTCCGACGCCTCTGAACGCGAAAGATATGGAGCTTATGCGCAAGATTGACGAGATCCATCTGGCGTATCCGTTCTACGGAAGCCGGAAGATTCGCAACGAGCTGTGGGCAAAGGGCTATGACGTGGGTCGTGACAGGGTGCGCCGCCTGATGCGCCGGATGGGCATCGAGGCGCTGTATATCAAGCCGAGACTCTCGTTGGCGCATCCAGGACATGTGAAGTATCCCTATCTTCTCCGCGGTCTTGAGATCACACGGGCAAATCATGTGTGGGCCAGTGACATTACCTACATCCCCATGGCGAAGGGGTTCTGTTATCTTGTGGCGATCATGGACTGGACAAGCCGGATGGTTCTGGCCTGGCGGTTGTCCAACACACTGGACAGCTCATTTTGCGTGGATGCACTGGAAGAAGCGATCGCCAAGTACGGCTGCCCCGAGATCTTCAATACGGACCAAGGCAGCCAGTTCACCGCGGAGGCGTTTACAAACGCTCTCAGTTCAAGAGGCATTGCAATCAGCATGGACGGCAAGGGCCGTTGGATGGACAATGTCTTTATCGAACGGCTCTGGAAAAGCGTCAAGTACGAGGATATTTACCTGAAGGGCTATGGCTCAATGGCGGAGGTGAAGAAAGGACTTGCCAACTACTTCATGTTCTACAACGAAAAAAGATGGCACCAAAACTTTGACAGGAGGACCCCGGCTATGGTTTACTCCAACACTCTACCGCAGAAGCAGGCTGCGGCATGAACATGAACCCAGGGCACTTTACCACTTATAAATCCCTGTCTCCTGTCCTAAGAACCCAGACCACCTGTACGTTCATTTTGAAAATCACACCTTCGCCAGCCACGCCTCCTTGCTCAGTCATGCCATAGAGCGTCGAACCAGAGATCGTCAGCGAGTCAAAAGGCCAAAGTCCATCATTTGCTCCACCGCCGAAGGTGTGGAGATTGGTATATCCTGAACCCGTAATGTTGATCTTGAAGACTGCACCAATTTTGCCGGAACCACCACCCGTCTTGGTCATTCCATACAGCGTTGAGCCAGAGACAGTAAGGGATCCACTAAGAAAACTGCCCGCATTAGGTCCGGTGCCACCAATACAGCACAGCTACTGCACAACATTTGATATCCTGTTCCATCGGTCTTTATGCTGAACACCGTGCCGCCCGGATTGTTGGTACCTCCTGTACTGGTCATCCCATAAAGTGTAGAATTGGATAATGTCAGCGAACCCTCGGGATCGC
>JAPLJZ010000022.1 GCA_026388335.1 Deltaproteobacteria bacterium
AGTGCCACCTTGCCAAGGTGGACGTCGACGGTTCGAATCCGTTCGCCCGCTCCAGATATTTTTGGCGGCATAGCCAAGTGGCTAAGGCAACGGTCTGCAAAACCGTTATTCACCGGTTCGAATCCGGTTGCCGCCTCCATATAAAACTAACGGGTTACGGATTCCATGGATTCTTTAAACCCTCGTAATACAAAGCAGTTGTGAAGTAGATTTTTTTAGGCGGTTGGTATCTCTATAGGGATCATTAACCGCCTTTTTTATTATACATGCCGATCATGAAAATGACATATGTGTATAATATGAAACAAATATTTAGAGCCGTATTTTTTATGTGAAAATCGAGGGAGGAAGAATTGCAGGTAAAAGTTGAGAATAATCAATTATTTTTAAAAGAATCTATAGAGGCCGTGGCCATTTTCCTTTTTGAAGGTAAGCTACCTGCTGAGGGAATGATTCCCGTTATTGGCAAAGCAGCCAACGGCTTAATTCGGCAAATCTGGAAGCAGAATGATTTTGAGGGCAAACTCTACCAGACTGCTATCCTCTATCCCCGAGGCGATGCCGACATCCAGCGCATTATTCTGGTCGGTCTTGGAAAACGCGAGGATTTTTCTGCTGATAAGATGCGTAGCGCCGGCGCCAAAGCGGGACAAACGGCGCTTTCACTGAAAGTCAAGTCCCTAGCCGTGGCCCTGGAGGCGGGCGAGCTCGGATTATCATGGGAAATTGCCACGGAAGCGAGCGTTGTAGGAACCATCCTTGGCCTTTATCAGTTTACTGATTTCAAAACCCTGGACCGGGAGACAATCAGCGAGGTTGAGCTGCTATATGTCCTGATCCAGGATAATAAAAATATTCCTCTTGTCAAAAAGGCTGCCGAAAGGGCGGAAAAGATCTGCCGGGCTGTTTATCTCACAAGAAACATGGTCTCTGCCCCTGCCAATGAGATGACTCCCAGCGTCATGGCCCGCGAAGCCCTCACTATTGCCAAGGGGCTTAAGAAAATGAAAACGACTGTCCTAGAGGCTGCTGACATGAAGCGCCTGGGGATGAATGCACTGTTGGGTGTGGCAAGAGGAAGCGAGGAACCTTCAAAATTCATTATCATCGAATATCGAGGGGGAGGGAAGGAACAACCCCCGGTTGTTCTTGTCGGGAAGGCCCTCACTTTCGACAGTGGCGGTATCTCCCTCAAACCTGCGGAAAAGATGGATGAGATGAAGAGCGATATGGCGGGAGGAGCTGCCGTTATTGGCGCCGTCAGTGCGGCAGCGGAGTTGCACTTGCCCGTTAATATCGTGGGCTTGATACCGGCTACGGAAAACCTCCCCGGGGGAAGGGCCTGCAAACCGGGAGATATCCTCAAATCCATGTCAGGGAAGACCATCGAAGTGATCAATACAGACGCGGAAGGGAGGTTGATCTTAGCTGACGCCCTTGCGTATGCCGGGCGATTCAAACCAGCGGCGATTATTGACATTGCCACGCTGACCGGAGCCTGCATTGTGGCCCTTGGCGATCATGTCATGGGGATGATGGGTACGGATGACAACCTGAAGACCAGAATCAAAAAGGCATCGGAACAGACCGGCGAATTGCTCTGGGAACTCCCGCTCTGGGAAAACTATCAAGACCTTGTCAAAAGCGATATTGCCGATTACAAGAACTCTACCGGAAGGCCGGGGGGTGCGATTACCGCTGCCGCCTTCCTAAGTAAATTTGTCGGTCCCTATCCTTGGGTTCATCTCGACATCGCCGGACCTGCCTGGCTGACCAAAGATCAGGGGTATAATCCCAAAGGGGCGTCAGGAGTGGGAGTCCGTCTTTTTGTGCAACTGCTGACGAACTGGTCGGATGTTGACTGAGGACTCATGACCATGTCTCCGGTCCTCGCCGTTGACAATCTTTCGACCTGGTTCGATACCGAGCAAGGGGCGCTGAAAGCCGTAGATGAGGTCAGCTTTCAGTTAGATGCGGGAGACACCCTCGGTATCGTAGGCGAATCCGGATGCGGAAAGACGGTCCTGTCCTTATCCATCATGCGTCTTGTTCCCACACCTCCCGGCAGATATGTCTCCGGCCAAATTGAAATGAATGGTCTCGATCTTCTCTCCCTATCCGAGACAGAGATGCGAAAGGTGCGGGGGAAAGCCATTTCGATGATCTTTCAGGAACCGATGACCTCCCTGAATCCTGTCTTCCGAATCGGCGCTCAGATCAGTGAGACAATCAGGCTGCATCAGGGATGCAATCGCACTGAATCCCATCATAAAGCCATAGAGATGCTCCGCCTGGTCGGGATCGAGCTTCCTGAAAAAAGAATCAAAGATTATCCTCACCAACTCAGTGG
>JAPLJZ010000243.1 GCA_026388335.1 Deltaproteobacteria bacterium
ATCTCAGACGAAGAAAGGAGGGATTGCCCTACAAAATGGCTGTGCTGGCCACCGCTCACAAATTGATCCGGGTCATCTATGCCATGCTGACACAACGGACATCTTTTTGTCCGCAAGCGAATTCATTATAGTTGACTGAAATCGCAATAGAAATCCCTGACAGCTATGGCGGTGTCAGGTACAAGAGCAATGTACCACGCATTATTTCGATATGATTTGATTTCCTTAACTGCGAACAGCACAACTGGGTTGTTTCCGATCTTACGGGTCCCCTTTGTCGAACACTTAGGAAAGTCTATCCCCTTTTTCAGACCCTCGATATCTGACAAACCATTGAGGAATCGATGTTTGTGATAGAGCTGCGTAAACAAGTTCGATGAACTCAGTTTTTTGTCGCCCTTGTTACAATCACTTATGAATTTTTCGAATTCCAATTTCAGCTTCCACTCGTTCCTTTGTGATGATTTGACTTTTGCCTCAAGAAAAACCACCCCTTTCTTATCACCGGCATCAAGCAGTAAAATTGCATCAGCGTCTCCAAAATCTGATAACGACTGTTCTATAAACACTCTTACCTCTGTCAAACTCTGGCCGAATTCCACAAGACTTGGGCAGTCAGCCAAGGTAAGGAGTTCCTTCGATAACTGTAATGACTTCCCGGAATATGCGATTTCGTAGAACAGAGCATTTATGACACCACGCTCAGAGTAACCCATTATTTCCATATCTATTCCTCCCCATCCGATAATCCGATCTGCTTGCCTCTGCCCTCTTCATGTATGTGCGCTGTCCAGTAGTCGGCCCAATGCAGAAGCAGGGTCAGGGGCGTTTCTTTATGGGCCACAATCTTATTGTCATCAATATACTGACCGTCATGATAGGCGATGGCCTGGGCTTCGGCATCGGTTAGGGGTATGTATTGTATTACAAGGTAAAGACTGCGGACTGCAAGTCCCATCGCCACCACGTCAGGGTTGATCTTATAGCGTATCCCTCGATTCTTTACCATCCATTCATTGTCATTTGGCAGATATAGCGGTTTGCCAGGCATCCCAAGTTTTCCGGCATCATGAAACAGTCCGACGATGACGCAGCTCTCTTCAGAAATCTCCGGGGCGAGAAATTCCCGGAATCGCAATAGCGTTTCTGTCACCCCAACGCTGTGTTTCAGAAGTCCCTGTTCCTCCGACAGATGAAACCTCGTACTCGCCGGAGAGTTAAGCCAGGTAGTCTCATTCTCCATGAGATTGATGAAACGGTCAAACGATTCCTTTCTGTCCGTGACCTTTTGCCTTAATGCCTCATAACGATCCATTAAACCCATTCTTATCATCCTGTTCTTTAATCATTCTTCAAAGGTTCATTCCATTGCTCATAATTATATCCTCGATCAGAAACCTATGTTACGACTATTCGGTTTCCGTTGCCTTCGGGATATGTCCGTGTTACTTTTCACACTCAAAGCAGACGATAGCGTCGGTGCCGAGTTTATTGCCAGTCGTGTATTCAGAAATGTACACGAGTTTGTGCCCATTATGCTTTGCGAATGTCTCATCAATTTCCTTTTTGTCACGAAGATCAGCTCTCTCGCACTTCACCACTTTGCCAGGACCACCCGCTGTTTCTCCCCATTTAGTTGCTGTTACCATAGCTCCCTGACATCCCATCAAAAGACCAACCAATCCAACCGCCATAATTTTCTTCATTTTATTTCTCCTTTTGTTTATTTTTCTTCCCTTCTCTGAGGGATTAATCGTGATGTGTTTGATAGAAACACCACCAGGTGCAACCCATTTATATTCAGGTTTGTAACTTTAAGGAAAGAAGCCGGATTTTAATGGCGATGGCCGGCATCTGATATTCCTTAGCCTTTTTGAAGATGTCGCTAAGGCGAAGGGTGCCGTCAAAGAGGCTGTATGTCATATGGACATGAAGATGTACAAAATCTGCTTTTGCGTTCGTCATAATTTTCCCTCCATCAATCAACATGATTTTTTAACAGACATGGTATTTCCTTTCCTCTTGACGTTTTTTTTACCAGTTCATCGCTTTTGATAAAATTACTTTGTCCCTGATTCTGAGTTTAGCAACTCTCCAAGTGTGCCAAGGACAATCCTGATAGATGCTTGGGTCTGGGGCGTATGTTTCTGTGAAACAAGAGGATCTTTCTGCATTGCAAATATAAGATCCAGATTGGGTTGGGCAAATCTAATTTCGATGAAGGTGTCTTCCTTGATATCAAGTTCCTTCTTTGTTAGCATTTGTTCAATGCTTAGCTTTTTATTGATCAAGCTGATTGCTTCGTTTTTTACCTTAGAGTCATGGACCATATCGGGGAATTCAGACAATATTTTCTCCATATTATCTGTCAATTCGCACTGTCCATTAGGTGATGAAAAGACCAGATAGCCGGATAGAGTATTATGTTTTTCTTTTATCTTTTTAAATACAGTGTTTGAATTTTCCACTACATTTTCCAATTTTTCAATATTCATGATCATCTCTCCCCTTAGCGTGGTTTCAAACCACAGATGACGCAGCGTTTCGGGTAAAAGGGCATTGCCAAAATCCACCAGCCCATTGAAATTACAAGCATGACGATGGTTCCAATTCCGAACCTTCTCTTATGGCCTGTTCCTCTCATGCAACCATGGCAGTAATCAGCATACATTTTTTCTCTCCTGTCTATGTTCGGATGGGTTTCTTCGGGAATCATATCTGTAATAAAGTCAGGATTTAATTCAATTTGCTTTTGGGTTATTACTTCTCGATGATTGTTATCGATTATCCTGACTGTTTCTGTAATTCTAATATCAAGCTGGAGTCTGACATTGCCGGGCTGATAAAGTTGATAATTTCTCAAATTGCCCCCACTTTGCTTTTCAACATTCCACTGCGTTTTTCAATTCTTCAATAATCATGATCATTCTTCCCTTGGCATCCAGTTATAACGAGGAGAGTTGTTCATCTCGCCCATAAATTCCTCTACAAAAACATGCATAATATTAATATCCTGGTAGGTAGATTCGGCGAGTAACCCCATGCGTGTAACAAATGAGTCTTCCCCAGGCCGTAGTCGCTGTATATCTCCCTATTTTGATAAGAGAGCATCGGGTGACTCCAAATTTATCCGCAAAAATTCCTCAAAGTATGTTCGCGCATCCGGATCATATCCCGCGCACATATTCATAATCATTCGTTCATGGAGCGGCTCTTTGCACCAAACTGAATACCATTTAAGTTGTTTAAAGACGCCTTTTCTCTCCGGGTATCCACCATAGTGTAGCCACCCCATTAGCAGGATTGCCTTGGCCTCATCTTCATCCTCAGATAATTTCACCATCTCTTCCAACCTAATTCACCTGCCTTTCTTTCTTTTGTATTGACCTTATCGGGTTGTCTCTGATAATTCAATGCCTCGACGACATACGCAGGTCGCATTATTTTTGATGATATGATTTATTTTAAAGATAGGGAGGTAGGGGATGACTCGTGATCGGAGCACGCAAACGAAACTGATCCGCCTAGGGCAGATTCTCAGGATATTCATGGAAAAGGGGCAGGTATCAAGCAGTTGGCTGAGCCAGCATTTCAGAACGACGCCCCGCACCATCCAACGGGATCTCCTGCTACTGAAGGAATCCGGCTTCCCCCTCCATGAGGTCCAGAAGGGGCTCCACAAGATGAGCAAGGATCTGGTGAAGAATCTGGAGATCTTTGACGACACGGAACTGGCTCTCGTTGTTGCTTTGAAGAATATCGTCGGCCAGTTGGGCCAGCCCTTCAAGAAGGCGGCGGATAGTGTTTTGGACCGCCTTTATGACTGCGTCTCCTCTATGCCAGTCTTTGTGAAGATTGACGATGCTGTCCCCCTGGACAGCGCACTCCTTAATAAGATCGTCCGGGCAGTCCGAGAGAAGAAACAGGTTACATTTCGATATGCCGCAAATAAGGGTCCTCATCCCGTTCAGATGGAGCCCTACCGGGTCGCCTATTTCGGCGGCTTCTGGTATCTTATTGGTAATGAACCTGCTACTGGCATTCTCAAACGCTATGCCCTCGACCGGATCAGTGATATCCGATTATTGAAAACATGTTGCAAGGACGTACCTGAAGACCTTGATGACATCCTTCATAAGAGCGCCAACATCTGGTTCACCGGAGATATGACTTTGGAAGTCAAGGTGCTTATAGATGTACAGGTGAGTCATTATTTCAGGCGCCGTATGATATTCCCCACTCAGGAGCTCAAAGAAGAAAGGCCAGATGGGTCTCTTGTCATCACGTTCCGAGTAGGTCGCTATGGGGCTATCAGGAATGTGCTCAAATCCTGGATACCGAACATCATGATACTTGAACCTGAAGATTTCAGAAAGGATTTTTTGAAGGACGTGAAGGGATGGGTGAAAAGGCAGGAGAACGCAGTGTAGATCATTTTAAGGTAGATTTGAAGTAAGCGAAAACGTATTTATTCACTGACATCATTTCCGAATCTTTGCCACCTTTCGCAATTCAATAAACTTTGAGGATGCTTACGTTAACGACTTGTATTTGTTACACGCAGGGCTGATATGGAGTCGTTTTTAACTCTTATATGAATGTTTGTTTATAAATTCTCGAGGCTTTAGAATTTCGATATCCTGGTATCCAGAAACTTTAAGTAAATGTTTATCACCACTTATAATAATCCTGCTTCCGCTGGCTATAGCGCAGGCCAGAAATTTATCATCATCGGGATCACTACACAGAGGTTCGGGGAGGTCTTTAGTATCATATAACTCTGCCTCTATGGTTACCAAATCAAGAATCGGCCGCAAGTCAATTGAAGGGAACTCATCGGAAAACGCTTCCCCCACCCGCCGGTATTCACTCAATATGTCTTGGGAAATTACCAATTTAATTATGCCGTCACGCCATGCATTGAGTATTTGATGCGGTGGACCGCTGAAAAAAACACCGGAAATAAAGACATTCGTATCGAGAATAACCTTCACTTACGGCCTCGCACCTTCGCAATAGTGGCATGGACGTCAGAGCGTTTCAGCCCGGCTTCTTTTGCCTGCTTGCGAGCTTCAGCAATCAATTTGTCAAATTCTTCCATAGATGGTTGGGAGATCGACTTGAATATCACCACATCTTTTTCTCCCACAACGACAAATTGAGCGCCAACTTTTAAGTTAAGTCGCTTGCGTATATCCTCAGGAATGACGACTTGCCCTCTGGAGGTCATTTTTGTGGTTGCCAAGCTTGCCATTTTAATCCTCCTGAAAAATATTCTTACTGATAAGATTCTCTATCTTAGATGATTACATTTGGCAAGTCCAAAATCAGATCAGCGGCTATGGCAGAGTGCCATAGCCACTGTAGGTGTCCGACCTGGCGCTTGCAGAGAGATGAACCGCCTTTTTATGTCCGTTTGAAAAGCCGGGCCAACTGTCTTCCGGTTATGACGATCCAGACCGGGCGGCCGTGGGGACACGTCGCGGCAAAGGGCAGACGGTCAAGATCCTGGCAGATTCGGGAGACCTCTGGTCCGGAAAGGGTCTGGCCGGCCTTGACAGCCCCCTTACAGGCCAAAGAAATCAACACCTTATTCCTTTTGTCCTGCCAGGAGACGGTTGCCCCCTCACCGGCAAGCTGCCCGATCAGATCCTGCAGGAGTCCCTGGGGGTTCAAATGGCCCAGGATGGCCGGCAGGGATTTGATCACCACGGTATGGCCACCAAAGGGTTCGATTTCCATTCCCGTTTCCTTCAGGATATCGACATTTTCCATAAGCAGACCAAAGTCCGCAGGGGAAAGGGCGACGACCTCGGGGAGAAGCAGAGGTTGGGCAATGACCTTTTCCCCTGCGCCGGACTGACGGAACTGTTCATAAAGGATTCGTTCGTGGGCGGCATGTTGATCCACCAGGACCAGACCGTCGGGATCGGAAAAAACGAGATAGGTCCCTCCGGTCTGCCCCAGATAGATCATCCGGGTAAAGGAGCGTTCTCCTGCTGCCGGCGTCGGGTCGGGATCGGTGTCAGGCTCATTATCATTATCGGGTTCGGGGACATGATGGGGGACACCGTTTGATGGTGTCCCCAGCCCGCCCGAAAGATAAGAGGACGCGATTCCGGTTATCTGGGCAATTTCGGTAGAAATTGGGATCGGGTCCCCAGATTCCCCTTCCCCACCTTTTCCGGAGGCGGACGAGAAACCGCCGCGGTCAGTCCGTTTCCCCGTAAAACCATGCATCCCCGATGCTCCCGGTCGGCCCGATGTTTCTTTGACGGCATCCCGGTAGGGGAGCTTCTTCTTTCCCCCATAGACGGTATAGCGCTTCAGGGCTTCCTCGATCCGGGTCTGGTAGGCCGGCGGGGCTGTAGCTCTTGCCGCTGCTGTCGGGGATAGCCCTGAGTGTCCGGCTCCCATGTCCAGGGAAAGCTGGGCGAGGCTGTGGAGGAGGGCCTCAACGATCAATCCGTAAAGCTCCCGGGGATTGCGGAAGCGGACCTCCAGTTTTGCCGGGTGGACGTTTACATCCACGTCCTCCGGGGGGATCTCGAGAAAAAGGGCCGCCGCCGGGTAGCGTTTCGACTCCATGAGATTCCGGTAGGCCGTCATGATGGCGTGGTTCAGCAGGGGGTCCCGAACATAACGGCCATTGACATAACAATAGATACTTTTCGTATTGGACCGGGCGATCTCCGGCCGGGATATGTAGCCGGAAATCCCCATGCTTCCCCGTACACCCTTTACGGTAAGGAGCGCATCGCGGGTATCCTTGCCCAGGACGAGACCGAGCCGCTGGCCCTTATCCGGGGCGGCGGGGATATCCCAGAGCTGGCGGCCGTTACTCAATACGCGGATCTTTACTCCTTCATGAGAGAGGGCGGTCCGGGTGATTACCTCCAGGCAGGCCGCCTGTTCCGTCGCCTCCGTCTTGAGGAACTTCTTGCGCACCGGCACGGCGTCGAAGATCCTGCTGACAAAGATCGCCGTCCCTACCGGGCAACCCGTCTCCCGAACCTCCTGTATCCGGCCGTTTTCCACAACGATCCGTGTCCCCGCGATGGCCTGGGGCTGACGGGTAAGCAGCTCGACCCTGGCAATGGCGGCGATGCTGGGAAGGGCTTCCCCCCGGAAGCCGAAGGTAGACAGCCGGTAGAGGTCGTCAAAAACGGCGAGTTTGCTGGTGGCATGACGCCGGAAGGCCAGGGGAACATCGGCCGGGTCCATGCCCTCGCCGTCGTCGATGATGCGAAGCGAGGCGCATCCCCCCTTTTCGATCTCGATTTGGAGGGTGGTCGCCCCGGCGTCAAGGGCATTTTCCATCAGCTCCTTGAGGATGGAGGCCGGGCGCTCGATTACCTCACCGGCGGCGATCTTGTGGGTCAGCTCTTCTGGGAGGAGATGAATTTTTGGTTCCATCGGTTTATCCGACCTTATAATAGGGGGACAGCGCCCCTATTATTTTTACTGAAAGAAGAGAAGTATGGCGCCCCAGGAATTCCCTGAAAGAAAACGACCGCTGCCCCCTGAACGGGAAGAGCGGTCATTCATTTAGAAAATAATTCTCCAGGATCAACAAATCAATCCAGGACGATCATGACCCGGCACTTCTTCAGAAAGCTTAGATTCTCGCCGGAGGCCCGGATTTTCCCGGCGTCGGCGTTGCTGATCACGATGTCGCATTTGCCCGGACCGTCAGCCTTGACGCCCTTGACGCTGACCGGATTGTTGGTGACCCGGGGGTTGCTCTGGGCGGCAGTCAGATCCCGCGCATAGCCCGTCATACCCTGCTGAATGGCATACTGACGGTCCACATTCATGGAACCATAAACCTCTCTGCCGTTTTCATCGACGATCTTGGGAGACATGGCCGGCCTGGCGGCCAGACCCCGGGCGTCAATCACGAGACCGGTAAAGATATCTCCTGATGGGGCAGATACTGCCGGGGGAGGGGGTGCTGATTCCGGCTGCTTATCAAAGGCCTTGGGCATAATCGACTGGGACAATCGACCGCTGAGGTTCATCCTTACCGTCACTTCTACCGTACCGTCGGACAGATATTCCTTGTTCATTACTTTTGAACCCTTGACGAGTCCTTCGACAGAGGCCCGGATGACGTCGCTTTCCGTCATAAAATCCTTAACCACCGTATTGGCGTCGATCCGCACGCCCTGAACGATTTCGAGAAGGTTACGGTAGGCGTCTACCTGGGCGGCCCGCAGTGCCATGGGACGGGCGTTGGGTTTCCCCATGTACCGCTCCGGGGGGGCGCCGACGCCCACCGCTTCCACATAGCCGTCTTCGTAATTGATGATCCCCTTGTCACCGGACTGTTCGGCCACTTTGGATTCAATGATTTTTGTCCATTCCGTCATACTGACCTTGCCGTCACCGCTCTTCTGACAGAATCCCGCACCGGCGAAAAGCATCATTACGGCAACAAGGCCCATCGTCAACATCCACCTTTTCATAGTTCCTCCTTTCAGATCTGGTTTCGACATTGTCGGGGATAATAGCAAAAGGGTTAAGCCGTTGCAAATCTTTTCTGCATATCCTTCCCCAGTGTCATCATTCCCCACTGCGGATAGCCATTCTACCGGGCAGGTCCGCTCCCTGTTGCCTTGACAAGAGCCATTATTTATCATATAAAGACCGTCTAAAAATATCTTATCTTCCGATCCCATGAACCGCTCACGCAAAGTAAAGGATCGACAGCTGCAGGCCTCGCAATCACCCGACCGCCGGGATTCACGCATTTACCCGAGCGATCCGGGGAGACACCGCAGGAAATAAATGGCATGACGATCATCCAAGACATGATGAAACGAGGGCAGGCGGAAGGGGCCGTGAAAGAGAGTGAGGCGTATTTCCGGGCGATCACCGAAAATTCATCCGATATCATCTTTGTCGTGGATGCACAGGGAACCATCACCTATGCGAGTCCCTCGGTTAAACGCTTTGTCGGCTACAGGCCGGATGAGTTGATCGGAACGAACGGGTTCGATCTGATTCTGCCGGAGGATAATCCGAGAGCCATTGAAGATTTTGCCAGGGCTTTGCTGACAAAAGAAGTCGTCATCCCAAACGCTTTCCGCATCAGGCATAAAGACGGCACCGAGCGCATTCTGGAGGGTGTCGGCAAGAATCTCCTGGATAATCCTAATGTTGCCGGTTTTGTGATGAATATCCGCGACATCACGGAGCACAAGCGTGTGGAGGAAGCCCTCCGGCAGAGCGAGGCGAAGTACCGGGCGATCTTTGAGAATGCCACGGAGGGAATATTCCAGATCAGTCTGGACGGTGCTTTTATAAGTGTGAATCCCGCCTTCGCCCGCATATACGGGTATGAAACGCCGGAAGAGTTGATATTCAAGGTGCGGCATGTAAAACACCAGATATACGCCCATCCGGAGGATCGGGGTCGGATCAGGCGCCTGCTGGCGGAGAGCGGAGAAATCCGGGGGTTAGAATGCGAGTTTATTGACCGGCAAGGCCGGAAGATCTGGGCTTCCATCAATGCCCATAACATCTGCGATGCCCATGGCAGGATCCTCTATTATGAGGGAACGGTTGAGGATATCACAAAGGAAAAGATTCTCGAACGGCAGGTCATCCATCAGGAAAAGCTCGCCTCCCTAGGGATGCTCGTCTCCGGAATCGCCCATGAGATCAACAACCCCAACAACTTTATCACCTTCAATATCCCGATTTTGAGGGATTATATCGGCGAGCTGATGCGGATTGCCGACGGCTATGCCGACGGGCATCCCGACTATGAGCTCTTTGGTATGACCTACAGTGAATTCCGGGAGGATATTTTCAATCTTATCGACAATATCGAGCATGGAACCGGCAGGATTGACGGCACGGTCAGGAAACTGCAAGAGTTTTCCAGAAAGAAGAATGACGAAGAGCGCCGCTTGGCGGATGTCGAGGAGATAGTCCGGAAGGCCGTTGCCATTTGCAGCAGTCAGATAGGACGCATGGTCAAGGTCTTCGAGGTGGAGATGGCCCCGGGACTGCCGTCGATGCTCACTGACGCCGACGCCTTGGAACAGATTCTGATCAACATCCTGATCAACGCCGGCCAGGCGGCCGACAAGAAAGAATCCCGGATCGCCCTGCGCGTGGTCGGGGGGGCCTCCTGGGAAAATCGGATCATCATTGAAATCGAGGATAACGGCGCCGGGATGGATCAGGCGACCAAAGACAGCGTCTTCATCCCATTTTTTACGACCAAGTCAAGGGGCAAGGGGACGGGTCTGGGACTTTATATTGCCAAGAATCTGATCGATGGTCTCGGAGGGGCAATTGAGGTGGAAAGCGAGCCCGGCCGGGGGAGCCTTTTCCGGATCATCATCCCGGAATTGAATATCCATGCTTAGCGGAATAGTGGCAGGGGGAACGGGCATGAGCGAAGGCGTCATTGTCATCGACGACGAACGGGACTTTCTGGAAAGTGTCAGGCGCGGGCTGATCGGCGCGGGCTTCCGCAGGCTGTCTCTGGAGACCAGCCCCCGCAAGGCGGCGGAAGCCTTCCGGAGGGGGGAGTCCTTTGACGTCGCCCTGATCGATGTCTCCATGCCGGAAATGGACGGGGTTGCCCTACTCGAAGAGATCAAAAACACAAGTCCCGATACGGAATGTATCATGATCACGGCGGTGAACGAGGCCCGGGTCGCCGTGGAGTGCCTGAAGAAAGGGGCCTATGATTATCTGATCAAACCCATCTCCCGTGATGATCTGGTCTCCGCTGTCAAGAGGGCACTGGAAAGGAAGAGATTGCTTCAGGTTCTTTCCGTCGGCAAGGTAAAACAACGGCCGCGGATATTGAACAAAGCGGCCTTTCGCCCGATAATCACGCAGTCGGAAAAGATCCTGCGCTTGCTGAAGGAAGCCGAGCTGCATGCCGTCAGCGATGTACCCGTGTTGATTACCGGGGAAAGCGGTACGGGCAAGGAGCTCATAGCCAAGGCGATCCACCAGTGTTCCCCGCGCTCCGGTTTTCCCTTTACCTCCATCAACATGGCCTCATTGACGGATAATCTCTTTGAGGCCGAGTTCTTCGGCCATACGAAGGGGGCCTTCACGGGGGCGGACAAGGAGCGGGCCGGCTTTCTGGAATGCACCCACCGGGGGACGCTTTTTCTCGATGAGATCGGCGATCTGCCCTACGATTTTCAGGGAAAGCTGCTCAGGGTCCTCCAGGACGGTGAATTCATGAAGCTCGGGACCAGCGTCGCCCGCCGCGTCGACATCCGCATCATCGCCGCGACCAATACGGATCTGGAGATGCTCAGGGCGAAGCATTTGTTCCGGAATGACCTTTTCTGGCGCCTTAAAGGGGCCTGGCTGCATATTCCGCCGTTGCGGGAACGAAAAGAGGATCTGTTCATCCTTATCCAGTCGTTCCTGAAAGAGTTTTGCGGGAAAAAGGAAGGGATGGGCATTGCCGGCGATGCCATGGCGGCGCTTGCGGCCTATGACTTTCCCGGCAATATCCGCGAGCTCCGTTCCATCGTCCAGGCGGCCTTAAATCTGGCCGGTGAAGGACCGCTTTCCATGAAATCCCTGCCCCCTTATGTTCTCAAAATCGCAGCACAAGATAAAAAGCAGCAAAGCGCATCGGAAGAGCCGGCGGCAGCAAAGCCCCTCGCCCACATGGAGCGGGAATATATCCTCAAGGCCTATGAGCAAACGGGGGAAAATAAACTCCGGACGGCGAAGCTCTTAGGCATCGGCCTCAATACCCTCCGTCGGAAGCTGTCATCCTACGGCGTCGAGTAGCGCCCGGCCATAGTGGGCCATGCCAAAATGGCACACCTATTCTATTTATCCAGTAAAAACAATCATTAACATGTCCAGCTATGCCATTTTGGCATCATCGGAATGGCGCACAAAATGAACGTTATCTGACCTCTATCATCGTAAGCAATTAATATCTAAAGCGAAATATGTAAGTATGCCCGTGGCATGATCCGTGCTGAGCTATTCGTAAAGATTGTTTTGCGAGGAGTTTGAGTTTGACCGTTCTGATCGTAGATGACGAAATTGATCAACTTCAGACGTTGCGGCGGGGACTGAAGGCCAAAGGATATGGGGTGCTGACAGCTCTGGGCGTCGATGAAGCCCTGGCGGCGATTACCCGGCATGGCGATGCCATCGACGTCGTATTGTCGGATTATCAGATGCCCAAGAAGAACGGGGCCTATCTCTTCCGGGAACTGCGGGTCCGAAAGAGCAACCTGCCTTTTGTACTCATGACGGCCTATGCCGGCAGCATCCCCGGAGTAATCTCGTTACTGGAGGAGTGCGATGGTTTTATCGAGAAACCCTACACCCTGGAACAGATCATCTCCGGTATCGAAACGGCAGTACAGAGAAAACGCGGCAATTGAATAAAGAAAGAATAGTTGCAGGGGGATATTAGCTATGAAGAAAATGACCTTAAAAATGAAGTTGCTGGTGGGTGGGGTGCTGGTTGTCCTTATCCCCTTGCTCGTGGTGGGGGCTTTCTCGGCCATCAGATCTTCCCAGGCCCTGGAAAAAAACGCCAAGGAACAGGCGGCGCAGATTGCCGGCAGTTTGGCCGGGATGGTGCAAATGGTCCTCATGGAGGAATTGAAAATAGTCAAAGAGCTGTCCGCTAATAACGCCGTCGTCGAGGCCGCCGGCAAGGTTTCCAGCGGCGGCGAGGCGGCGAACAGCATTGAGGCGGTGAACGCCGAATTGGCGGAAATAATGAAAAACATCGGTAATGATTATGACCAGTTGTTTTTAGTCGATACCAGCGGGAAGATCTTTGCCGATAATGTCGGCGGCAAGCTGAAGGGCCTGGATGTCTCGGAGCGGGATTATTTCAAGGCGGCAAAAAGCGGCAAGGCCAGTGTTGGCAACGTAGCAAAATCCAAGGCCACGGGTAATACCATCGCCCCCGTGGGCGCCCCCATTTATTCCCGGAGCGGGGAATTCGTCGGAGTTGCTGCCGCGGCCATGAAGATTGATTTCCTCGTGGAGAAAATCACCGCCATAAGAGCCGGAAAGACGGGCTATCCATACATGATCAATCAGACCGGGATGATCATCGCCCACCCGAAAAAGGAGTACATCCTCGAATTAGACTTGTCGAAAGAGGCGGGGATGACGGAGATCGTCGGCAAGATGACGGGTAAACAAAAAGGCTCAGAGTCGTACGTCTTCAAGGGCG
This sequence comes from Deltaproteobacteria bacterium, assembly GCA_026388335.1. Classification (GTDB taxonomy): domain Bacteria; phylum Desulfobacterota; class Syntrophia; order Syntrophales; family UBA8958; genus UBA8958. Next base: position 13,205 of record JAPLJZ010000243.1, read on the forward strand.
ACAAAAAGATTTGCGGTTTTGCCCCCGTGGAGCTTACCGGCTGGAGCGTGGGTTTTACCCAGAATACGGACGAATTTCTCGCCGACGCCCACGCGATCCGCAATTTCATCCTGATCATCAGCGTCGCTTTTCTGGCCGTCACTATCTTCATTGTACTGGTTTTTGCCCGCCGGATCAGCCAGCCCATCACCAGGGCGGCCAATGAACTCAATGATTCGGCCGTGCAATTAGCCTCGGCGTCCTCCCAGGTGTCCGGGGCCAGTCAGTCCCTGGCGGAAGGGGCATCGGAACAGGCCGCTGCGGTGGAGGAGACCTCTTCTTCCCTGGAGGAGATGTCTTCCATGACGAAACAAAACGCCGAGAATTCCGAACATGCGAACCGGCTGATGAAGGAGACCACGAACATTGTCGAGCGCGCCAAGGGTTCCATGACGAAACTTACGAAATCCATGTCGGAAATATCGAAGGCCAGTGAAGATACGTCGAAGATCATCAAGACCATCGACGAGATCGCCTTCCAGACGAACCTGCTGGCCCTGAATGCCGCCGTGGAAGCGGCCCGGGCGGGAGAGGCGGGGGCAGGTTTTGCCGTCGTGGCGGAAGAGGTCAGAAACCTGGCCATTCGCGCCGCCGCAGCCGCCAAGAACACCGCTGTCTTAATCGAGGACACGGTCAAGAGGGTCGGCGACGGGTCGGCCTTGGTCAACACGACCAATGACGATTTTCTGGCCGTCGCCCAGAGCGCCGTCAAAGTGGGAGAGCTGGTAGCCGAAATATCCGCCGCCTCCAATGAACAATCCACGGGGATTGAGCAAATCACCAGGGCCGTTTCGGAGATGGACAAAGTCGTCCAGCAAAGCGCCGCCAACGCCGAAGAAACGGCCAGTGCTTCCGAGGAGATGAACGCCCAGGCCGAGCAGGTCAAGCAGGTAGCCAAAAGGCTGCTGGACGTTGTGGGTGGCAGTGGCGAAGGCACCGGGACGTCAGTGGCTTTAAGGGAACGGCAGAGTGGTGCCGCCCGCGCCGGCGCCAGAGCGGCCAAAACGACGGGAAAAGTAAAGAGCTTTGCAAAGAAAACAGCGGCGGAGCGACTGATTCCTTTTGCGGACGGAAAAGGATCGCACGGAAGCGATGAATTTCAGGATTTCTGATTAGTTGCTATGATGTGCCATGAGAGGGGTGGGTCTCTCCCCCCTACCGCCCCTCTCATGGCAGCCTCACTTTTCCCTTGACTATTAAAAATATCTGTGTACTTTCCCAGCATATCGTAACCTATCAGCTTCGTTCCATGATGCGTTGTTCTTTTCCCGGAAAAAAGGAAAAATTTTCACTCACGCGTCATAAACTAAATTATATCATGGTGTTGCGCGCTACTGTGCACAGTAGTCGCTAGATGAAGGCAGGACAAGGTTTTCCGGGTTTTCGGCTCAAGATCCTTCAGGGACGGTGTCGTTATCCACCCAAGCGGCTCGAACAATCAATAGAACCGCACCGCCTTCGGCTGCTTCACCCCCATTGTCACGGGATCTGCAATAAATTGCATCTCCCGCGCCCAAGGGGGTACGGCTCATCTCGCCCCGTTGGGCTTTAAAATTTCTTGTGGATACAAGTGGCATCAGTAATCATATTTCATGTGCATTTTCCAAATATGCAAACTGAAAGGAGATATACTAAGTGAAAGAAATTAAATCAGATTCCAAATTGGTAGCATATTGTGGATTATATTGCGGAGCTTGTAAACGTTATCTTCAAGAAAAATGCCAGGGTTGCCATGAAAACAATAAAGCGACTTGGTGCAAGGTTCGCTCTTGTTGCATCAATAATCAATATTCGTCATGTGCTGAATGTAAAGAGTTTTCAAATCCAAATGATTGCAAGATGTTCAATAATTTTATATCAAAAGTTTTTGCGCTCATATTTCGGTCAAACCGGGCAGCATGCATAAAACAAATTAGAGATTTTGGCATTCAGGGCCACGCAGAAATGATGACTGAGCATAAACACCAATCATTAAAGAGATAATGGTATGCCCAGCAACGATGACAGATGCACGGTCGTGCCTGCGCATGCAGGTGAGACAACCAGCCGAGGACTTCCGATGAACAAACGATATACGCCACGAATTAGGCTGATACTCGCGGTTTTGATTCTCTTTTCATGTATTGGCTGCGACCAAGTGACAAAGAGCATTGCAACGCAAACACTGCAACATTCCCCGCCTCAATCCTTCCTTGCGGATACCGTCCGCTTGGAATATGTGTTGAATCCTGGTGGATTCCTAAGCTTGGGAAGTAACCTGCCAGATGATGTCCGGTCATGGATATTCATTGGGTTTAACTCCTGCATGATGCTGGCACTGTGCGCCTACCTGTTGCTGAATCTGCACATGTCATTTGCAGTTTTCGTGTCCGTCATTTTCGTGCTCGCCGGTGGGGTTGGGAACCAAATTGATCGGATATTGAACAATGGGCTTGTTACAGACTTCATCAATCTTGGCGTTGGTCCATTGCGTACAGGTGTGTTTAACGTTGCGGATATGGCCGTGACATTCGGGGTCATTGCCGCGGTGTTTTTTTCGCTGCGACAAAAGGCTGCCGAATCAAGCGATGTACCGGAGCTGCGATAGCCGGGCGTCTTGGCAATAGAGAATCACCGGTCGCGGCCCGGTGATCGCTAACGTTCGCGCCGCCTCGACCTTGGCCAGGTGGGGATCTTTCAGAGAATTGGGCCGAAACATCAGGAAGTTTTTTAACTGGGAATTAGTAGGACGACCATACTTTTTCCTTGACTATTAAAAATATCCGTGTATCGTCGCAACATGCCGTAACCTATCAACTTCGTTCCATGATGCGTTGTTCTTTTCCCCTGAGAGATAAGGAGGACCTTGTGGTAACCACCGAATCCTACGCACCCAACCAACTTTATACCATTCCCTTGGCCGACCTCCAGGCGGACGTGAACCAACCCCGCAAATTCCTCGACCCTCAGGCCTTGGAAGAACTCACCGCCTCCGTGACCCAGCACGGCATCCTGGAGCCGATCCTCTTCCGGCAGGACAAACAGACCGGCGTCCTCTACGTCGTGGCGGGGGAACGGCGCTGCGCCGCCGCCCGCCAGGCCAACCTGACTACCGTCCCCGCCGTCTTTATCGATAGCGACAACTACGCGGAAATCTCCCTCGTGGAAAACCTCCTTCGTCAGGACCTGAACCCCGTCGAGGAGGCCGAAGCCTTGGAGCGCCTCCGGACTGACCACGCCTATAAACAGGAAGACCTGGCCCGCATCATCGGGAAGGCCCCGATTACCATTTCGGAGACCCTCTCCCTCATGAAGCTCCCCCAGGAGATCCGGGATGAATGCCGCCAGGACCCCACGGTCCCGAAGAATTTCCTGGTCACCCTGGCGCGGAACAAGCAGCAGCGGAGCATGCTGAGCCAGTACGCCAAATACAAGCAACAACGGGCGAAGGCCGCCGAAAAGACCGCCCCGGTGAGTGGAAGGCGAAGCCCCGCGGCGACCCTCGCCGCCTCCCTGGAAGCATCGGGAAAGAAGGTTACCGCCATGGACTTTAGCACCCTAACCGAAAGCGACCTAACGCTGGTCATCGAGGCCATAACGGGGCTGAAGGACACCCTGGAAAACGCCCTCTCCAAGGTGCTGAAGTAACCGGAGAAATTGACCGAAAAAGTTTCGCTCTTGGCTGCACGGGGAGCTGTTCTGGAAGCCCGCAGGGACCGCACCGTGTCCCCGAGAAAAAGGAAAAATTTTCACTCTCGCGTCAGAAACGATATTATATCATGGTGTTGCGCGCTACTGTGCACAGTAGTCGCTAGACGAAGGCAGAACAAGGCTTTCCGGGTTTTCGGCTCAAGATCAGCCAGGGACGTTACTTTCCGGATGGGGTAAACAAGGGATTTGTCTCTTCTGAGTACAATGATTGTACGGGATACAGATGTTGACAAGATCGACAGCTTACCCTATGCTATCCACGTAAAATAAAAAAGATTTAGGGAAATGCAAGAATGGATAAAAGAGAAGCAGAGGTAAGAGCCAAACAGTACATTCAAGAGGCAAAAAGGGTAATTACCTTCGATAAGGCCGTATTGTTCGGATCATATGCCCATGGGCAGCCGGAAGAGTGCAGCGATATCGACATCGGACTGTTTGTTGATCGCCTGGATGCAAATATTGACTATCTGACTCTCGTATCTCAGCTTTATCATGCGGCGAGGGAGATCGACGTTCGCATAGAGCCCCATCTCTTCATACGGGAAGAAGATGAATCCGGTTTTGCTGAAGAGATAGAACGTATCGGTGTCGACTTGTCGGCGTGAGCTATGGCCATATAAAATGTACTGCATTTAGCCCGTAACGGGTGCAGGCAATCGGTTGCATTAACGACCACAACAGGTTATACATGCCCCATGTCCATCGAAAAAAGATTCGATATTCCTTTTATTTCCGCCCTTGCGCTACGGGAAAAACAGATCCAACAGAACTACCGTCCCATCATCGCCGTTCACAAGTGGTTTGCCCGTAGGCCAGGCACGCTCTTTCGCGGCCTTCTCCTTGCTGAGTTCAGCGACAGACCCCTCCGGGAGGCCTTCTACACTTCTAACGATCTTCGGGGGTTCGCCATTGCCGATCCCTTCATGGGGGGCGGAACACCACTCATTGAGGCCAACCGTGTCGGGTGCAACGTGACAGGCTATGACATTAATCCGATGGCCTGCTGGATCGTAAACCGCGAGATCGAGCATCTCGATCTGAGGGCCTACCGAAAAGCGGCGGAAAAACTTGTCTGCGGCCTGGAGAAGCGTATCGGCTCTTTCTACCGCACCCGATGCCTGAAATGCGGCTCTCCGGAGGCTCATGTCAAGTATTTCCTTTGGGTGAAGCAGCAGACGTGCCGCGGTTGCGGTCACGAAATCGACCTGTTTTCCGGCTATCTACTGGCCGAGGACCGTCGTCATACGGAGAACGTACTCATCTGCGCCACCTGCGGCGACCTTAACGGAGTGAAGGACAGAAAGCAGCCCGGACCCTGCAAGACCTGCGGCAGTCCTCTGTCCCTTGCGGGACCGGCCAAGAGGAATCGATGCGCCTGTCACCGCTGCGGGATGATAAACACCTATGCCAACGCCGCCGCGGGAGCGCCACGCCACCGTATGTTCGCCATGGAATATCATTGCCGTCACTGCAAGCCGACCCATCAAGGGCGTTTTTTCAAGCGTCCGGACGAAAACGATTTGCTCAATTACGGCAGGGCCTCGGCGCGTCTTGCCGAAATCGGGACGCCCCACGTGCCCGATGACAAGATCCTTCCCGGCGATGAAACAGACCGCCTCATCCGTTGGGGGTACCGGAAATACCGGGAGATGTTCAATGACCGGCAGATCTTGGGCCTGGAACTGAGCTGCCGGACCATCGCCGAAGAGCGGGACGAGCGGGTCAGAAACGCCCTGATCACAAACCTGTCGGATCTTTTGCGCTACCAGAACATGCTCTGCCGTTACGATACGATGGCTCTGAAATCCCTCGACATTTTCTCCGTCCACGGCTTTCCCGTCGGGCTGATTCAGTGTGAATCCAATTTCCTCGGCATCGCCAACGGCGGCGGCGTGAGCGTGGGGAGCGGCGGCTGGTCGAACATCCTGGAGAAATATGTCAAGGCTAAGACCTACTGCGACGCCCCCTTCGAGACCCGCCACGAAGGGAACAGAAAAATCCAGGTGCCCATCAAAGACGAATGGATCGGCGACCGGAAGAACGGTGATGCGGCGGCGGCACCCAGAGGCGTTCGTCTCTTGTGCCAAAGCGCGACCAGCGCCGACCTGCCGGTAGGGAGCCTGGACGGCGTCTTCACCGATCCCCCCTATTTCGGCAACGTCCAGTATGCCGAACTGATGGATTTCTGCTATGTCTGGGTTCGAAAAATGGTCGATCCGGGAAACCCGGCATTCCATCTCCCCTCCACTCGCAATGCCGACGAATTGACGGGCAACGTCACGATGGAAAGGGGCCTCGATCATTTTACCGAAGGGATGTCCGCCATCTTCCGGAACATGGCCAAGGCCCTGAAACCGGGCAAGCCACTGGCCTTCACCTACCATCATAACAGGCTAGAGGCGTATCATCCCGTGATGGTAGCGATTCTGGATGCCGGCCTCACGTGCTCCGCTTCCATCCCCTGCCCGGCGGAGATGGGGGCCTCGATCCACATCAGCGGCACCGGGTCATCGATTGTGGACACGGTTTTGGTCTGCCGTTCCACCGGAGTGATCCCGCGAAAATGGCTTACGGAGACACCGGAACAACTGGTGGCCCTGATCCTCGACGATCTGGAAAAGCTGAAAATGGGCGGCCTGGAACCGACCCGCGGCGATATTCGCTGCATCATTTACGGACACCTGGCCCGCCTCGCCATCTGGCGGCTCCGCGCTGCCTGGGATAAAACCCTAACAGTGCCGGAGAAACTCGCCATCGTGGCTGCGGAACTGGGGCGGGGGCCTGCGCTGGAAACTATAGAACATCATTTGACAGAGGAAGCTGCGCAAGCGCCTCTGCTTTGCTATGCAATTCGGGAGGAGGAGATTCCCTTCGGTGAAGGCAGCGATCTGTCTAGTGATTCTCTGTCAATGTGTTCGAATTTCTGAGAGATGATACAGTGAGTACAAAACATAGCATTGACTTCAGTGGCGCTCGCGGTTCGAATACCGGCGACCAGTTCCACGAATTTTGGGCTCTGCAACAGGTACTCGACCTTCTCAATCCTAAAACAGATCTCAAGGCTGTTGGAGTTGAAGGCGTCCGAACAGAATTACCGTCACAAAATGCTGACGATCCCACCTGGGATGGTGTCGATTGTGCACTGTACTACGGAGGGACAAGACTTGAGACCGCAGATCGCATAGAATTTGCCCAGCTCAAATATTCCGCCGCCAATCCCGAAACGCTTTGGTCGGTTGCCCGGCTATCCACGAACACGGCAAAGAAAGGAAACAACTCCGTTATCCGCAAGATGGCAGACGACTTCAAGGCTGCCAAGGTGCTCATGAAACAGGGCGCGCCACTCCAGATTCGCCTCGTTAGCAATCAAGCCCTCTCGGCAGAACTCAAGAAGGCGCTCGACACACGATGGTCAGGCTCCTTTGATAGCGCTGGAATTGATGAACCTACGGCAAACAGTCTGAAACGTCTGAACGATGCTTCCGGGCTCACCGCAACAGAGTTTCAGGATTTCCTCGAAACCTTGGATTTCAGCGAGTGCGGCTCCGGTTCCCGTTTTGCCGTGAGAGAAAAAGTTGTGGCCGCAGTTGCTGATCTTCTCGGCAACGATGTGTCGTCCGAAGTGCGGGACCTCCAGGTCAGAGTCCGCGAGCTGATGCTGCCAGAGCGCGCAAGGGAGATCGTCACTGAAAAGAATGTTCTTCTCTGGTTTGGCCTCAGCAGTCGCGAAGGCTTATTTCCATGTCCGCCAGACGTCCGAATACCAGAACGTACCGTGGAAAGAGCCGCTTCTGATGAGGCCATCAGGCTGTTGACAAGGGGAGAACGCGTCGTTTTGGTGCATGGTATCGGCGGTTGTGGAAAGACCATTCTCATGCGCCAGATCGCAGATCGTTTGCCCGATCAATCGGTGACGGTTTTTTTCGATTGCTTCGGTGGCGGGCGCTACATTCATTCCGATGATAAGAGGCATCTTCCGGAAAACGCATTCCTCCATCTGGCAAATGAACTCGCGGTTACACTCCGCCTTCCGTTGTTCATTCCAAGAAACAACAAATATCCGGCGACGATAAAATCATTCCTGGCTAAGCTGCGTTCGGCGGGCGAAGCGCTGAGTCAATTCGCTCAAGGATCGATGCTGCTGATCGTTGTTGATGCGGCAGACAATGCCATTGCAGCGGCCGATGCTGCAGTCCCACCTGAATGCCCCTTTGTTTTTGATCTTTTCGAGGCCAACTTGACTGGCCTGCCGGAGAACATACGCATCATAGCATCATGCAGAACCGCCCATATCGCATCGCTTCGACTGCCTTTGCATACGCCTGAGGTCATTTGCCCGCCGTTTACGGCGCAAGAATCCCGGCAGCATCTCGACATTTCGTTTCCCTCCCCGAGCAGTGCCCTGGTCGAGCAGTTTCACGGTCTTTCAAAGGCAAATCCGCGTGTACAGGCTTATGCAATTGCCGCTGCCAATGGCGACCAAGACCGGCTCCTCGAAGCGCTCCTTCCGGGAGGAAAAAGCCTGAACGACGTTTTAAAAGTAAGCTTCGATACGGCACTACAAAAACTTGGCAAGCCTCAAATCTTCTTTCAGAAACTCATCGGAACGCTTGCGTTTCTGCCCGCGCCGATCTCCGTTTCCACGATGGCGCGCATCACGGGCTGCAACGAGGATGCCGTCAAAGACCTTGCTCTTGATCTTCAGCCCGGTCTTCGGCTTGACGGTAGCGCTATATCGGTTGCCGATGAGGATTTCGAGGCTTTCATCAAGGAGATGGGTTCCCCCAATCGGGATGCGATCGGCGCGGCCATAGCTCAAGACTTCTTCACAACCTTCCAAACGGATCCCTACAGTGCTATCCATGTTGCAGACAAACTCATTGCCGCCGGCCGGGCACGCGATCTCTTATCTGTCATTGAGGGCGACCCTCTGGTGTCTGCAATAGACGACCCGATTGTGCGCCGTCAGGTTCAGATCAGGCGGCTCAAGCTTTCGCTATCCGCATGCCGAGAGATGGACTCATCGGCGGACGCCCTCAGAATCGTCTTGATCAGTGCCGAAGCCGAGCGGGATGACAGCGCGCTAAATAAAGTACTTGAGGAGGAATTGGACCTGTCCGTGGAATTCGCCGGCTCATCATTGCGGCGGACTATCCTTCTGGATGCTGGCCGTGTCGAGGAACACGGATCGTTTCTGGCCCAAGACGCGGTTCGGGCAATCCGAACGGGCGATCGCGTAACGGCCAGAGAACAGCTTTATTTCCACGAAGCATGGCTCGAACGCCGCCGCCAAATAGCGAAAGAGGATCTCTCACGCTGGACTGTCGCTGATCGTGATATTGCGGCCCGTGTAGAGACAATTTTGGAACTTGCCGGGCCGATAAAGGCTGTTGATGAACTTAGACGCTGGAAGCCACGCGATGTTTCCCTTCGTGTCTGTTTCATCCTTGTGCCCCAGCTCATAGCGGCGGGGAAAGTTAGTTGCATTAAACAGATCCTAAAGGAGTGTCCTCCCTCCGGACCATGGGACTTGCTCTTGCGCGTGCCCCTCGCGATGGCCGGCGAATCGGTCAATGGACTTGCGATCGAAAGATCTATAAGACGCATCCGGCGTTGTTTTATCCCCGATGCCGGCGCTTTTCGAGTTTCGCCTGACAGTGATTGGTGGAAGGAACATTTGCTCGATACCTTCATCACGGCTTGCGAGCTTGCCTTTAAACTTGGACTGGATAGCCAGACGATTCTTCTTACTGTGACCAGAGTTCTGGAAGTCCTTGAAGGAAAAGGGAAAGAAAAGCGGCACCTATTTGGTTCGGATGTGATTCGCTTTGACGGCCTTCTCAGATGTTGGCTTCTCGAGGCAACGGTCACGGGAAAGGCCGCAAAGGACGAAGATTTCATTGCGTATTTGAATACCCTCGATCCGGAGCCCCAGCCGGAAAAATCGCGCGACAGCAAACGACAAAGAAAGCGCACCGTCACCCATCATACAGATAAGCAGGAAGTTGAGAAGCGCAACAGGAAAATCCGGGCGTTGTTTCCGGTCTATTCAGCACGTCTCGAAATTCTGTCGTGCGCTGGGAAAAACCATAAGATCTCGGATGAACAACTAAACAAGCTTGGCAGTGTGGCCTCCCATGCATACGACTTTGATTATGACTACTACAGCTCCAATCTCCGTGACATAGTCGCTAAAAGCGTCATGGGCTTGCTGATCGTCGAAAACATCGTGGTGTCTGAACTTCTCGAGCGCGCAGGCACCCTGGTTAAAGGCCGTTTTGGCGACCGGTTTGCAAGCCATCGTCGCAACCTCTGGAATCGGGTGCTTTTCCGTGCAGCGGAGGCAGATACATTGGTCCGGCTCGCTGCACAAGCGGTAACCGATATCAAAGGGCTGCGCGCCGCTTCGTCCGAAAAGCTGGAGGCAATTATTCAGTTGTCCCGGCTCATCCTGCCCGTGAGCGGGGACGATGCCAAGTCGTTGTTCAATGAGGCCGTCAGCATTGCAAAAGAAATCGATCAGGAGGCATTCGATCAGATTGATTTCGTATCGGTTCTATCTGAACGCGCCCGTATTCAGGAGCATAATGATCGTAGAACCATAGCGGCTGAGATGAACGCGTTTGTTTCAGGAGCTGCGATGCGCCTCGCGGACCACGAGGGATTTCCTTGGAAGTCCGCCACGCGCGCCTTGACTTGCGTGGACGATACGACTGCACTTGCTGCTATCTCCCGATGGGCGGATGAGGGCACCGTCAGCCTCTACCATACGCTCGACCGATTCCTTTTAACGGCTCTGCAACGTGACATCATTGGTCCTGAAGTCGCAACGTCCCTGGCCGTGCTGATCGAGGGTTCAGATGGTGAACTTCGAAAGGAGCTTATAGCCCGAGCAGCGGCAGCTCCCGAGAAATACAAAGAAATCATCGAAGAGCTGGCGAAGGAAACTCTTCTGTTTTCACCGCAGGATGCACGGCTTTCATCAGGACAGGAGATCGTCGATCGGATATCTCCGCGTGGCTGTCTTGAAGGATCATGGCTCGCACGCCTCAGGGACACCGTCGCATTTCTGAGGCAAATCACCGATAACAAGCCTGAAGAGGCAGCAACGATCGGTGCGGACAATGCTCCTCGATTAGCAAAAGACAATGATTTTCCAAAGGAATTCGAATTAAACACTGAAGGAAGATCATTCACCACGGCGGAATCAATCGCAGAAGTACTGGAAACTGCAAAAAAATCTGGCCTGATACACAATGATAGATATCTTCTCGGGAAAATGAGAGATGTATCTTCCGGCCCCAGGGACAGGGTGCCGTTCCTGAATGCACTTGTTGAGATACCCAAAGGCTTCATCTGGGGTACATATCGCATTGAAATGATCCGTGACACGGTGGATGCATGGAAAGGAATCCCGGCAGTTGCCGACTGGTGCAAAGAAGTCCTTCCGTCAGTTCTTGTCACGCATTTTGATTTTGCAGTACGGTGGCTCAAAGAAGGTCAATCTGTCATGCATCAACTCCTGGATTACACGGGATGCAATGCTGAGGGGCGCCTCCGAATCGTTCTTGCAGGAGTTGCGCAGGCCGGTGAATCCCTGAGCAGCCGAACATTGTTTGCTATTGCCGAAGAAATCGCGCGCACCCTTGATGCAGAAGCATCAGGTGCACAACTGGCTTGGTATGTCCATCGCCTTCGAAGCCGCCTGCCTGCCGAAGATCAAGCTTTGTGCGCTCTTGGTGAGATTCCGAGCGACGAAACCGAAGCGATTTCCCGCTTCCTGTTTGCACTCATGAGCGATATCGACACGCGAATTCGCTGGAAGGCAGCGCATGCCCTTCGACGGCTGGCCAAACTCAGATGTTTCGATATTGTCAAGGCAACGGTTTTACAATCAAACCGAGCCAAAGACGACGCTTTCCGCGATCCTACTGGCCCCTTCTACTTCCTGGCGTCAAAGCTCTGGCTGGCGATATCCCTGTATCGGATTAGCGCCGAAACACCCGAAGCGCTGAGCTCCCTCAAGGCTGAAATTTTCGATCTTGCGACCTCATCCGAATTGCTGCATGTCGGGGTTCGGGAATATACGAAACGTGCCTTACTCCAACTGGCATCCGCAGGTGCAATTTCCCTGACGTCTTCGGAGCAAGTCCAGCTTGCGCGGGTCAACACCGCTATAAAAGGACAAACAACAAAGAAGAAGGACCATCACCGCTCATTTGGCCTTGAAAGGGATGAAAAACGGCGATTTAAGTTCGACTATATGGACACAATTCCCTATTGGTACGAGGACATTCTCCGCATTTTCCCCACGGTGTCCCAGGATCAAGTTCTTGAAATCGCAGAGCGATGGATTCTCGACAAATGGGGTGCCGCTCCCGACACCAACTGGTGGGACAAGGAACCCAGGAAGGCGCGTTATGAAGAGAGGCGTTACGGGCTATGGTCTCACAGACAGGGTTCCTTGCCAATGATCGAGCGCTACGGTACACATCTTGAGTGGAACGCCATGTATTGTGTTGTTGGCGAGCTGTTGACGACACATCCAATTTCAAAAGGGAACGAGTATTCTTTCGGCAGTTTTGACTATTGGCTTGGAAGGGTCCTTCCCACGGAACCCCCGGCTTGGCTTTCCGACAATCGTGGCCCAACGCCTCTTGAACCTAGATTATGGAATGAGGACCCAAGAACCGACAGCGGTTGGCTCCATAATGTTCGTCGCGATGAATTCCTGGCAGAGGTCGGTATATGCGCGCCACTCCGTGAGGGATGGATCGTTATCGAGGGCCACTACACCGCCTATTTCCCCAAACGGGAGGCGAATATTCGAATCAGTTCAGCGCTTGTGTCACCAAAGACTGCAACTGCCCTCGTTCGCGCGCTTCAGACGGTAAGCAATCCTTGGGACTTTGGGATACCTGATGAGGATAGCGACCTGCAGATTGATGAACCGCCTTATCAGCTTCTTGGTTGGTTGACGCATGTTGAGAGTGACCATCGTTTCGATGAACGCGACCCTCTCAGATATGAAGTGGGCCGAGCAAAGGTCAAACCGGGCCATAAAGTGACAAGATCGTTTGGCCTTGTGCCGCAGGCGGGCATTCATCGCGCCTGGATTTGCAATCAAACCGGTAAACGCGTTTTTATCTATGAAGCATGGTGCGACGAACCTCCTCCGAGGGATGACTACTACCCTCGGAGGATTCGCTCGGACGGCTGGCGGCTCTGGGCAAAAGCCGACATAGTACGGTCCTTTCTTATAAACGGAGCTCGGGATTTGATCTGCGAGGTGCAGGTCGAACGCCGGCTCCGAAGCGGATATGGATGGTCATATGAAGACACAAAAAGGAAGACACACGACAAAATTCTCCTCCTCCGGGCCAACGGGTCTGTCGACGACGCCAAAGGATGTGTTGGATCTTGGGCGGGCATTGGTTAAGGAACTGGGGCTCGATCCGGGCGTAGACACACTGAGCCGCTGGATGGCCCACTACATCGCCGAATTGATCGAAGATGCGGAGTCGGCTAAGGCTGAAAATCGAACAGCAAGGCTAGCCAAGTGCGCCGATGCAATTCTCAGACTTTGGGATCATCGCCATCGATTGCCGGATGGGAAGCGACCATTCGAAGATCTGGAGCCGATCATGAGGGCGCTGGAAAGCCTCGATCCCGAGGACGATACACCCAGATATTTTCGTACCCAAAGGATGGCGGCCAACGAAGCCGAAGAGAGCAATGAAACGGTAAAATGGCTTAGACTCGCCGACGAATTTAATTATTCAGCAAAAAACATGATTCGTTACTGTTTGACACAGGCTGCGCAGACCGCTTTAGACAGATCAAAGGATTGGGTTATTCTAGCCGAGAACGTAGGCTTGGAGGACAATATCGATCTTCCGGTTATTCGCTTTGTAAGTGCTGAAAATGATCTATTGAATGCTGACAACCTCAATGCAATAGAGCAAAATCTACTTGAAAATCGAATTAAGCGGTTAGAAAGCTTCAGAAAAATGGCGACCGCCCTTGCGTCTGAGTTGCGATGTCAACTCAAACGCTCACAGACACGGAAGGTTGGCTCTTAGGTTATTTCGTAAACATCAATCAGACCAAAATGGACCATTAGGAAAAACCATCATGATTGGGGCAAAATGAAGATAAATCAAATTAGTGCCTGTTCGTTCGGTTATGATTATGAGAGAAGCGATAACCATGAGACAAAAATCTCTCCTTTGCATTGAGACAAGGGATACGGTGCGTCCCTTGATATCCGAAAACTGTACGGGACGCTTCGCGATAGAGAAGTGGCACGGTATGACCAAGTCAGGATTATAGGCGAGTTCATGAGAAGCCCTTTTTATTCAACCGAATTGTGGATCTGGGCGGCCTTTGTCAAAAGGACTTCCAGATGAGCGATCGCCTATTCCCATAATGGGAACAATATCAATTGACAATTTTCGGGAACTGAGATAGATGAGAGTCATAGCAAAGAAGCCGCTTCGCGAGTTCTGGGATAAACACCCTGATGCTGAAGACGCCTTGAAAGCGTGGCATGCCGAAGCATCGTCGGCTTCCTGGCTGACCCCGGCGGACGTGAAAGCCCGATACGGAACCGCCAGTATCCTGAAGAATGGACGCGTCGTTTTCAATATCTGCGGCAACAAGTATCGGCTGGTGGTAAAGATCAATTACAAAATGGCAATTATCCTGATCCGGTTCATCGGCAGGCACGTAGATTACGATGCCGTCAATGCGGAGGAAATCTAAAATGGTTCCGAAAATCATCAAGAACGAAAGTGACTATGAAGCGGCCCTGGACCGCATCAACGCACTCATGGATGCAGAGCCGAGGACGCCCGCGGGGGATGAATTGGAGTTGCTGGCGACGCTTGTGGAACTGTACGAAAATAAAGTCCATCCCGTTGATCTTCCAGACCCGATTGGGGCGATCAAGTTTCGCATGGAGCAGCAAAACTTGACGCAAAAAGATCTGATTCCGTGGATCGGCAGCCGCAGCAAAGTCTCGGAGGTTCTTTCACTGCAACGTTCTCTTAGTCTCAGCATGATCCGGAAGCTTCACGAAGGATTGGGGATTCCGGGGGAGGTGTTGATCCGTCAGCAAGGTTCCCCCATACAGCAGGTCACGGAAGGAATCGAATGGGAATGTTTTCCGCTGGCAGAGATGATCAAGCGCCGTTGGCTACCCGCTTTCCAGGGACGCCTCTCGGAAGCGAAGACACAGGCGGAAGACCTGATTCGCAAATGGGCGGCACCGCTGGGTCCGGATGTGCGGCTCCCTGCACTCTTCCGTCAGCATGTGCGCGCAGGAAGTGAAACGGATGGATATGCCCTGGCGGCGTGGCGTATGCGCGTGTCACTGCTTGCACTGGATCAGAATGTGCCAAAGTATCAAACCGGTACTGTGACCCGGGACTTTATCCGCGATCTGGTCCGGCTGAGCTACCTGGACAACGGCCCCCTTCTCGCCCGGGAGTTTCTTCTGAAAAACGGCATACATTTCGTTACGGAAGAACACCTTCCCCGTACACATCTCGATGGTGCAGCCATCCGGCTTCCCGACGGGTCACCCCTTGTCGCCATGACCCTGCGTCATGATAGGATGGACAATTTCTGGTTCACTCTCTGTCACGAACTGGCGCATATTGCCCTTCACTTTAACGGCGAAGAGATGGAGGCTTTTTTCGATGATCTCGATGTGATGGGCAACGATGCGGTGGAAAATGACGCCGATTGCTGGGCCACGGAAGCCCTCATTCCTGCCGAGATCTGGCAGTCCGCCAATCTGGGGCAGCGGCCTTCCTTACGCAAGATCATCGACTTTGCCGCCTTTCTCCGGATCAGCCCGGCGATTCCGGCCGGCCGGATACGGAGAGAAGCCTGCAATTATAGAATTTTCAGCAAGTTGGTGGGGTATAAACAGGTCCGAAAGCTTGTAGCATGAAAAACTCTCCATGTAATAATGTGGAGGAGTAATTATGAAAAGAGAAAAAACAACTCCCTGGGATGTTGCCGAACATCTCCGTACGCCGGAGGAGATGGCCGCCTATCTGGAAGCATGTCTTGAGGAGGCGGAAGGAGATGCTGCATTTATTGCCAAAGCTCTGGGCGATATTGCTCGTGCGAAGGGAATGACCCAAGTGGCACGTGATGCCGGCCTGTCACGGGAAAGCCTTTATAAAGCTCTCTCCGGTGATCGCAGTCCTGGCTTTGATACTATCCTCAAAGTAATCGGTGCATTGGGTCTCCAACTACATGCCGTAGCTGCGCAAAACTCCATCTCCCAACCGGTCGCTCCAGTGGACCCACAAAATTCAGCGAGCCGCTGAGTTGGTTGAAAAAGCTTATTTCTTTCCCGAGTAGGCCCTTCCCTCCGGCCCTGTCAGCCAGGGCTTGATGTTTATGCCTTGTTCCGTATCCCCCATGATCATGTTCAGATCCGGGGGGGCCTTGCCCCACCAGTTGTTCCGGGCGTCGACGTAGATGGTCGAGCGGGCTTGGGCGGCAAAGTCATTATTGAAGATGTTGTTGTTGCTGAACTTGGGTCGGGCATTGCCGACGACGGTAATGGCCCCTTCCCCCCGGTTTTCGGTAAGGGTGGAGAAGGAGATGGTGGGGGCGGCGTCATTGCGGCAATAGACGCCGCTCTGGGCGTTTCTGGATATGAGGCTGTAGGAGATTTCCGGGGCTCCATAAACAATATCCAGAGCGATATCAGCATATTGGATAATTGCATAGCTCAGGGCCGAATTGATTGTTGTTTTCTTGCCCCATCTGACGGCGCTGGCATAGAATCCCGGGGAGGGGGAGGCGGCGGAGGCGGTGAAGATGATGGGGTTCTCCGGTGTGCCCTTGGCGATGATACCGCCGTCTTCCACGACAATGGCCGTGTTCTGGTCATAGCGCAACACTACCCCCGGTTCGACGTAGAGGGTAGCCCCGCCGTCGATGACAAGATTCTTCACGATCCGGTAGGGGCTGTTGGAAAGGATCAGATGAGCGTCGGTCTTGATGGCCCCCCCCAGGGAGGAACCAAGAATGGGCAGTGCCGTAGGTCTACCCTCGGGGTAGGGGGCGTTGAGGATGGACTGGATGTTGATGCGGCCCTTGAGGCCGGCAAGTATTTCCAGGCCCTTGGCCGTTCCCCACCAGTTATTAAGAGCCGAGACGGATTCTCCGGTCATGGCCCCGGCGATGTTATAGGGCCGGTTGTCGATAATGTTGTTTTCCGTGATTGAAGCCTGGCTGTTTTTAACGTCGATCCCGGAGGCGCCGTTACGGGCGATGAAATTATGGGAGATGGTCGGGGCGGCCCCTTCCACCATGATCCCCTGCTTGAGGTTATCCTGAATCCGGTTTTCCGTGAGGATCGGCTGGGCTCCTTCTGTAATGACCACGGCGGCCTCCGCGTTTTTCAGGATCGTATTTTTGATCAGACGGGGCTTGGCGAAACCACCGGAGATCTTGACGGCCGTGCCGTTGAGCGAGAGTTCGCAGGATTCGACCAGGGGCGACGACGATTGCAAGTTCAGGCCGGTCGCGGCGTTCTGGATCCGGTTGAACTTGAGGGAAATCTCCTTTTCCTTGACGTTGCGGAAGACGATCCCCTCCCAGGACTTGCCTGTTGTAGCCGTATCCCAGGAGATTACATGTTCACCGTCCCCCTGGGCGACAAGACCCCCTTCAATGACAAGGGCGGCGCCCCGGGAGCGGATCTCCGTGCCCG
>JAPLJZ010000162.1 GCA_026388335.1 Deltaproteobacteria bacterium
GAGTGCCACCCAGGCCCGGCCGATGCGGGAGTTCTGGAGACGGTTGACCACAAAGATCGTAAACAGACAAAGGGCGATCATGAGAAAATAGATATAGATCGTTCCTTGATGGAGGTCCATCTCCATGCCGAAGAGGCCCGGACGGGGGATGCCGGCGATGCCGCTCGGGCCAAAAGAGAATCCGTTCCAGTTTTCCAGGACCAGGCGGGTGATTTCGGCAAAACCGAGGGTGACGATAGCCAGATAGTCTCCCCGGAGGCGCAGGACGGGAAACCCGAGGATAATCCCGAAGATGGCCGCGAAAAGGGCGCCGATGGGCAGGGCCACCCAGAAGCCGATCCCGAAATGGTAATAGAGAAGGGCGTAACTATAAGCCCCGACAGCATAAAAAGCCACATAACCCAGGTGGAGCAACCCGGCCAGTCCCACCACGATATTCAGCCCCAACCCCAGCATGATATAGAGGAGGGCGTTGGTGACAATGTTGATCTGGTAGGTCGAGGCAAAGGGCAGGAAGGGAAAGGCAAGGCCGAAAAGGGAAAGGACGATCAGGAAGGGACGGTACAGCCGCGGCTCGGCCATGAGGCGCTGCATAAAGGATTTTCCCGTTGCTATGGCCGGGGCCGGATACGCCTCTTGCTTTCCCCCCTGCGCCTTTCTTTCCAGGAAATACCGCCAGACAAAGGAGATCAGAAAACTTCCGATCCCCACATAGATCATGTTCGGCCAGCGCCATTCGACGACCTTTTCGATAGTGTTGACGCGGACAACCAGGACAGGAAAGGTGAGGAACATGAACCACAGGGCGATGATCAGGGATTGGCGAATCTGGGCCATGGCGTTCATGGGGTAGCCTCCTATACCTTCTGGACCGTGGAGCGGCCCAGCAGACCGGAGGGACGAACGATGAGGATCAATACGAGGAGGACAAAGGCAAAAACATCTTCGTAATCGCTGGAGACATAGCCCGTGGCGAAGCTCTCCGTCCAGCCGAGGATGAAGGCCCCCAGAACGGCCCCGGGAATCGATCCGATCCCGCCGAGGACCGCGGCGGTAAAGGCTTTGATCCCGGCGATGAAGCCGATGTAGAAGTTGATCCGGCCGATGTGGGAGGCGATGAGGACCCCACCGATGGCCGCCAGGACGGAACCGATGATAAAGGTGTAGGAAATCGTCCGGTTGACATCGACGCCGACGAGCATGGCCATGTTGCGGTCCTGAGCCGTCGCCCGCATGGCCTTGCCCATCTTCGTGAACTTGATCAGCAGCATCAGGAGGACCATGGAAACCGCCGTCGTCACCAGGATGATAAATTCCGAAGAGCCGATTTTCAGCCCGTACTTTTCCAGAAAGGTCAACTCGGGAAGCAGGCTTGGGAAGGGCAGAAAATCTGACGTTTGGGCTAACATCACGTAATTTTGAAGGAAGATGGACATGCCGATGGCGCTGATCAGGGGAGAAAGGCGGGGCGCCTGGCGGAGGGGCTTATAGGCGATCTTTTCCACCGTGAAGCCATAGGCGGCGGAATAAATAATCGCCACCGATGCCGCTAAAAAGAGCACCGACGGACCCGACATCCCGGCAAATGCCAGGACCGAAGACACGATCAGGGCCGTGAAGGCCCCGATCATGTAAATCTCTCCGTGGGCGAAATTGATAAGCTCGATGATCCCGTAAACCATCGTATAGCCGAGGGCGATGAGGGCGTAGATACTTCCCCGGGTCAAGCCGCCAAGAAATAGTTCAAGGAAATAGTCCACTTATTTCTTCTTTTTTACCTTCGCCGTCACGGCTGCGGGGACCTCGACATAGATGCCGTTTCGCACCTGGTACATGGAAAAACCCACGCCGATGGCATCGCCCTTCTTGTCAAACTTGATCTTTCCCAGGGGAGTGTCCACCGGGTAGGTGCGCAACGCCTTGGCAACAGCTTCATACTTGGTGGACTTTGCCTTTTGAATGGCATTTAGCAGGGCCTGGGCAGCGGCGTACCCGTTCAGGAAGAAGGCCCCCGGATCAGTGTTATAGGTGCTTTTATTGGCCGCAATGGCGGCAATGGCCAAGGGGTTTTTGGTGGTATCCTTGGGACCCGAGGCGTAAACCCCTTCGGCGGCCTTACCCGCCACCTTGATAAAGGTGTCGTCCTTCACGCCGTCGTCGGAGATGAAGAGGGTGCCCATTTTTTTCTTACGCATCTGAATCACAATGGACGAGGCCTCGGGATGATAGCCCCCGTATATCACCGCTTCCGCGCCTGACTGCTTAATTTTATTCACAACGGCGGAGTAATCGACGGCCCCGGGGGTAATCCCCTCAAAGACGACAACCTGCGCCTTTTTAGAGGCTTCGATAAAGGTCCTGGCAAATTCAGCCAGACCTTTTCCATAATCACCTTTGTCATGAAGAATGGCAATTTTTTTAACCTTCAGGACATCCATGGCAAAATCGGTGTCTAATTTTGCCTGGGCGTCATCGGAGGCGATAGTCCGGAAGAAATTCGGGTATTTGCCGCTCTGGGTAAGCTCGGGATTGGTCGCCGAGGAGGACATGGTCACGATTCCGGCGTCTTTATAGATTCCCAGGGCGGTCTTGGTGGCCCCGCTACAGATGTGCCCCAGGACGACATGGGCCCCTCGGGAAACCAGTTTGGTTGCTGTGTTCGTGGCCAGTTCCGGTTTGCAGACATCGTCCTCGGCAAGGATTTCCACTTTTTTCCCCAGAACGCCGCCTTTGGCGTTGAATTCCTTGGCTACCAATTCCGCCGCCCGTTTGGTCGGCAAACCATAAGAGGCCAGATCGCCGCTATGAGATCCGGCAACGCCCAGTTTGATCGTTTCCGCCGCCGCGGCGGGGCCGGCAAAAAGACCTGTCAGTCCGGCAATAATAAGCCAAGATAAAAAGACACGCCCGGATAACCTGGTTTTCATATAACCTCCTTTTTATCGACACTATTTTTGTACAGATCAGCGTGTCTCCATACTTTAAAAAACCATCACGCGTCAAGGGAAGAACAATGGGGTCAATCCTCGTCCGCCGTCGCACACTCCAAGGCAAGGGGGGGGACAAATTGACCCTCCCCTTGAAGGGCCGTGCCTAAATCCGGATCTCGTTTGCGCATCTTCTTCCAATAATCGGAAGGATCGGCGGCGTCCGTCAGGGCGGCGATGATGTCAATGATGACAAACCACCATTCGTTGTTGTGCATCGTGCGGCGGATTTCGCGCTTCTGCTTGACAAGAACGGTATCTACG
The DNA here is from genome assembly GCA_026388335.1 of Deltaproteobacteria bacterium. Classification (GTDB taxonomy): domain Bacteria; phylum Desulfobacterota; class Syntrophia; order Syntrophales; family UBA8958; genus UBA8958. The sequence continues at coordinate 3,252 of JAPLJZ010000162.1, forward strand.
AAGCAGCACTTTTATAATGAGAGGCAAGTTAACGATTACGGAAAGAAAAGCTTAGGAATCGGATTGACAAAATTTATGTCTTGCTTTTTATGATACTGTATATTATAATAGTGCTCATAACGACAGTATCTATAAATTGAGCGGAGCCAGTGTGAAGATCCTGACAGACAAACAATCTGAGATTTATGACTTTATTGGCGCATGGCAGCTGAAAAATGGCTACCCGCCGACACAGGCGGAAATATGTAGCCACTTCAAGTATGGCAGCCTTAATGCCGTACGAAGTCACCTTGCGCTGATCGAAAAAAAGGGATATATCCACCTGAACTTCGGAAAGGCACGTGGTATCCAGTTGACGTTGGTATCTGGACCAGTTATCCGGCAAGAGGAAAACTCTATCCCATTACTCGGTAACATTGCGGCGGGAGTTCCGATATGGGCAGAACATAATTTTGAAGATCGTTTACCCATTCCACCTGCCTTGTTTGGTGATGGTGAGCTTTTTGCGCTCCATATACATGGTGACAGTATGACAGGCGCAGGAATCAGAAATGGCGATATTGCTGTTATACAGCGGAAGGATCGCGTCGATAATGGGGAAATAGCGGCTGTTCTTGTTGATCAACAAGAGGCTACATTGAAACGGGTCTATTTGTCTTCTGACTCACTTGTACTTAAATCCGAAAATCCTGCCTTTGAAGACCTCCAGTATGACATGGGTAAGAACGATCTGGTCCGTATCCTTGGACGTTACCGGGGAATTGTCCGAACTATGAATAATCGGTGTTGATTATGAACGTTGCTGACACAGTCAAAGCCTTTGGATGTCACGATGTCGTGCTTCTTGGCGGCGAGCCAACTCCCAGGCATTTGGACTACCTTGATCTGTTGAAACCTTCCGGAAGCGGAAACCTTAAAATTGATGCCGTTGCCGAATTCCAGGCCAGACCTCTTCTTTATATTGTATCGGAAAATCAGATACGGAATTTTAACAATGAAAAAATGTTGGATTTGCAGTGGCTTTTGGCTAACCGGGGAGAGAGGGCATATCTCGGTGTATTGAGTCCGGGTGAGTTGAATGTATATCCTATAAACTTGGACCGTTCCGTTTTGAAAAGCGGATATAAAAAGACAATCAAGCAGGATTCTTCAGAAGCTCCGCTGTTTTTTCAGAGTGTCGTAAGTGGCGTTTTCACCATAGAAGGCCAGCCCGAAGATTCTGATTACGTATTCAGGACAATTTACGATCTGATGACGCGCTCATCAGAGACCCTCATAGGAACATACGGCCTCAACCCTCTGGACGTACTCTCATTCCTCGGCAGGGCATTGTTCTTTCGTTTCCTGTGGGATCGTAAGATAATCCTCCCGAATGAGCTTGATGCTGTATGTCCGCAAGCTGGATCACCTGGTGCTTGCTTATCCAATGTTACGAATGCCGTAGCAACATGCCGCTGGCTTGACGAAACCTTCAATGGCGACATGCTTCCTTTTTCAGATGACTATACAGAGATATTCAACCAAGCAGATAGGCTAACTGGTGGAGAATTATTTCACCATCTGCAAGCCGTTTTGGAGGGGTGGAAATATATTGCCCATGGGACATTTCAGGTTCAGATCGATTGGGGTGATCTCGATTTCGCGCACATTCCCATCGGTGTGCTCAGCCAGGTATATGAGAATTTCAGCAGGACGTGGGATTCTCGACAGTCAAAACAGACGAGTGTCCATTATACACCAAAGAACATCGCGCGGTACCTTGTGGACGACGCATTTGAAGGTGTCACCGATAAAAAAGATGCCCGAATTCTGGACGCCAGTTGTGGGGCAGGAATTTTCCTCGTTCTGGCGTTCAGGAAGCTTGTTGCTTCCCGCTGGGAACATGACGGGAAAAGGCCAGATACCAAGATAATTCAGTCCATCCTCTACAATCAACTCTGTGGCTTTGATGTGAGTGAATCTGCCTTGCGCTTGGCAGCATTGTCGCTTTACATCACCGCCATTGAACTGAATGGATCTCCCCGGCCTCCCAAGAGCCTGAAGTTTCCGAAGCCGCTTCAGGATGTAGTGCTGCATAATCAAAGGCGTCCTGAAGAGCGGGAAGCCAGGGGCTTTATCATGGGTAGCTTGCGACCGGATCTTTCCAAGGACTTTAATGGCCGTTTTGATATGGTCATTGGCAATCCCCCGTGGAGCCGCCTGCGGGGAGAAAGCGAAGAAGAGAAGGAAGAAATCGAGTCTCAAAATGCAGAATTTACCGCGTTGGCGCGCCAAACGCTAAGTGACCGCGGCCTTGCAGATATTGCTGCAAAATATCGTAATCCTGACAACAATCCGGACCTGCCATTCTTATGGCAAGCGACCCAATGGGCGAAACCGGAAGGTATTATAGCAATGGTTTTACCCGGGCGTATCTTTCTCAAGCAGACACTCTCTGGCGTCCGTGCATTTAATGCAATACTGCGAAGTTTCGAAATTACGGGGATACTCAATGGATCAAACCTGTCAGATACCGAGGTATGGCCGGGCATGAATCAACCATTCATGCTCTTTTTCGCGCGTAATCGCGTGCCTTCGGCCGACCACTATTTTCATTTTGTTACCCCACATTTTGAAAAGTACTTGAACGATAAAGGACGTATCCGCATTGATTACCAATCTGCCCAGCCAGTACCTGCTTCAGAAATCATTAATAATTCTGGGTTGCTGAAAACGCTTGCGGTAGGAACGACTCTTGATGTGGAAGTCGTTCACAAGATCGCTGAACTGGGGTGGCCTACCGTTAAATCATATTGGAAAAGCAGAGGGTTATACTCTGGGAAAGGGTATGACCTTTCACCGGAGCTGCGTCAAGATGATGCAGCCTTCATGTATGGCTTGCCGGATTTTACTTCATCTGCAAATGGCGAATTCGCAGTTGATGTGCAATTACTTCCTAAATTCAGGCATCTTACAGCGCATATGCCTAGACGCATTGACTTGTATTCTCCACCGTTACTTATTGTGCCACAATCTCCAGGGGCATCCCTTATCTCAGCTAAGTCCTATTTGCTTCATGAGGCCACCGTCTTCAGCCAATCATATTATGGATTTTCCGCAAAAGGGCTTTCCGACACCGCCCCTGTTGCTCTTCTTCATTTGCTTACACATTCAGAACTGTTCAGATACCATGTCTTAATGACAAGCTCTAGGATGGGTGCGGAACGAAGGACCTTTTTAAAGGACAATCTTGAGAAATTCCCATTCCCGGCAATCGATCTGTTGTCAGAAAGTCTACGTCAACAAGCAATACGGCTGTCTGGCCAGCTTGAAACCGCATCCAGCAAACCCTGGAAGGAAATCAACGAATTCATTTTTGATCTCTACGGATTGGACGAATATGACCGCCAAGTCGTAAAAGATACATTGGAAGTGGCCCCGCCTTTTAAAGAGGCGCGTGATCGAGCCAATAGTGCCCCGGCAAAAAAAGATCGCGATGCCTTCTATGCTGAACTTCAACGAATGCTCGCCCCGTCTTTTGCCGTAACGGATGAAACTGTATCAGTAGATGAGAGTGACATCGCAAATCAAGACATTGATTCTCCATGGCATTTTTTTACGATTTCTTCGTCCGCTACTTCCGTAAGTCTGACGCAAGCGGCGGTAAAAGAATTGATTTCTCAAATCACCGAAGAAGCTAACAAAACAGGATGTAGTAGAGTCATCGTTCACGAAGAAGGGCGACTGCTAGTTGGAATTATTGGCCAATACCGTTATTGGACGTTGAGCCGCGCCCGGCTGTGCGCCTTGGATATTATGCGCTATCATCTTGACCAGTTTCCCATGGGGAGAAGCTGATGGCCATCGGTTTCTTTACCCACGGCATTGAGTTCATATTACCGCACCCACAAATTCCACAGCGTACGATCCTGCTTCTTTGCAAGGTAATCAGACGGGCATGGCAGCTGCTTATAGAAAAACCACCTGCCGACTTCCTTTTACACTCAGAAGATGAAGATACCATCACCCAGATACTGGTGGAGATCATTGAAAACCGTTTACGAAAAAACGGAGAAGTCGATGGTTTCGACTGCGCACGCTTCGGTAAGGTGGTCCGTGAACCCAAGATCACAAACGTGGACAAAAAACATCCCGACAAGATGCCGGATATCTTCTTTGATCTAAAAAGGGATCAATATTCGATTCTTAGTGATCAGGATGGGCTCTTTGTGGAATGTAAACCAGTTGGCAGTAAACGCTCCATTTTGTCCTACTATTGTAATAAGGGGCTGATACGATTCGTCGTCGGTGACTATGCCTGGGCCATGCAGGATGCACTAATGGTCGGGTATATAAAGGACGATTATTCATTTATAAAGCTCGCATCTGTCCTTGACGATGACATAAAGAGCGCCACACTGAAGACAACCAACCATTTTGCAATTGATGAATATGCGATCTACCGTTCAAATCACAAAAGGGAGTTTGAGTGGCCGGAAAGCCTTGGCCAAGCCTGTCCGATATCGGTAGCACACCTTTGGTTGCCTATGTAGTTTTCTGCTCAGAACTCTAAACACAGAAAGTTGTCGATAAAAAGCCGCTTTAAGATTTTTCAAGATCACCATTCGTCGGAATCTTCAACCAAATCTTGCCGCTGCCGAGGGCTTAATATGAGGCAAGAGGGGTATTTTTTTAGCTCAAGTCTCCCCTTTGTCCTTGGATTTTTTCTTGAAGAAGACCCGTAACGGCGATGCGTCGAAGCCAAAGGCCTCCCGAAGCTGATTCATCAAATAGCGTTCATAGGAAAAGTGGACTGCCTTGGGATCGCGGACGAAAAAGACAAACGTCGGCGGTTTGACGGCAACCTGAGTTACATAGGCAAAGCTGTTA
>JAPLJZ010000008.1 GCA_026388335.1 Deltaproteobacteria bacterium
ATGCCAGCGGAACTTGCCATCGCCTCAGGTAGGTTGGAAAGAAACACCGCCGCTAAAAAGGTGAAATGATACGTCGTTAGAGAAACGAAACTCGATCCGATGACGATGGATTCTGGAATACCGTCGAGCATCGCCCCTAAAAAGATAGCAAGCGGAGCTCCCGTAGTGGCCTGTTTCTTGAGCAGACTGACCTCTTCATTCCTGCTCAACCGCTGGATGTTGGCTAACGCCAGTTTCTGCCAGATCTCGGCATCCATCGAGCTGCTGGCGGTTTGGACGTTGTGTATTACCCGCTGGGAGTTGAGAGCCTCGACGGCGCTGCGGAGATTAGGAGATTTGTCGATCAGTTCATCAAAGTGAATTTTATCGATTTTGAGGAGCAACACATCTTTTACAGCAACCGCTGTAGCCGAACGCGGCTCTCCTGTCAACAGGGCCATCTCTCCGAAGGATTGTCCGGTGCCCAATGTGGCAATCTTTTTCATCTCACCTCTTCCGGCGCCGACGACGATATCCACCTGTCCCACATCAATAAGATAGAGAGCATCTCCCTTGTCTCCCTGTTTGAAAATTTCTTGATGGGCCATAGCATGATATGGTTGAACACAGAGAAGAACATCCTCCATTTCTTCCGGCGGGAGCCTGCGGACGAGGTCGATTTGGGAGAGTTTTTCAAGAATGGCTGCTGACTCTTCCCTCTTCTTGTTGAGAAGATACAGTTTTGCCATGGCCGGATGACGTAACGCACCACCCCGTTTCTCAATGAGGCGGTTGCCAAGGTAGTAAATCACCCCCCGACGATAAAGCCACCCGCCACCCAAAGCCAACTTTGAATGCCGCTGAGATGCGCTTTGTGCATTAACCTCTCCGCCCCCTCAAAGGCGAGTTGGAGTGCAAGGGCCTGGATCAACGCCCCGGTCCCGAAAGCCATAATCATAGCGCCGACTTTTTGAGACGACCGGGTGTAAAATCCGACAAGCGCACCGAACACCAGCGAAGTCATGGCAATAACGGCCATTGCAGATGCTGAAACCACCCGCGATATATCGATACCATCCATCATAGTTTTGGCTCAAGATAAGTCAAGGTTGGTTGATTGGTTGTGGGATTAGAATCTGACTTTACATGACGTAAGTGTACGGGAATGATTCTATATTGTCAAGGCAAGATCAATAAGTCATCCACGTTAAAATTACGAGATTATATGCGATCCAATAAATAACTTTACAAAATAGCCTTTACAGGGTATCATGTTTCCACCTGAGAGAGGGAGGTGGAGCAGACATGAGAAAAACGAAGCTTATGGTTACACATCCTGAAGTAACAAGTGAAATTTTGGCCGATTTTGTGTCTGGGCGAGGGCCGATCCGTATGGGATTGAGGATTGCCATTTTGCAGGGGGTGATGGACAAGGCCCCGATTGATCAGCTGAGTCGTAGGCATAATTTGTCTCGTCAAGGCATTTATGATCTTGTGAAGCGGGTGAACGAGAAGGGCATTCCGGGAGTAGAAGAAGAAAAGCGTTCCGGTCGCCCCAGCAGTTTGACGACAGAAATATCTGATAATCTGAAGGAAATATTGCTGCAACCGCCGACAAGCCAGGGATATAGTCAATCTCGTTGGGATGGTCCCCTGGTCAGAACATACCTTAAGGAGAGACATGAGATCGATATAGGGCGCAGTCAAGTCAATAATTGGATTCATAGCATTGATTTCTCTCTTCAGCGTGGACGTAAAAAGTATAGCAAAGCAGACCCTGAAAAACAGGAGGCATTTGTCGAGGCTTTAAAAAAAACTCCAAAATCAGCAACCTGATGAAGCGATTCTTTTTTCGGATGAAGCGGGCATTCAGTTGGATCCGACCATTGCCGCTCAATGGGCACCCAAGGGATACCAACCCTTGTTGCCCTCGGACAGTACACGAGAGCGCGTTAACCTGTGTGGCATCGTTGATATCAACACCATGGATGCCATCGTTCAAAGAATCCCCAGAGGAAATGCGGAAATCTTCATATCGATCCTGGACTTGATAAAGGAAAATTACCATAATTACTCACGAATCACTTTGTACGTCGATAATGCTAAATGGCATAAGGCGAAACTTGTCAAAGAATATCTGTCCAAGCAGGAGACTATTGAGTTAATGTTCTTTCCGCCTTATTCTCCAGAACTTAATCCCACAGAATGGGAGTGGCATGAATTACGACGTCAGGCAACCCATACAAGGCGCTTTCACTCCGACGACGAATGCTGGCAAACGATACAAACCCATTTTGAAACCAGAAAGGGGAAAAATAAACACCCATTATGTCAACTTATTTAATGGATCGCATATA
>JAPLJZ010000072.1 GCA_026388335.1 Deltaproteobacteria bacterium
GTCCGCCATATGGGATTGAATCGCCTTGGCCACAGCGTCGGCGCAGGATAATACCTTGTTCTCACCGAATCCGGAAGGGGAATGGCAGGAGATTCCCTGGAGTTGCTTGACAACCTGTCGCGCCTGAACCCCGCTGCGCCAGGCCAGGGAAACCATGCGGCCGATGGCCTCGCTCTGCGACGCCGCACAGCCGCCGGCCTTGCCCATCGTCGTGAATAATTCAAAAATGCCTGCTTTATCTTCATTGACAGTTACATAAAGGGGACCGCAGCCGGTCCGCATCTGATATGTCCAGCCTTTCAGGACCTTGGGGCGTTCCCGCTTGACAACCGTCTTTTCTTCATCAATGGACATCCGCTGGGTCTGATCTTCCTTTTTCAGCGTCGAGAGGACCTGCTTGTCTCTCGATCCGTCGCGATAGATCGTCACCCCCTTGCAGTCCATCGTGTAGGCCAGATGATACACCTTGGCAACATCATCGATGGTGGCGCTATTGGAAAAATTTACCGTTTTGCTCACCGCGTTATCCGTATACTTCTGAAAGGCGGCCTGCATCTCGACGTGTACTTCCGGGGAAATATCATGAGCCGTAGCAAATATTTTCTGAATATCAGCGGGAATATCTTCCATGTCCCGAATGGTTCCGTGCTCGGCAATACGCTGCATCAGTTCCAGAGAGTAAAATCCCCTTTCCCTGGCGATCATTTCAAAGCAGGGATTGACCTCCACCAGGATGTCATCGTCCATGACCTGGCGCACGTAAGAGACGGCAAAAAGCGGTTCCACACCGGACGAGGAATTGGCAATGATGGATATGGTCCCCGTCGGGGCAATAGTCGTGATCGTGGCATTCCGGATTGGCGGCTCGCCTCGCTGGTCATAAACGGACCCCGCAAAATTCGGAAAGGAGCCCCGCTTTTTCGCGAGCTCCCGTGATGCAGCGTGACCTTCGTCATGTATAAATTGCATGACTTTCTCGGCAAGCATGATGGCGTCCTTAGAGTCATAGGAAACAGCAAGGAGAATAAGCATGTCCGCCCAGCCCATAATTCCGAGACCGATTTTCCTGTTTCCCCGTGTCATCTCACTGATCTGAGGAAGGGGATATTTATTTACTTCCACGACATTATCGAGAAAATGAACGGCAAGATGAACCACCTCTTTAAGTTTCGCCCAATCAATTTGCCCGTCTTTAACCATTTTACCCAGATTTATGGATCCCAGATTACAGGACTCATAAGGAAGAAGGGGTTGTTCCCCGCAAGGATTCGTTGATTCAATGGTGCCAACATGAGGAGTCGGATTGTCCCGATTCAGGCGGTCCAGAAAAACGATGCCCGGCTCACCATTTTCCCAGGCCTGAGTAACAATCCGGTTGAAGACCTTTCGGGCGTTGAGCGTTCCGGCAACCTTGCCGTTCCTCGGATTGATGAGGTCATAATTCTCATCTTTTTCAACAGCCATCATGAAGACTTCCGTCATACCGACGGAAATATTGAAATTGTTCAACTGTTTCTTGTCGGCCTTGCACATGATAAAGTCCATGATGTCGGGATGATCGACTCGCAGGATGCCCATATTGGCGCCACGGCGGGTGCCGCCCTGCTTGATGGTCTCCGTGGCCACATCGAAGACCCGCATGAAGGAAATGGGACCGCTGGAGATGCCCGTGGTCGTCAAGACCACATCATTGGCCGGTCGTAAACTGGAGAAGGAAAAGCCCGTGCCGCCGCCTGATTTATGGATCAGGGCAGTATATTTCACGGCGTCGAATATTTCCTCCATGGAATCACCGACCGGCAGGACAAAACAGGCTGATAATTGACCCAGCTCCCGCCCCGCATTCATCAGCGTGGGTGAATTGGGAAGAAATTCCAGGCGGGACATCATATCGTAAAACTTGCCTTCCAATTTCTTCGTATCGGCCTTGGCGTCGAATTTCCGATCCGCGGCGGCAATGGCGCCGGCCACGCGACTGAGCATATGGGACGGCGTTTCCAGAACGACCCCATCCTGATCCCGTTTCAGATAACGTCTTTCCAGAACGGTCAGGGCATTTTTTGTGAATTCAGGAATCGGCGGTGTGGAAGTGTTTTTTTTCATTCTCTTTTTCCCTTCGGTGATAATTACAAGTGAGTTAAATGTATGAAACACAATATGTAGTATGATGGCATGCGATTAACCACAATATGCAGAATAAGTCAACAGGAGATTTAAAAAAAATGTTGGGACGTGACCGGAGCGAATGTTGGGGACTTGTGTTTTATGGACAAGAAAGCCCCGGGACGGAAACACCGCCCCGGGGCTTTTACTTGATTTTAAATCTCTAACTTTTTAATTCACCGCATTAAAGCTCCGTTAAAGATTACTTACCGTTTTTCCGCCAGATATTCATCTGTTCCGCATCTTTTATCAGCCCATCCCGCAGGTCCGGATGGGCGATGTTGATCAGCGCTTCCGCCCGCTGCCAGGTGGATTTGCCGGCCAGGTCAGCCACGCCGTACTCGGTCACGATCAGGTGGGCCTGGGTGCGGGGCACCGTCACGATCGAGCCCTGGGGCAGCATCGGTACGATCCGGGATTTGGTCTCGCCGGTCTTTTTGTCCTTGTATGAGGAGTTGCAGCAGATGAAGGATATGCCGCCATCAGACATGTATGCGCCCGTGGCGTAATCCAACTGTCCACCCGTGCCGCTGATGTGGCGCGGTCCTGATGATTCGGAAGAAACCTGACCGAACAGATCCACCTCAACACAGGCGTTGATGGAAACCATGTTGTCATTCTGAGCCATGATATGCGGCGCATTGGTGTAGGAAACAGGATAGGACGCCAGCGAGGGGTTCTCGTCAATCCAGTCATAGAGGAACTGGCTGCCGGCAGCAAAGGCATAAGCACTCTTCTTCTTGTCGATGCCCTTCTTCTTGTTCGTCAGCTTGCCGGCCGTGTACATGTGGTAGTAGGCGTCAACAAGCATCTCCGTGTGGCAACCCAGATCCTTGAGATCTGATTCGGCAAGCTTGCTGCCGATAAAATTGGGCAGCCCGCCGATACCGAGCTGGATGCAGGCGCCGTTGGGAATCAAGGGGACAATGTGAGCGGCGATCTGCTTGTCGATCTCCGTCGGGGCCGCGGGGGGGATGACCTCTAACTTGGAATCAAACTCGACTACGTAATCGACTTCCGAAATGTGCACCGTCTCTTCAGCGCCACCCATTGCCCAGGGAAGGAGCGGGTTCACTTCGAGGATGATCTTCTTCGCAACGTCCATTACCGCACGCACTGCCGCATTGCCCATGTGCGTGTTGAAAAAACCATCCTTGTCCATTTTCGTCACCCTTAGCATGGCAACGTCGACACTCTTGATGCTCTTTCGGTAGAACAGGGGCTGGTTGCGGAAGATCATGGGGTGGTAATAGCACCGGCCAAGATCGTGTTTCTTGCGATCGTAACCAGAGAAATGCCAGTTCTGTAATGTGAAGACCTCTCCCTCAGGGTCTGCCTCGAGACAGGCTTGGGCACTCAAACTCAAGCAATGGCGGATATTGATATCCTTGAGTTCATCCTTACGGGCCGCAAGGGCCTTGTCCAGACCAACCGGCTTGGTATGGCCGAATCCGTAATCAATCCAGTCTCCGCTCTTTACCACTTTCACTGCTTCTTCCGGGCTAACAAGCTTACTTTTGTACTCTTCTGCGTACGACATTAACCTACCTCCCTCTATTTTTGTTTTGCCTCCCTTATCCGCCGTGCATGGTGATAAAACGATTCCGATCATGCCTGGGACTGCTTGCGGATACGTTCTTTTTCCATATTCGAGCTCTGATAAAAAGAAGACGGTGCGCGACTATCACATTCGCAAATGAATCACAATATTGAATATTTTCGCGGAGTATGTTAGCATGCATCTGCCATTGTATTTCCTTAAAGTAGCGACACATGTAAATCGTCATGTTTTCAATGCGTTGCACGCTGATGCCTTTTCCCCAGACCTTTTCATAGCGTCAAGGAAGTTTTCCTTTTTGCGATCAGCAGCAGCGAGTTTCTCTCCGGCTCCAAACTATCCTTGACAGCCCATGCTATTTTTTGTACGTGAAAAGTATATGATCTTGGATACCCATTATTACCGGTGCAATTTTCCCAATATGATAATTTTTGGCTGATATGCTCAAGGCTATTACCGACGCAAAGGCCATCCACCGCTGCCAACAACACTTCACCCGCCAGCTCAAGACTTGGGGGAGGGAAAAGATCCCCGTTAACCTCGGCCACCAGGGGGCAAGCGCCCGGGTCCGGGTATGGTGGTCCGACGAACTCGGGCTATGGTTCTTTCCCGGCAAGGGGGAAGAAAATCGTTACTGGAACGCCTTCGGAACGGCCCGGCCCAAGACCGACGCCGCCCTGTCCATTACCTGCGAGATTAACTTTCCCAAGGAGGGAACCGACCGGCGCATCGGCGGAGCCTTCGCCGCCGACGGCAAGGGGCGGATTTTCGTTGTCCACCGGGGCAAATTGGGCGGCGGCCGGAAGGGGATCGGCAAGGCTCTCTTCGAGAGGCAATACCGGGGCGTCTGGGTAGATATGGAAGACGGCGCGGAAGAGGCGTCCGTCGCCGTTGTCGGCCTCCTCCACTCTCCCCGCTTCGCCCGCCAATTGTCACAGTTCGTCAACAAGATCGACAAGATCAAGGACATGGCCGCCCCGCCGTCCGCCCAGATGGAAATGGGTTTTGACGACCTCCGCCTCCGGGAGGAATTATTGGGGATGCGTCATTGCGAGTTGCTGCGGGACATGGCCTCGGAATGCGATCATGGACTGGTGATCCGGGATCTCGCCGCCGCTCTGAAGGAACTTCGCTGGAAATGCGGCAATGACGGCCTCCGTGATCTCATGGCCGTCGATAAGGAGGGGGACGCGGCGGCCGTTTTCCAGGTCAAGACGAACAATCTTCCTAAAAGCGTCCAGGAAGGGGCCACCCAGCTCCTTGTGAGTAGCATCCATTTTCCCCGCCCGCCCCGGCTGATCCTGGCCCTGCCCGAACCCCTCGACGCCGCCATGACGGCGAAACTGCGGCGCCTGCACATAGAGACCATGATCTACGCTTGGCGGGAAAATCAGGCCGTCTTTCCCGACCTGGATAAGCTTCTTGCCTCCCTCCGCAACAACTGATTCTCAATCATACAATGATGGATTGTTTGGCCTACAAGGGGTTAATCGGTCCGGGCGCCGGGACAGGACGTTTTTTAACTCAGCAAGAGCTGATTGTCCTTTGACCGAGACTCGCCGAGGTTCGTCACCGTAATGGCCGGGCGGCCGAGGACCGGGCATTTTGTCTCGCAGATCCCGCAGCCGACGCAGAGGGAGAGATCTACGTGGGGCTGTTTCAGGAGCACCTCCCGACCATAACGGTCCCGCAGGCGGACCTCCTCGAACCAGATGGCCTTGGGAGACGTGGGGCAGACCTCCTCACAGACGATGCAGGACATGTTATGTGCGAAGGGTAGGCATCGGCCCTTGTCGATCATTGCCAGACCGATTTTTGTGGCGGCCTTTTCCTCGAGATTGAGTTTCCTGATGGCCCCGGTGGGACAGACCTGGCCGCAAAGGGTGCAGCGGTATTCACAATAGCCGATGCGGGGGACGAGGACGGGGGACCAGATACCCTCCAGACCGGCCTCTATGAAAGTGGGCTGGAGACCGCCGGTGATGCAGACCTTCATACATTCTCCGCACTTGACGCAGCGTTTGAGGAACATCTCTTCCGCCAGAGCGCCGGGGGGGCGGATCAAAGTCGGTTCGGCGGCGCCGACCTTTGCAAGGGGTGTAATTCTCAGCAGGGGCACCGCGGCCATCCCCGCCAGCACGGAGCTGAGGACACGTCGTTTACCAAGATCAAGGGCGGCAGGCGCCTGTTTCCGTGAAAATCCGAAGGAAACAGCATTCTTCGGACAGGGATCGTCGCAGTTGAGGCACACCAGGCATTCGGCGCTTTTCCATTCTTTTACCTTATCCAGGATGGCCCCGCCCGGACTGCCCGAAAAGCATGCCACACCCTGGCAACCCCGCAGACAAACGCCGCACCCGTCGCAGTCCTCACTCACCGAACGCTTGAGGAGGGCATATCGGGACAGGAGGCCCAGCAAGGCCCCCAAGGGACAGAGATACTTGCACCAGAAACGTTTCTCCCGCAGATTCAGGGCCAGGATCAGAAAAAAGATCAGGCCGATAAAGATCCCCTGGAAAAAGAGAGGCTGACTGAAGGGGAGTAGCGTCTTTTTCAGGAAACCGTAAATAAATTCCGAACCAACTGTAATAAATTTAATATCCCAAGTATAGACGCCATCGAAAAAGCTGCGCAGGGTGTAGCTGAATATGGGGTAAACGGCAAGTGACAAAGAACGGATCAACAGGGCAAGGGGGTCGAAGAGGCCGGCAAGTTGTACCCCAAATAAGGCAGCGACAATCAGGAAAGTCAGGAGCAGGTACTTGATGCGGTAGAGATTCTGGGAACGAAGGAAAACCTGTTTATTGGGGATGGTTCTCTTTTTCAGTTTTCCCGCTAAATGATGCAGGGTCCCCAGAGGGCAGATCCAGCCGCAAAACACCCGGCCAAGCAATGCCGTGGCAACGATGGTAGTTATGGCCAGGGCAAATACACCGTAAAAGGACCGGGAGGCGAGGATCGTCGTCAACCAGATCAGGGGATCGGCATCCAGGAAGATCTTGACCGGATAACCCAGTTCATTGGCCCCCTTCGATTCCGTCTGTAGAAACAGCCACAGAAAGAGCAGGAGGAATAGGGTCTGACTGAACCTCCGGAGATTTTTCATTGTCATGGTTGAAGACTTCAACCTTTCTCTATATTGTGAGGCGCTTGATCCGGAGCCTGGAAATATTCATGTTCCCCAAACCGGCGCTGTGAGCGATGCGGATACAACCAAGGGCGTCCGGTTTCATACCAAAAAGGGTTGTCCCCAAAGCATCGACAGCCACCTGATCCGTCCCGGCAATAACGGTGTCGAGGCGCCTGACATCGGAGAGGCTTCCTCCCTGGGGACCGTTTTCCACGAGGATGCGGACCGCATCGAGAATAACCAACGACGGCTTCACAAAACGGGCAATATCCACAAGACTCTCATCGATACGTTGATGGATCCGTCCCCGCCAGCCTCCCATTATCCCCATCCAGTTTTTCATTCCCAAGGTCAGCGTTGCGATACCATGAACTTTGGCGATAGGAATGTTGATGACCTTATCGGCCTCGATAATTTCCGTATAAAGGGGCCAGGTTTTGAGAATTTGCCCCTTGATGGCCATCTCCTTGAATTTTCTCTCATCGACGAAGGACACCTGCGCCCCCGCCGCCGCGGCTGCGGCGGCGATCCCGCTCTGTTTGTAGGTCCGCCGGGCGTCGCTTACAGGATGATCAAAGACCTTTACTTTTTTGGCGCCAGCACCATAACAGAGCCGTACAATCTCGGCTACGACCTCAGGATTGGTGTTGGCGGCATATTCCGGTGTCCGGTCCCAGCCGATATTGGGCTTGACAACGACAATGTCTCCCCGGGAAACGAAGCGGCGCATCCCGCCGAGCTCATTCACAGCCGCACTGGTAATCCGAGCCGGCGACGCCCCCCGCACCACGGCAAGGTCCGGCCTGTCGGCCCCTTCGGCCATAGACAAAAAAGGCGCCATCCCCAGGGGCAGGGTAAGCGCGGCGCCTGACATGACAGCATTCTTCAGAAAATCACGTCGATTCATCAAACAAATCCATTATGCCCTCACCGGGCTGCATGAAAACATAGATCCGCAGAGCCGGAGCCCTACGCTTCATTTATATGTTTTTTACATGGATTTAACGAATCTTTCAACTTTTGTTATATCCCAAGAAAAGGCAAAATAATATCTCGTGCAAATTTAAGTTATTAGCGATTATCGCCGGAGCAAAATATCTGGCACGGTTCTTTCATATCCATATAGTAAAAGAAAACACCAGGGGGAGGACACATACCATGAAAAAGACACTATCTACCATCATCGTTGCCGGAATCTTTGTGCTCCTGACAGCAACTTTCAGTTTTGCCGAATACACTGCCGCGGGAGGAGATAGTTTCCCGTATTTCCATCTGGGTCTGGTCATTATCGGCGGCCTGATCATCTTTTCGATCAAGCAGAAGTTTGAGAAGATGTATGCCGGGGAAGCCGTCGGGGCATTCGCTCTCTACACCTGCTATGTCGCGCTGTTCACGGCACCGGTCATAGAAGTGATCAAGGTCTGGGTAAGCTAAACCGACGCTGCCGCCAGTGATCCTCGCCTGAACATACCCCTTGCCGACACATCCCTTTACGGCAGCCACCGTAAAGGGATTTTTTATTCTGTTTTTCTTGCACCGTCCGTTGTGAATTCATCCGATTTGTGTTATGCCCCACCTCCATGAAACAGCTCATTGCCGGTATAATAATCAGTGCTCTCCTTGTCTATCTTTCCCTCCGTGGAATCGACTACGAGGGGGTACTGCAAGGTTTCAAGTCCATCGACATTGCATATGCGGCCGGCGCCGTCGTGATCATGGTGCTGATGCAGGTGATTCGTTCTGTCCGGTGGGGCGTTATCCTCAGCCCTATTCATAAGGTCAGTCTGTTTGATCTATTTTCCGTAACCAACGTCGGTTTTCTGGCCATTGTCTCCTTCCCGGCCCGGCTGGGAGAATTCGCCAGGCCCTATCTGATCACTAAAAAAGCCCCCATCCGGATGAGTTCCGCCCTGGCCACGATATTTATTGAGAGGATTTTTGACAGTCTGACGGTCTTTCTCATTTTTACCGTAACCATGTTCATGACTCCCGTGCCCCCGTGGTTGATCCGCTCCAGCGCCTTCTTTATCGTTTTGACCCTGGGCATTCTGGGTTTTATGATCTTCATGCTCTTAAAAAGGGAGGCCTGTTTAAAATTGCTCGCTCCCCTCATTCGCCGGTTACCGGATCGCTATGCCGTAAAAGCGGATCGGCTGCTTCATCAATTTATCGACGGGTTCGGGATGATGGCTAAACCTGGCTTACTGGCCCAGGTCGGCCTGCTGTCCCTCGCCTTCTGGATCATCGACGGGGTAGCCATTTACTTGCTGTTTCTGGCCTTCCATTTAACCCTGCCCTTTATTGCCGCCTTCGTCCTCATGGTCATTCTCATGATCGGCATCGCCATCCCCGCAGGACCCGGTTTCGTAGGCAACTGGCATTTCTTCTGCATTCTGGGACTGACCCTCTACGGTATCCCCAAAACAGACGCCCTCTCATTCGCTATTGTTTATCACTTCTTGTCAATTGGCATCGTTATCCTGCTGGGACTTCTTTTTCTACCCGCCAACCGCTTCTCCCTATCCGATCTGAAGGCAGTAGGCAGTGGTAAATCTTTATAATCTCTGATTTCCAGATTTTCTATCTCCCCGCCCATGTGCCCTATTGCCTGTTGCCTACTTTTCGACATCCAGGCCGTAACTCTTGATTTTTTTATGCAGATTGCTGCGTTCGAGACCGATGCCCTCCGCGGTTTTGGAGATGTTGCCGTCATATTCCCGGAGCTTTCGCAATATGTACTGTTTTTCGAAATCGATTCTCGCCGCCCGCAAACTGTCTGAGTCCAGAGATGTCGATGTCTTGGAGAGAGTCGGCTTGCTTTCGATCTCATGACTGCTCTCCTTGGCAAACAATGGAATGTCGCCTGCGGTAATGACTATGGATGGCGTCATAATGACGAGACGTTCGACGATATTTTTCAACTCCCGTACATTACCCGGCCAGTCATGATCCATGAGCAGTGCCAAGGCTTCATCAGAAATTTTTTTAGGATCTTCCCCTTCCTTCATGGAAAAATCGTTGAGGAAGCGTTCCACGAGGGGAGGGATGTCTTCAATTCTCTCCCTTAAAGGGGAGACCTGCAAAGAGATGACATTGAGGCGGTAATAGAGATCCTGCCGGAAACGACCTTCCTCCATCTCCTTTTCCAGATCCTTGTTCGTGGCGGCGATCACCCGGACGTCGACATGGATCATCTTTGTCCCCCCCACCCGTTCAAACTTCTTTTCCTGAAGGATCCGGAGGATCTTGGCCTGGGCTTTCAGGCTCATATCCGCCACTTCATCCAGAAAAATGGTCCCCTCATGGGCCAGATCGAACTTTCCCCGCTTCTTCTGGGTAGCCCCGGTGAAGGCGCCTTTTTCATGACCAAAAAGCTCGCTCTCAATCAGATCTTCCGGGATAGCGGCACAGTTGACCTCGATGAAGGGTTTCCCGTTACGACGGCTTAATTTGTGGAGGGATCTCGCCACAAGTTCCTTGCCGGTCCCGTTCTCCCCCATGATGAGGACCCAGGCATTGGTGGGAGCGATAATGCCGATCGCCTCCTTGAGTTCCATAATGGATATGCTGCAACCGGTTAGTTCATGCTGTTGGCTCACCTTCTGTTTCAGGAGGACATTCTCTTCTTCGAGGGTGATAATGTCCAGCGCGTGATTGACTAAAAGAATGATCTTATCCATGGACAGGGGTTTTTCAATAAAATCATAAGCCCCAAGCTTGGTCGCCTTGACGGCTGTCTCGATTGTTCCATGACCGGACATCATGATCACCCGGACATGGGAATAATCAGAGCGAATAATCTTAAGCACCTCAATCCCGTCCATACCGGGAAGCCAGATATCGAGGAGGACAAGATTCGGCATTTCTTCGTCAATGATTTTCAGGGCATCCTCACCGCTTCCCGCCGTAAGGACATCGTAACCTTCATCCCTGAGGATCCCCCCCAGGGACTGGCAAATACTCTCTTCGTCGTCGACAATAAGGATGGTTTTACGCATGGGCTCCCTTCTCTGTGTCCCCTTCCGGGGTGGGCAATTCAAATGTCACAACCGTTCCCTGGGGCTGGTTGTCCGTGACACTAATCTGGCCATGATGATCATTGATGATTGAGCCGACGATGGCTAATCCGAGACCAGTTCCCGATCTTTTCGTTGAAAAATAGGGCTCAAAGATTTTGCCTTTGTAGTTTGACGGCACCCCGCAACCATTATCGATCACTTCCACAACCGCCCGGTGCTGCTGGGGATGGTAGGACGTCTTTATTTCAATCCGTCCGTCTCCTGTTGTCAAGGCGGCCACAGCATTGTCGAGAAGGTTAACCATGACCCGCTTGATTTGCTCCGGATCGATATTAAGTTGGGGAATGCCCTCTCCCCGCTGGAAATCGAAGGCTATATCCTTGTGGGCGTCCTGGAAAAGAACAATGGCATCGACAAGTACTTCATTCAAGTCGTTAAGAAATGGATTGGTCACGGGCATGCGGGCATAACGGGAGAAGGCGTTGACAAGATTCTTCAGCACCTCGACCTGGCCAATGATAGTCTTCGTGCATTCATGAAAGATCTCACCGTCTTCACTGAGACGGTCGCCGTATTTTCGCTGTAACCGCTGCGCGGACAACTGGATGGGCGTCAGGGGATTCTTGATTTCATGCG
Source organism: Deltaproteobacteria bacterium (assembly GCA_026388335.1). Taxonomy (GTDB): domain Bacteria; phylum Desulfobacterota; class Syntrophia; order Syntrophales; family UBA8958; genus UBA8958. The sequence continues at coordinate 11,507 of JAPLJZ010000072.1, forward strand.
CCATGCGCCGCGCCACTTCTCGCCATGCTGCGGCCCGCTCCGCCTTCTGCAACTGGGTGAGATCCTCGAAAACGAGTACCATTCCCATATCATGTCCTTCATCATCGTTGATGATCGTCGTCGTGATCAGTATCGTGAGAGGACGTCCTTTGACATTGAATTCGAGCTGTCTCTCGACGAATCCATGCTCACTCTTTTCCAGCTCTTTCAGCAATTCCTCAACCAGGACCATATGTTCGGGCTTCAGAACTTCCTGGTAGGGTCGGTGCAGGACCTTTTCGGTCTTGATCTCCAGCATCCTTTCCGCGGCCCGGTTGATGATCGTGATCACGTCATCCTTGTCCACAGAGATTACCCCTGCAGAAACATTCCTGAGGACCGTCTCCATATACTTACGACGCTGCTCAAGGTCTATATTGGCCTGTTCCACGTTCTGCTGACTCTTTTTGAGGTCTTTCGTCATGGAATTGAAAGAATTGACCAATGTGCCGATTTCATCATCAGCAATAATATCGATCCGGTAATCGAGATCACCCTGGGCAATCTTACCGGTAGCCTCGGCAAGGTCCTGGATAGGAACGGTAATCTGCTTGGCCAGAAAAAGGCCGAACCAGGTAGCGGAAAAGATGATGAGAAGTGTGACGATGGACAAGGTTACAATATAGCTGAACTTGATAGGGTTCTTGAGGAGTTTGATTTGTCTGTACTCTTCTGACGTCTTGGAAATTATGGCCAGCTTATCGACAAAAGCCCGGGAGATATAATAGCTGACCACGACCATACCGATTACTTCCCCCGTGCTGAGACGCGCATAGATCGGGGCAATACCGCTGATCAGGTCTCCGCTGCCCGAAGATTGAACCGTGGAAACTTCTTTCCCTGAGAAGACCTCCTCGATAGTTTTTGGGGAGAGGGTCACGGGGGCCACATCGGGGTTATTCGGATCCCTGATGGTGATCTTTTCGCGCTGGCTGTCGAAGTACACCTCCAGAAGCCCCAGGTTATAGATCTTCTGCCGCTGTTCGACCAGAGTTTTCAGATATTTGGTGCGTTCTTTCTCGTAGAGGCGGTTTTCGGTAATATCGCCGCTGATCTGCCGGGCATAAAATTTTGCATAGTCCGATGTGTACTGATAGGAAGTCTGGGCAACTTCGAGGGTGCTGTTCAGGGCGTCCCCTATCCTGAGATTGAACCAGTTTTCAATACTGTAGGATAAAAAGTTGATGGAAACGAGAAACAGAACAATCGTCGGGATGAGAGACAAACTGACAAAGGCGGCAACAAGTTTTGTCCGGATCCGGGATCCGATGATTCCGTGTCGCCGTTCATACACAAGTTTGACAACATTTCTTACAATGAGAAAAATAAGCAGAATAATCAGGATGATATTGATATTGATAAGGCCGAAGATAAGAACATTGCTGGAAACGGGAAGAATTGTTTCTTGCCTGGTCAGATGGGTCTCCAGGAAAGTCAGGAGGACAATCACGAACACCGTGACGACAATCAGGATTCTCTCCCTTTTTCTGCGGCGGCGTTCCTTGGCATCCAGAAAAATGGAGGAACGTTCTCTTCTCAAAAGGCGACCTCCTGACGGTACCAGTCGGTCTCGAAATCCCACAGGGAAACAAAGAAAAACACATATTCCATGTAGAGAGGAAGCCTGACCTTGTCGAGCTTGGCTTTGATCATGACATAAAAGGGTCTTTGCCGGTTATCGACGTTGCGGGGTATGATGAGGGTCCCGGTTATTTCCGCCATTGCCCGCTTGGCGCTCTCGAGATCCTGGAACGCCGTCGCTCCCCTGCCGTCTGCTGCGGATACAAAAAAAAGCTTCTTCACGCTGTCATATTTAATCGTCTGTCTGATCACCGATCCGACAACTCTTTTATCAAACCAGAAGTTCCTTTCCCGGTTCAAATCCAGAAGAAAAGTAAAGGTTGTCGGCACTCCGGCCATAATGGCCGACTCCATGCCTTTGGTGAAACAGTTCGTCACCCTGGCATATACGGTGATCGCGTCTCCCTGATGGGTCACCAGGACATCCCGAATCTCCGCCTCTCGGGCATAAGCCGGAGACAACCACATCAGGATGACAAGGATAACCGCCAAAAATCTTGTTTTGTCGATCATTTCTACGGACACCCGCCTTTGAAAAGATGAGAGCAACTGTGGGAGTTTAGGGAACTAACGAAGAAAAATCAAGTCTTATCTGCTCTGAATAGCCGAAGAAGGCTAGGCGGACACGGCATCAAGGACGGCAAAAGAAGGTATATTCAAAGATTTGAACATCTTTGCAGGTAATTCCATGGGATAGCTATTGACGATTTCCCAACAATCCTGGCGCATTAAAAGTTCTTTCAAGAGATTGTTATTCAAACGGTGACCTGACTTGAAAGCCACAAAATGTCCGATGATGGGCATCCCCAAAAGAGACAAATCCCCGATGGCGTCCAGCACCTTATGTTTGACAAATTCATCAGGACACCTCACCCCCCCCTTGTTGATGATCCGTTGATCATCCAGGACGACGGCATTGTTCAGAGAACCACCCAAAGCAAGACCTATCGCCTGAAGATACTCAACATCTTTCAGAAAACCAAAGGTGCGAGCGGCACAAATTTCTTGTTCATACGCCGCATCAGAAAAGTGGAAATGACAGGTCTGACGACCAATAATCGGATGTTTGAAGTCAATGGTGTAGGTCATCTTGAATTCCCGGGCCGGCAGAAACGCGGCGGAGCCGTTTTCGTCGGCAACGGAGACGGGGCTATTGATCACGAGCAACTTTTTATATTTTCCCTGAGCTCGGGTGCCGACCTCCTTGAGCATGTTGACGAAAGGCTGAGCACTGCCATCCATGATCGGAACTTCGTGAGCGTCCAATTCCACGGTAGCATTATCAATCCCCATCCCGCTGAAGGCTGACAAGAGGTGTTCTACCGTCGATACGGAAGCGCCATTGACGCCGATCGTCGTCGCCAGGGTCGTATCGCAGACGTTCCCGAGTTCCGCCTTGATCCGTGGTTTCCCGGCAAGATCATTGCGAATGAAGGTTATACCTTTATCTACATCCGCAGGATGGATGGTCATATTGACCTTCCTACCTGTGTGCAGGCCGATACTTCGGCAGATAATCTCGCTCTTTATTGTCCGTTGCAGATACATGAATATTTATCCGATATTTTTGTTCGAGTAAATAGCAACTTCCATACCGCCATGCCTATCCCCTTGAGATAATTTTAATCCTTTAAATATTAGCTATTTCTCCGAGGGCCGCGAAGCACGGAAAATCCTGGAGACGAGCAAATGTGTTAAAAATACCACAGATCGAGTTTTAAGTACTTTAAGAGCCAGAAACATTAGGATTTGCAGTCCTGCCTTTTCCCGCATACCGCTCCTTTTCACTATAGATGCAGCCACAATAGGGTTGCCGATAGATTTGCCGATCTCTTGAAATACGCACACCTTCATCCCAACCCTTGCGGAAATCCCTATAAAAAAAAGGAACGCCATATTCCTCGGCCAACATCTCCCCGATGCTGCGAATGCGGTCATGTTTTTGAAACTTGCTGTAAAGTAGCGTCGTGGAAAAGCCATCGCAGTTATCCTGCCTGGCTATCTCTGCGGTGCGTCTCAGACGCATTTCGTAGCACCAGCTACACCGTTCCTGCTCTTTGAAGACAACGCCCCGCAAAAAAGCCTCCAGGGGATAATCAGGACTCCACCGGACTTCCAAATTCTCTTCCTGGGCAAACCTTTCGAGTGCCTCCCGACGGCGGAGATATTCCAGGTATGGATGGATATTGGGATTAAAGAATAATCCCGTGATGGATAAGCCTTCTTCCCTGAAAATCCGCAGGGGATAAATAGTGCAGGGGGCACAGCAGATATGGAGGAGAATTCGCATAGATAAAAGTGGCGCCTTCGTCCACAATTTTAAAACAGCTCTTTCTGGTTCACGGCCGACCACGTCCGGCCGAAGTGCTCATAAGCAATCCTCGTGGCGATGCGGCCGCGGGATGTCCGCTGGAGATAGCCTTCCTGGATCAGATAAGGTTCATAGACATCCTCGATGGTGTTCCGCTCTTCTCCAATAGCTGCGGAGAGATTGTCGATCCCCGCCGGTCCTCCCTGAAATTTGTCGATCAGGGTCAAAAGGATCGTCCGGTCCATCTGATCAAAACCCTTATGATCAACTTCGAACAGTTCGAGCGCCGCCAGAGCTACTTCTCTGTCAATTAAACCAGCCGCCTTCACCTGGGCATAATCCCGGACCCTCCGCAGCAGGCGGTTGGCGATCCTCGGAGTGCCCCGCGAACGGCGGGCCATTTCCGCCGCCCCCTCCTCATCGATCTGAACGGAAAGGATCCGGGCCGATCGTTTAATAATCACGGTCAACTCTTCGGGAGTATAGAATTCAAACCGGAAACTCATCCCGAACCGGTCGCGCAGGGGCGAGGTGAGAAGTCCCGCTCTGGTTGTAGCCCCGATCAGAGTAAAACGGGGAATGCCAAGCTTCATGGACCGGGCTGACGGGCCCTGGCCGATGAGGATGTCAATGTGGTAATCTTCCATGGCCGGATACAGGATCTCCTCGACGACATGGGAGAGGCGGTGGATTTCATCGATAAAAAGGATGTCGTGGTCATGGAGGTTGGTCAGGATGGCCGCCAAATCACCGGGTCGCTCGATAACCGGCCCTGAGGTCACTTTGACATCAACCCCTAACTCCTTACCCATGATGTAGGCAAGGGTAGTCTTGCCCAGGCCGGGAGGCCCATAGAGCAGGGCATGGTCCAGGGCTTCCCCCCTCTTCTTGGCAGCCTCGATAAAAATGGATAGATTGTTTTTTATCTTTTCCTATCCGATGAACTCCGACAGTGCCTTTGGCCGCAGGGAAGCCTCATAAGATTCTTCCTCCTGGCCGGCAGCCGGCTCGACAACAAGATTTTTTTTTGTGGGTTTCACGGTTTTTTCATCCTCACCGTCTATTTCAGCCCTTCTTTGGATTGGAAGGTCATGTCATTTCCAGGGTCATGTATGACGTCTTCAACCGGACAAATGCTGTAGTGCACTTTTTAAAAGCAGATCCAGGGCAGGAATCTCTGTTGTTTCTTTCATGATCTTTTCGATGACGTCGCGAGCGGTAGCGTTTTTGTAACCAAGATTGATGAGCGCCGAAAGGGCGTCTTCCTTGACGGCCTCTTCCGGGGACCGGGGAACGTCACGGTCGCGCGGGGCAGTCTGTCCTCTGTCCAACTTCAGCACTTTATCCTTCAGTTCCAGGACCAACCGTTCCGCCATTTTTCTGCCCACTCCCGGGACGTTCAGGAGGCGGCGCAGATTACCTTCGGTAATCGCATCCACCAGATCCCCGACGTTGATCCCGGACAGAATATTCATGGCTAGACGGGGTCCGATCCCGGATACGGAGATCATCACCTGGAACATGTTTCTTTCCTCAAGGGTATGAAAACCAAACAGGTTGATGGCGTCTTCCTTGACGTGGGTATGGATGTGCAGGGTAATGGGCTGGCCCGTTTCCGGCAACTCGTAAAATGTCGTCAAGGGAACAAAGACACGGTAACCGATGCCGTGGGCATCCAAGGTGATGGCCTGGACGGATTTGTATACAAGCATTCCACTGATTCTGGCAATCATGGGGACACAGAAGGCCCGGAACAATGGGCATGACAAATGGCAACGGCCAGGGCGTCCGCCGCATCAGCGGTCGGCGTCTCCCTTAATTGCAGGATAGCTTTAACCATAGCCTGGACCTGGCTCTTTTCCGCCCGACCATAACCGACGACCGCCTTCTTGATCTCCAAAGGGGCATATTCATAAACGGTTATCCCCTGCTGCACTCCCGCCAGGAGGGTCACACCCCGGATATGCCCCAGTTTGATCAGGCTCTGAACATTTTTCCCATAAAAAATATCCTCGACAGCCATAGCATCCGGCTTCATCTCCATAATCAAACGCGACAGCGCTTCATGGACAGAAGCCAAAGCTGTCGTCAGGGATGCATTCTTCGGCGGTTTGATTTCACCATAACCCACAAGTGCAAGTCCTTTAAGGCTTTTTTCAATAATACCGTAACCGGTTACCCTGCTGCCCGGATCAACGCCCAGGATCTTCATCAACTCAGTTTTTCCATGATCTCATCGGAAATGTCAAAATTGGCATACACATTCTGGACATCCTCGTTGTCTTCCAACTTTTCCATCA
>JAPLJZ010000183.1 GCA_026388335.1 Deltaproteobacteria bacterium
ATCATCAAAGGCCCCGTCGGGATATTCTACGAGCCCGGTTTCAATGTCCCCCTGGAAGACGCTCAATCCCCTTTTCACACATTCATAAAACGCCTTTTGGTCCATTTCGATCCCCTGAACCCGGGCTCGCTTGAAACGGACCAGCTGATAAAGAAGCTCTCCCGTACCGCAGCCCAGATCGAGGACACGGGATTCGGGGGCAATGGCGTCATAAATGATGCGATGGTCGAGGCGCTCCGGCAAATTGTTATTTTTCATTACCCGAATCCGCCATATTTGATCCCTTGGCCGTTCCAGCTATGGTAGCCCTTCAAGGTCACACCGAGGAAGTGCCGGATCAGTTCCGTCTGCTCCTCTACCTCCACCAGAAAGGCATCGTGGCCGTAGGTGGATTTCAATTCGCAGTAGGTGATATCTACCTGTTTGCCCTTCAGTTCCCGGACAATATCCTGAGATTGGTAAGATGGATACAGCCAGTCCGACTGGAAGGAGATGACCAGAAATCGGGTGTTGATGGGCTTCCCCGTCGGGATCAGTTTCCCGCCGGACAGGTTGAAGTAATCCATGGCCTTGGTGATATAGAGATACGAGTTGGCGTCGAAACGCTTCACGAAGTTTGCACCCCGGTAGCGAAGATAGCCCTCCACCTCGAAGTCGGCGTCGAAATTGAAGCTGAAGACGCCGTTTTTTAACCGCCGGGAAAATTTCTCCTCCATGGACTGATCGCTCATGAAGGTGATATGACCGATCATGCGCGCCACGGCCAGCCCCTTTTCCGGTTGCCCAAAATCGTAATAGTTACCCTCCCGCCAGGCGGGGTCGGCCATGATGGACTGGCGCACTACCTCGTTGAAGGCGATCTGCTGGGGAGAGTGCTTCAGGGCCGTGGCAATGGGGATGGCCGCCCGCACCCGTTCCGGGTAGGAAGCCGCCCACTGGAGGGCCTGCATCCCCCCCATGGAACCACCGGCTACGCATAGGAGTCTCTCGATGCCGAGATGATCGATGAGATGGCGCTGGGCGTTTACCATGTCGGCGATGGTCAGGAAGGGGAAATCCAGGGCGTAGGGCCGGCCCGTTTTCGGATTCAGAGATGCGGGACCCGTGGAGCCTTTGCAGCCGCCGATGATATTGGAACAGATCACGAAGTACTCGTTTGTGTCAAAGCCCTTTCCCGAGCCGATCATTTCGTTCCACCAGCCCGGCTCATCATCCCCCCCATGGACATCAGCGGCATGGGCATCGCCGGACAAGGCATGGAGGACAAGGATGGCGTTGGACTTCTCGGCATTGAGGCGGCCGTAGGTCTCATAAGCCAGGGTGATGGGTCCCAGCTTTTCGCCGCACTCCAGCAGGAGCTCATGAGGGGGATAGGCAAAGGTAAAATACCGGGTTGCCTCCGGCTGCTCCTGCTCATTTTTTATCAATATTAAATCTGGGGACACCATACTGCTTTCCCCTCAACCTTCCCGGAACAACCAGGTGGTCAGATATCGTTCCCCCGTGTCCGGGAGGATGGCGACCACTAACTTGCCCTCGTTTTCCGGTCTTTTTGCGACCTCCAGGGCGGCCCACACGGCAGCGCCGCAGGATATCCCCGCCAGAATGCCCTCTTCCCTGGCCAGGCGGCGGGCAATAATTCCGGCATTTTCGTTCGTCACCTTGACTATTTCATCAATAACAGCCTTATTGAGCACCTGGGGCACAAAGCCCGCACCGATGCCCTGAATCTTGTGCGGTCCCGCCGGTCCTCCCGAAAGGACGGGCGAATCGGCGGGCTCAACGGCGACAACCCTGAATCCCGGTTTCCGGGCCTTGAGGACTTCCCCGATCCCCGTGATGGTCCCGCCCGTGCCGACGCCGGCCACGAGGATATCCGCCTGTCCGTCCGTGTCGTTCCAGATCTCCTCCGCCGTTGTCCGGCGGTGAATCTCGGGATTGGCCGGGTTGTTGAACTGCTGGAGCATCAAAGCGCCGGGAATCGTCGCCTCCAATTCTTCCGCCTTCCTGATGGCCCCCTTCATCCCTTCCGCCCCCGGAGTGAGAACGAGTTCCGCCCCAAAGATTTCCAGAAGTTGCCGTCTTTCCACGCTCATCGTATCCGGCATGGTCAGGATCAGCCGGTAACCCCGGGAAGCTGCTACAAAGGCCAGGGCGATGCCGGTGTTACCACTGGTGGGCTCCACCAGGACGGCGCCGGGTTTCAGGAGCCCCCGTTCCTCCGCATCCGTGATCATGGCGGCGCCGATACGATCCTTGACACTGGACAGGGGATTGAAGGATTCCAGTTTTGCCACGACTTGCGCCTTGCTCCCGTTTGCAATCCGATGCAGCCGCACCAGGGGGGTGTGACCGATGGTTTCGGTAATATCATTGTATATTTTCATGTTCGGTATCCTCAATTATAGGTGGCTTTTCTCAACGCCTGATCGATGTCCTCTTTAATGTCCTCGACATCCTCGATGCCGATGGACAAACGAATGAAGTCTGCTGTCACCCCCGTCGCCTCCTGCTCCTCGCTGCTCAACTGCTGGTGGGTCGTCGAGGCGGGATGGATGACCAGACTTTTGGCGTCGCCGATATTCGCTAAATGGGAGAGCAGCTCCACGGCTTCTATAAACCGCTTGCCCGCTTCCAGACCGCCCTTGATGCCAAAGCCCACCAGGGCGCCGTACTGACCGTCCAAGTATTTCCTGGCCGTGGCATGGCTGGGATGCTCCGGCAGGCCGGGATAATTCACCCAGTTCACAAGGGGGTGCTCTTTAAGAAATCCCGCCACGACGAGGGCGTTTCCCGAGTGCTTCTTCTGCCGCAGGGTCAGGGTTTCCAGGCCCTGGAGGAATAAAAAGGAGTTAAAAGGACTCAGACAGGCCCCGAGATCCCGGAGCAACGCTACCCTGGTCTTGATGATGAAGGCGATGTTGCCCGCCTCGGGGAAGGCGCCGAAGACCTCCCAGAATTTCAGGCCGTGGTAGCCGGGATCTGGTTCCGTAAATTCGGGAAACTTGCCGTTCCCCCAGTTGAACTTGCCCCCGTCCACAATAATCCCGCCGATGGAGGTCCCGTGGCCGCCGATAAATTTCGTAGCGGAAGAGGCGATGATGTCGGCCCCATATGCCAGGGGCTGCACTATTCCCACGCCGCACGTATTATCCACTATGAAGGGGACCCCGGCGTCACGGGCAATTGCGGCGATGGCCTCAAAATCCGGGACGTCCAGCTTCGGATTCCCAATGGTTTCAGCAAAGATGGCCCTGGTTTTATCCGTAATGGCCTGCCGGAACGCCTCCGGCGCCTGTGAATTTACGAATCTCACCGTCCGTCCCAGCCGGGGGAGGGTATGATGGAAAAGCTGATAGGTCCCCCCGTAAAGATTGTCGGCGGCAACGATCTCGTCGCCCAACCGGGTGACGCCAAGGATGGCCATGGTGATCGCCGCCTGGCCGGAAGCGACGGCCAAAGCCCCGCTGCCCCCCTCGATGGCCGCAATCCGTCGTTCGAAGACATCCGTAGTGGGATTCATGATCCGAGTATAGATGTTACCGAATTGTTGGAGGGCAAAGAGGCTGGCCGCATGGGCCGTATCCTTGAAGACATAAGACGTGGTCTGATAAATGGGGACGGCTCGGGCGCCGGTAGCGGGGTCAGGGGTTTCCTGGCCGGCATGAACGACTAAGGTATCCAATCTTCTCTTTGACATGATTTCTTAACTCCTCGTAAATACTTAAAAAGAAAACCCACTAAAAACGCCTTCATCTCGGCTTAGTGGGCCTTTGTTCCGTCGGTAATCGGGGAAGGTCAGCTCATGCTTACCCCTCCCCGGCAAACGGACAACACGCCCCGGTGCAACAACACATTATCATAAGGACAATCCACATCTTACCGTTTTTTCTCCGCAATTTACTTTTCAAACCCCTCAGATGAACATCGCCGCATCCGGCGTCTTGCTGCGCTGCCTCTCCATCAGGTTTTCAACGCAATCGACGAAGCAGATCGGACCTTCCAGGATCCTGACGACATCCATCAGGTTAATGTCCTGGGGAGACCGGGAAAGATAATAGCCGCCCTTCGCCCCCCGGACGGTCGTGATCAAGCCAGCCGATTTCAAAGGTGTCACGAGATGCCAGAGATACTTTTCCGAAATCCCCTGACGTTGGGCAATATCTTTAAGAAAGATCGGGCCTTCCCCGTAATGGGCGGCAAGATCGAACATAAACCGGACCCCGTATCTACCTCTGGTTGACAATTTCATTTCTGTACAATCTCTATCTTTTTAGTGGAAATTAAAGCATTAAAAAGAAATTGTCAAGATTTTTTTTCTGTCCTGTTAGCTTTTTTTTAGCATCCTTTTTCTTGACACACCCCCAGCCTTTCCCTATACTCGCCGTAAAAAAATGCTGTGAGGAAAGATGGCCCATCGCATTGAAATCGGCTTTAAGGAAGGGCTCCGGGACGCCCTCGGCGCAAAGATCAAACGACGGATTAACGAACATCTCCATATCCCCATAGCCGACGTAAAAACCGTTGATGTATACACAATCGACGGCTCTTTTTCTCGTGAAGAGTTGGTAAAAGTAGCTGCCGGTCCTCTTTCGGACGCCGTCATTCAACACTATGTCATCGACGGAGCCCTGGCGGATAACTTCGACTGGCTCATCGAGGTAGGCTTCCGGCCCGGCGTCACCGACAATGTAGGCAAAACGGCCCGGGAAGCCATGGAACTGCTCCTGGGGAGATTACCGGATCGCACCTTCAACGTTCACACCTCTCGTCAGTATCTCCTCCGGGGAACCCTGGGCCGTAAGGAAGCGGAACGGATCGCCGCCAATCTCCTCGCCAACGACCTTATTGAGCGCTATGAAGTGGTCCCTCGCCAGGATTGGGATACAGGCAAGGGAATGCCCCCCTTTGTACCCCGGGTAACCGGGACCGAACAAATCAGGACCGAGGAGATCGACCTGGATGTCGATGAAGAAGCGCTCTCAGCAATCAGCAACGAGCGGGTCCTGGCCCTGACCCTGGAAGAGATGCAGATCCTCCGGGATTATCTTCGCGATCCCGCTGTCCGGGAGGAAAGAAAAAAGGTCGGCCTCGGCGCCAGGATTACGGATGGAGAGCTCGAATGTCTGGCCCAGACCTGGTCGGAACACTGCAAGCACAAGATATTCAATGGCGTAATCATCTATGACGATGGCGCCGGTCACACGGAGACCATCAATTCTCTTTTTAAGACCTGCATCAAGGGATCGACGCAGCAGATCCGGGAGAAGATGGGAGCAAAGGACTGGTGTCTGTCCGTCTTTGTGGACAATGCCGGCGTCATCCGTTTCAACGAAAACTATAGCCTCGTTTTTAAAGTGGAAACCCATAATTCGCCGTCGGCCCTGGATCCATACGGAGGCGCCCTGACCGGTATTGTCGGGGTCAACCGGGACCCCTTCGGGACAGGATACGGAGCCAAACTGATCTTCAACACGGATGTCTTCTGTTTCGCCCCGCCGGACTACGTCAAAGCGCTTCCGAAAAGGATTCTTCATCCCCGGCGGATATATGAAGGGGTCCGGGAAGGGGTGGAACACGGAGGCAACAAGAGCGGCATCCCCACTATTAACGGCTGCCTCGTCTTCGATGAAAGATACCTGGGGAAACCCCTGGTCTATTGCGGCACCGGAGGCATCATGCCCGCCACGATCCAGGGAAAACCAACTCACACCAAGGAGATTCTGCCCGGCGATCTGATCGTCATGACGGGAGGACGAATCGGCAAGGATGGAATCCACGGGGCCACTTTTTCTTCCGAGGAACTTCATGAAGGCTCCCCGGTAACAGCGGTCCAGATCGGGGACCCCATCACCCAGAAAAAGATGACCGATTTTCTTCTCAAGGCCAGGGATTTGGGGCTATACCGCTGCATCACCGATAACGGCGCCGGCGGCCTGTCCTCATCCGTGGGAGAAACGGCGCAGCTGTCCGGGGGATGCGACCTCGATCTCAAGTGCGCCCCCCTGAAGTATCCCGGTTTGAACCCCTGGGAGATTCTTATTTCCGAATCCCAGGAAAGGATGACCTTGGCCATTGACCCGGTCAGGATTGACGCCTTTCTTGGCCTGGCCGCAAAGATGGACGTCGAGGCTACGGTTTTGGGCAAATATACGGATTCCGGGATGTTCCATGTCCGCTACGGCAATCGGACCGTTGCCTATCTGCGCATGGATTTCCTTCATAACGGGCTGCCCCAGATGAACCTGCGGGCCAGATGGTCACCGCGGCGCCGGGAAGAACCGGTTTTCCCTCCGCCTGCAAATATGGGGCAAGCCCTCAAGCAGATGCTTTCCCGTTTGAACATCTGCAGCAAGGAATCCGTCATCCGCCAGTACGACCATGAAGTTCAGGGGGGAAGCGTAGTCAAGCCCCTGGTGGGGGCCATGAATGACGGTCCCAGCGACGCCGCCGTGATCCGGCCCCTCTTGGACACCTATGAGGGGATCGTCGTCGCTAACGGAATCTGTCCCCGCTATAGCGATATCGATACCTACCATATGGCGGCCTGCGCCATTGACGAGGCCATCCGGAATGCCATTGCCACGGGGGCGTCCCTCGATCATCTCGCGGGCTTAGACAACTTCTGCTGGTGCGATCCGGTGCAATCGGAAAAGACCCCGGACGGCGAATACAAACTCGCCCAGTTAGTCCGGGCCAACATGGCCCTGTTCGATTATACAATCGCCTATGGCGTCCCCTGCATCTCGGGCAAAGACAGCATGAAGAATGATTACGCCATCGACAATACGAAGATATCCATCCCGCCAACCCTGCTTTTTTCCGTTATCGGCAAAATCGCCGATGTCCGTCAGGCCGTAACGATGGATGCCAAAAGGGCCGGAGATATTGTTTATGTGCTGGGAGAGACCCGCAATGAAATGGGTGCTTCTGAATGGTACGCATTAAATGGCTATGTGGGAAATACCTGCCCCAAGGTAGATGCGGAGAAGGCCAAAAAGCTATATGAGGCCCTGACCAAGGCAATCGCTAAAGGACTGGTGGCATCTTGTCACGATTGTTCTGATGGCGGCTTAGGGGTGGCGCTGGCCGAAACAGCCTTTGCCGGCGGCCTGGGGATGCAGATCGATCTGGCCAAGGTCCCTCAGGAAGGGATCGACAGAGACGACTATCTCCTCTTTTCTGAATCCCAGAGCCGTTTTGTGGCCACGGTATCGCCGGATCATCAAAAAGAATTTGAAGAGATTCTCAGGGGAGAGGATTCAAATCTGTCCCCCTTTGCCTTTGCTGCCATCGGAGAGATAACCGCCGCCTCCTTCCTGTCCCTGCGCGGCATAACGGGGGAGATCCTGATGAGGGAATCCATAGCGGAATTGAAGGCGTCATGGCAGAAAACACTGTCTTTTTAAATAGCGCCGGCAATAACAAGAAAACGACAAGGGGAAGAATCTGAAATCTGTCCCTTACAGGAAGGCTCGTCATGACCAAGGCCAACATAAATAAAATTGTCAAAAGTATCGTCATCACCGGCAACGGCACGAACTGCGAAATGGAGATGGCCCATGCCTGCCGCCTCGCCGGATCAGATGTGGTGGACATTGTCCACATCAGCGAACTCCTGCACGGTGAAAAACGTCTGGATGACTATCATTTTCTCAATCTCCCCGGCGGTTTCCTCGACGGCGACGACCTCGGTTCCGCCAAGGCGGGGGCAAACCGGATCCTTCATGCCACCATCAGGGGAACGGATGAAAAACTCTACGATCAAATGACCAGATTTATCAGGGATGGCAAGCTCATCCTCGGGGTATGCAACGGCTTTCAGCTCCTGGTCAAGCTTGGCTTGCTCCCCGGTTTCAACGGTGATTACCTGACCCAGACCGTAACCTTGAGCTTCAACGATTCGGGACGATTTGAAGACCGTTGGGTCCATCTTGCCGTCAACCCTGAATCGCCATGTATCTACACCCGGGGGATGAAAGACATCTATCTTCCCGTTCGCCACGGGGAAGGCAAATTCATCGTCCGGGATCCATCCGTCCTGGCGCGCCTCCATAAGGAACACCGGATCGTCGTCCAATACAGTGGCGCCGATGATGGGACTCCGACTATGACCTACCCAGCCAATCCCAACGGCGCTATCGACGCCATCGCCGGCATCTGCAACGACACGGGTCGGATCTTCGGCCTCATGCCCCACCCGGAGGCTTACCTGCACCGCACCAACCATCCCCGGTGGACCCGGGAGGATCTCCCGGAAATGGGTATGGGCCTTATTGTCTTTCAAAACGCCGTTGATTTCATCCGCCGGCAGGTCATCTGAAACGGGCCTTTTTTATTGATCATACATTATCTCTTGACACACGATTAATATTAGCTATAAATGCACCGGCTAACGCACCCCGACGTTCAAGTTTATTTTAAATATTTTTAAATGATTATATCGTCTGTTGATGAGTCAAGTTGCCCTTAGACAGAGGATTGATTGAAACAATGGACAAGATAATACAAATCGAGCGAGAATTAATTTTTTTAGGTCTGCTGGATAAATCCAGAGAAATATATAGTGCCTTTGGTGGCAACAGCGCCTTATCCTACATCAAATCCAGTCATCACTTATTGAGTAAGGTTTATCACCCCGATTTAAATCCCGACAATGAAAAAAAAGCCAAAAGCTTGCAGCAGCGACTGAATCACGTCGGTGAACTTATTAGCCAGGCCAGCGATGAAGAACTGATCGGCCTGCTGAAGAAGGGCTTGCACGAAGAAGCGAAGAGGAAGAAAAAGGTGTTGGTTGTTGAAGATGAGTTTGGCCTTCAGGAAACCTTACGCGATATCTTTAGAATGGAAGGCTATGATGTGCGAGTGGCCGTAGACGGCGAAAATGGCTATCAAACCTTTCTCGACTTCAAGCCGGATCTGGTTTTTACCGATATAGTCATGCCCAAAATGAGCGGCATAGAATTGGTCAAAAAGATACGTCAGGATCATCCCCAAATTAAAGTGATCTATATCAGTGGATTTTTTGGATTAAGAAATTTGAAACGTGATTTAAACGAAGACGTATTAAAATATGGTTATCCCTGCCTGTCAAAACCTTTCAAAATCAGCGCCATGCTGGAATTGGTAGACGAGTATCTCAATAATCAGATCGGGCTGCATCGGCAAGCGTGATCTAAAGAAACATACCATAAAACAAAAAACCCCTGACGAACCGGTTTCATCAGAGGGCTTTTTTGAGGGACACAGACTTTCAAAAGACGTGTCTTTATTTATCCGGTAGAATTATCAAACCTCTTTTCGTCTCAGCCACGCTTCCTGATAGAGCCTGCCGATCGTCAGGAAGAGGGCCAGGAAGAACATCCCGAACATGAAGTTCGGCGCCGTCCCGAAATACTGATCAATCTTAAATCCCAGATACAGGAAGAGGAAGGATGCAAAGGCAATCACGAATCCCCAGCTGCTGATGACCATGATGTGTTGATACTGATGATACATGGGCCTTTGTGTTTTTTGTAGAGTTGTCATGATCTGTTCTTCCTTTCCTATTTCTATCGATCTGTATTCCCGTTAAATCTTGTTGCTGTTAGCCAACCAGATTCTTAATGGTCTCAATAACCGGATTGGTGAAAAGAGCAATCAGCACTGCGTAGAGGGCGAAAACTCCTGCAACTTCTCCCGTGTACATCTTCTCATACTTGTGTTTCAGACTGATCACGGTCATCCCGCCGATAATCAGGCAACCAAGCTGGAAGTAGGGGAAGTTTGCCACACCGGCCGCTGCGTATTCTGCCAAAGCGAAAGTTCCCGTTAAGAGAACCACCAACATTGCCGCTACCATCGTTCCTAATGTCTTTTTCATGATCTGTGTCCTCCTATGTCTATTTTTTTTATTTGTTTTCGTTTGACTTTAGATATTGCTTAAAGTGTGCCAAGTCGCGTGAGGTGGACTTGGACGTGTTGTAAGTTGTTGTATGAACTAAGTATAATTTAAATCGGGCTGACGCAAATTGATGGATTTCAGACCGGCTGATGGATGCTTTTTTAATGAAGCTTTAAAATTGATTGAACGAAACGATGGGAAATGAAATTCATAATGACGGATACTCGCAACCAGCTATTTCTTAACCAAAGCGGCAAAGGTTATTGCTTCAGAGCCATGCTTGTTTCTTATTTTATCCATAGCCTTGTCAATTCGTTCGTTTTTCTCGTTCTTCGCATTGTCTTCCATTTGATCAAAAAGTGACAACTGACCCGAAGAGCAGTCTTCATGAAATCCCGAGAGGCTTATTCCGATTAATCTTACTGAATGAAACCTGTTCCAATTTTGCTCAAGCAGACCGCAACCAGCCTGATATATTTCCTTGGTGGTACAGGTTGCAGGAATGGTTGTCTGCCTTGTGACTACCTGAAAATCAGAATATTTCAGGGTGACATGTACCGTGCGACCTTTTTTGCCATGCCTTCTTGTTGTCATGCCAATATCATCAGCAAGCTCCATTAGAACTATCTTTGCTTTCTCAATGTCGGATACATCTTCCGGCAGTGTTGTTGAGCGCCCGATCGACTTCATATCATCAGCTTTGCGAGCGAGAACAGGAGAATTGTCAATCCCATTTGCATGCAGATAAATTTCATTTCCACTTTTCCCAAAAGTTCTGACAATGAGGTTTATATCAAGGCTCGCAAGCTCCCCTATCGTTCGTATTCCCGTGCGGTTCAGCTTTTCAGCGGTTTTACCACCAACGCCGTACATTTCTTTCACTGGAAGCGGCCAGAGTTTTATTGGAACATCATGTTCCCAAAGTTCGGTGATGCCGAGGGGCTTTTTCATTTCAGATGCCATTTTTGCAAGGAACTTGTTTTCAGCGATTCCGATTGAGCACCAAAGCCCGAGTCTGCTTTTGATTTCATCCATTATACGTTTTGCAGCCTCCACAGGTTTGCCAAAAAGTCCTTCCGCCCCTGTCATATCAAGCCACGCCTCATCAATGCTGTTCTGTTCCAGAAGCGGTGTATAGTTTGATAGTAAGTCCATGACCTCTTTTGATTTCTGCTCATAGAAACGATGATCTGGTGGTACCAGGATTATTTTAGGGCAAAGTTTCAACGCTTCATGAAGAACCATGGCAGTCTTGACCCCATATGACCTTGCCTCATAGTTTGCCGCAAGAATGATGCCTGTACGCTTCTTCGGATCGCCGGCAACTGCGGCTGGTATTCCGACCAGAGAATCATTCCTTGTCATTTCACAACTTATGAAAAAGGCATTCATATCAACAAGAAATATAACTTTCTGCATGGAACGCCTCTCTCAGCAAGCACTCACATTATCATTATTTGACTTCAACATACTTTTCAAACCATTCAATAACATCATCGCTGGAAATGCCCTTGCGCTTTATCGCTTGAGGAGAGAACAACATGAATGTTCCTGTTGATCTTGTACAAACATCCCCTTTGTCATCGTAAATGATGCCCTCCGTCATGGCTTCCCGATCTTCTTTCGCTTCCAGGATCTTTCCTTCAATCATGACCTCTCTGCCAACATAAACAGGTTTGATAAAATTCACCGTCATTGATTTTGTCAGACCAAGGGACTTCAATGAATGAATCATTGCTCTGGCCATGATTTCATCGAGCATGGTCGATAAGACCCCGCCATGAACCAGATTTTCCCATCCACATAGATGATCAGGGACGGTAACCCAGGAAAGAATCGATGAACCGTTTGCATAAAATTCCATTTTCAAGCCAGAATGATTCGTAGGTCCGCATCCGAAGCATTTATGACCAGTCATGTTGGGCAATAGCTTGCAGTCTTCTTTCCTGATCATGAATGATGATCTCCTTTTTGGTTAGTTGGCAGTGGAAGCCCAGAAGATTATAGACAAGTGGAATAATGCTGTCAATGGGTGTAACAAAAGAAATCCCCCGTCCATCAATTGGACAGGGGATTTCAGTGATCTTGCCGATGCAGAAATCGTTACTTCACATGCATGGGCGTGCAGGTGGGGTCAACCCAACCTTTCCAGATTTTCTTGGTCTCTTTCGCCTTTTTCATGATCATTTCCTCCTCTCTCTAAGGGATTGATTTATTCTGTCAGAGTCGGGAAACTCATGGGATCAACCCAGATCCCGCCGACCTTTCTGGCTTTATGCCTGGTCGTTATTTCCGTCCTCTTGATTGCTGTATGAATTTGTTTCATCTTCACTGCCTTCGATCAGTTCAGTCCCGTTACGATCTGACGATTCTGTCTTCTTTTCAACATCCCGCCCAGGAGATTCTTCTGGGGATTGAACTCGATTCTTTCATTCCTTGTGGTTATCATTCCTGCACCTCCTTGGGTTCTTTCCTTCTTTCGATTGTAATATAAAGCAGGACTGGTTTTTTAACAATCAGTGGGAGGATGAATCACTCATGGGAATCAGGCGGAATGATTATGAAGCATTGCAAGATATTGGTTATAGGACTTTCTCTGATGATACGTTTAGAGTATACGAACTGCATGACTGATGTGACCAAGGAGAGAACTGGCCGGTTAAAGGTTTATGATGTAGAAAATTCCTGGAAATAATCTCCCCAGACTAAAACAACCAGATGTGATCCAGTTCATCGCCGGATTTACCATCAGTTTTCCTTTCCCTGACTATCTGAGCCGGCATCCCCGCGACGAGCGTATTAGCGGGAACGTCTTTTGTAACCAGAGAGTGAGAGGCAACGATAGCCTGTTCCCCAATGGTCACACCTGGAAGGATAACGGCGCCAGTGTAAATCTTGGCGTAATCTTTGATGACTACCGGCTTATATTCTCTGATGATATGTGAAGATTCTGAGTGACTATGTGTGAATATCCGTATGTCCTCAGCCAGACCGACATGATTGCCGATGAACACGCCTCCTTTTGAGTCAATAAACACACCGCGATTGGAAAAAACAAAATCACCGACCTCAATATTCTGCCCGAAATTGAATCTAAAATTCTCTTCAGCAGTAAAGCCAATGCCACACTTCTTGAAAAGCCGCTCAGCAATGAGCCTGCGGAAAAGGATGCCAAAATTTGCATTCAGGCCTATGGGAAGCTTGTCGAAAGCATCCCATAGGAAATGAAGATAGCGTTGCTCCTGCGTGAAAGGATTCTCACGACCTATTGGAAGCAATTCACTATACAGGGTCAGTTCTTCCAAGAATTCTTTCGAGTATGCCGGGCCGTCAAGAATCTTAAGAATCCTTATTGTGCCTTCTGTATCAATACCATTCTTGATAATGGTCGCGATCTCATCCAGTGTAAGGTCGATTACTGTTCCCATAGGCTCCTTATTCCGCTGCTCCCGTTTAAGTCGAACATACCGATTGCCCCAGATACTACCGGCAACGCCAGTGAATTCAGATTATGTCCCGACATACACGCCACGTTTCGCCTGCTTGATCTTTCCCGATTTCTTCACCCGGCGCAATTCTTTTGGCGCTTGATTCTGGGGCTCCATGATGATGCAAATCGCTTTATGAAGCCATCATAATGCTTCGCGATCCTTCCCCAGTAGGCCGTATTTCGGTGTTGTTCAGCCATGTCATGATTCCCTTTTAAGGTAGTAATTACTCTGAGACAAGCTTCTTTCCCAGATCAAAAGCCTCTTGCATGACTTTTTCATTTAACTTGATCTGCCCGGCATCCATGGCACTTCCATAGACCATGCCGACAATATTGGATTCTGTATAACGAAAGGCATCCTGAAAAGTTCTCAAGGCATTGACGCAACCCGAACTGAAGGGATCTTCATCACCATAGGTCATGGCGATAGCGATCCGTTTGCCCTTGAAGCAATCACTCTGATAAGCCGGCAATGCGAAGCACCTATCCATAAATATCTTGGTCTGTGCCGACATGGTAAACCAATAAATAGGGCTGGCAATCACCCAGTTATCAGCTTCAATCAGTTTTGGATAAATATCCTGCATGTCATCCTGAATGGAGCAACCCTTACTGTTTTTCTTCTGGCAGGTGAAACAGGCTTTGCAAGGCGCAATGTTCTTACCGTGCAGATAGATGGTCTCGACCTCTGCTTTGGCAGATTTTGCCCCTTTGGTTATCTGATCTGCCAGAATAGCGCTATTGCCTTTTCTTCTTGGGCTTCCTAAAATTACCAAAACCTTCTTTACCATCGTGACGCCTCCTTAATGATTTTCAGGGTGTTCATGATTCCTGACCTTTGAATCTATTTGGAATTGATTTCATCAGATGTCTGATTTTTTGGCTACCGCTTATCAATAACCTAAATCAGGTTGAGATGTATTTGTTGTCAATAAGACTTAACAGCATCATTTTATCATCGTGTGCTGGCCCCTATTTTTTCAAGGTTATGGGCATGTCCGGCGTGCTGGCATAGAAGACGATGATCTCGGCCGTTTTATTGCCCTCATTCTTTCCATAATGCCATTTATTTACAACCTCAATGATCGTATCACCGGCTTTCAGATGTAACGTTTTTTTGTCTTCAGTAAATACGGTAAGCTCTCCATTTATCATTACACCCGCATTGATGACAGGATGCTTATGCATGGGCAATAGTGCCCCGGGAGGAATATTGATCCTGAGGATCGTTATCTCCGGAGTTCCTTTAGTGAATTCTGTAAGGAGGGTACCGTCCCAGCTGTAACTTGTTTTTGCCAGCACATCAACTCGAACATCACTGACGCTTTCGGCAAAAACCTGGCTTGATAATAACAGTGATACACATATTCCGAAAATGAGTTTTTTCATTGCAATACCTCCATGGCATTATTGTATCTGTTTTGCTTATCTGGACCCTAAACAGAACGTGAGACTACGAGAATTTTTGAAGAGGTTTCGGGAAATTCTCGCACCAAAAAAAGGGGGTCAGCCTAAATTGGCTAACCCCTTGATTTACATGGTGGGCCAGGGCAGAATTGAACTGCCGACACTCGGATTTTCAGTCCGATGCTCTACCGACTGAGCTACCGGCCCGCGGACAGATAGGACACCTATTAAATCTCTCCACATTTGTCAAGGTATTTTTCTTTTTCCCAAGGTGGTCTTACGGGCGCACGGCGCCTCTATTCTCCCGCACCACCACGGTTCCGGCAATCTTGTCATGCCACCCCTGCTTGCGGGGATCAAAAGCAATCCAGACAAAACCGAGATAGAAGAAAAAGCTAGAGACGATATATCCCACCCACCGTAGAAAGGCCATGCCGAAGGTCATAATGCCACGCTCTACCGGCACGACTTTCAAGCCAAGAACCATTTTCCCCGGCGTCTGTCCCGTGACGGCCACAAAACAGGTGAAATAAAGGGCAGTCACGATGACAACCGCGCCCCAGTAAAGGATCATGAACCAGGAGCACATATTCGGCGACACTCCGGGCGGAAACAGATCACCTTGCGCCAAATGGCCGAATGCATAAGACAGGAGCCCCGTCAGGAAAAAGACAAGATAGATGCTGTACAAAATAATCTGATCGATCAGGAAGGCCAGGCACCTCCGCCAGAATCCGCCATAGTGATTATTCAAATTTTTACCCCGCGTATATCATAAGACTTCCCGTCATCGTTCATCGAAAAAATCCCCAATTCATATTGCAGAATGGCAAGAACCACCAGGGACGCCGTTTCCACTCGCAGGACTTGAGCTCCCAGGCCGGCAACGACGAACCCCAGATCTCGGGCGCTGTCGATCTCTTCCCGGGAGAATCCTCCTTCCGGGCCGATAACCAGAAACAAATGATCGGCTTGGCGACCATTTTCACCATGAAGAATCGATTTGACGCTCCGACCGCCTTCCTCCCAGAAGATGATCCGATAGGAGGCGTCGTCCCTTACGCCGACAGGGGCAGGACACTTCGCAACGGGTCCCGATCCAGGCCAAGGCGGGGAAGACGCCGCAATATCATCCTGTCGCGCCATCCTGAGCATGTCGACATAAGTGACTACGCCTTCTATGGGGGGAATATCGGGCCGACGACACCTTCTGGCCGCTTCGATCGCGATTTTGCGCCACCGGACGACCCGGTCGGCCGCTTTCTCGACTGACCATTTCGGTACCGACCGGGATGAGCGAAAGGGGATGATTCTATCCACGCCCAATTCCGTTGCCTTCTCCACGATGTCATCCATTTTGGACCCCTTGGGAAGGGCTTGGGCCAGGGTCAGTCGGCAGGTTTTGCCGGCAATGGCGGCGCGATTGATGATCCTTACCGCCAGATCCTGGGCATCCAACCGCTCGACAACTCCCTGATAGTCGCTTCCCGACCCATCGAAAAGGGTGACGGCGTCGCCAATCCTGATGCGCAGGACATGCCTCAGGTAGTGTTGATGCTCCTCCCCGAGGCTATACAGTTGCTGTTCGCATAAAGGCTGAGGCGAAAAAATGCGGGGCGTCGTCACTACCGGTAGCCTTCTTTGGTGAGGACATAACAGAGCCACTCTTTTTCCGTGATCGTCCGTTGGACTACAAACGGTTCCGCAAAGAAGTGATGCTCTATATCCTCCCGGTTCTGTTCAATAATGCCGGACATGACGATAACCCCCCCCTTCCTGAGCAGAGAGATGATATGAGGCCGGAGTTTGATGAGCATTTTCGCGGTGAGATTGGCAACGATAAGGTCAAAGGTCTCATGAATCGTCTCGACATCCCGGTGAACAACCTCGACCTTATCCTCCACACCGTTCATGCGGACATTTTCACCGGCAATTTCTACTGCCTGTTTGTCAATATCAACACAGACAACCTTTCCGGCTCCTAACTTTGCGGCGGCAATCCCTAAAATTCCCGTACCCGTACCCACGTCCATAACCCGCCAGCTCCGGGCTGTCCGGTCCTGCAAGATCAGATCTTCCATAGCCTGAAGACACATGCGGGTCGAGGGATGCTGACCAGTACCAAAGGCCATGCCGGGGTCGTATTTCTTCCACGCCTCTCCCCAATCGGCGTCAACAACCCATTCCGTACTCCATTCCGGCCTGGGAAGGGCAGGAAACAATTGCATGAGGTCATTGATATAGGCCTCAAGGGCGTCGATACGGTTGTCCACCCGGACATCATGGGGTAGGTATGCCTTCAGTGTTTCCTGGAAAACATCTTCCTGAAAACCGCTCCCATTCTGCAACTCCCCGCGTTCCTGGGAAACCCCTTGGGCGCCAATCTCCATAAGGAAGTTGGACAGGGCATCGCTTAAGTCCGGGTGTAAAACTATTTCAATTTTCATCCATTTTTCTTTTTGTTGCACCATGACTCGCCCGTTGCATCCTTTCTCCCTTTGGTGTGTCAACATATCCTTTTTTTTAAAATATTTCAAGTAACTTGAAATATTCGACTTGTCGTGATAGCGTATTTGCCGTTATCAACATGGAAAGTGGGAGAGATCGTGAAATATTACCCGATCTATCTGAATATTAGAGAGAAACGGTGTGTCGTCGTCGGGGGCGGTGACGTCGCCGCAAGAAAGATTATCCGTCTCCTTGAATGCGGGGCTGTTGTCAGCGTTGTTTCGATAAAACTCACGACGACCCTCATGAATATGGTAGCACACGGTCAAATTATCCATGTGAATGATAACTATGATCAGCAATATCTCGCCGGGGCCTTTCTGGTCATCGGCGCCACAGACCAGGAGGAAGTCAATGACCGGATCGCCAGGGATTGCAGGGCCCGGGGCGTCATGGTCAATATCGTTGACGATCCGGGGCGCTGCGACTTCATCCTGCCGTCCCTGGTCAACCGGGGAAGCCTCTCCATCGCCGTCTCGACGGACGGCAAGAGCCCGGCCCTGGCCAGGAAACTCCGCGAGGATCTGTCCGCCCAGTTCGGTCCGGAATACGAAGGCTATCTTGATTTGCTGGGATGGTTGCGGGAAATGATCATCGCCGCCGGCCGACCGGCCGACGATAATCGGGACATTTTTACCGCCCTGGTGAATTCTCCGCTCCACGGACATATCCGTGCTGGCCGCTGGGAAGAGGCCGAGCAAACTATTCGCGATCTGACGGCGCAGGAGATAGATCTGACCGCTTTCATCAACAGGGCAGCCAAGGGGATTTTGTGACGATGGACATCGATATGCTACTTTACCGGGGGGCGCTCCTCGCCTACCTCCTCAGCACCCTGACTTACATCTTTTCTCTCCTTATCCGCCGCGTCTCCCCCGCCCGGGCGGCCACTTGGATATTGACCGGGGCCTTCGGACTTCATACCCTGTTCTTCCTCGGAGAGTGGCTGGGCAAGGGCTACAACCCCTTCCTCCGCATCCATGATATCCTTTCCTTCTTTGCCTGGGTCATGGCCGGCGTCTATTTAGCCTTTCAACTGCGAACCAAGACCAGGGTTTTGGGGGCCTTTGTCTCCCCGGTGGCTTTTGTCCTCATGATCATATCCTCCATCGGCATCGGCGGCCCCCTGACCGTTCCGGAGGCCCTGAAGGGCAGCCTCGTCACCATCCACGCCATGCTTTCGGTTGTCGGCGAGGCCCTGTTTGCCGTTGCCTCCGTTGCCGGCCTCGTCTATCTTATTCAGGACGGACTCATAAAACGTAAAAAATCGAACAAATTCATGAAGTTATTTCCATCCCTCCAGGATCTAGACCGGATCAATCATTTCTGTCTTCTCTGGGGGGTTCCCCTGTTGACCCTGGGGGTCTTAGCAGGGTCGATTTGGGCCCGAACCGTCTGGGGAAGCCACTGGCAGTGGGACCCCAAACAGATCTGGACCTTGACGGCATGGCTGGTTTACGCCGTTCTTCTCCACCAGCGCCTCGCCATCGGCTGGAAGGGCCATAAGACGGCCCTGCTATCTGTTGTCGCCTTTGTGCTTCTCCTCGCCGCCCTCCTCGTCGAGAAGTCTTTTTTCACGACCATCCATCGGTTTTATTGAGCAATGAATCTGATCCTGATCGGCATGAATCACAAAACGGCCCCCGTGGAAATCCGGGAACGCTTGAGTATTGCCTGCAACGAGGGTTTCAATCCCCTAGACGAGATAAAAGCGATCCCGGGGGTCGGGGAGGCCCTCTATCTCTCGACGTGCAACCGGGTGGAAATCCTTGCCAGGACACAGGAGCACACGGACGCGGAAGAAAGACTCAAAGCCCTGATCTTCCGCCATGGAAATCTCAGTGAAGGAGATATGGCCAGATGTCTGTATGTATATCGTGACAGCGCTGCTATCCGTCATCTTTTCCGGGTCGCCGCGAGTCTCGATTCCCTCATCATGGGAGAGCCGCAGATCCTCGGCCAGGTGAAGGAGGCCTATCGCCTGGCGGTGGATCATCAAGCGGCAGGCATCATCCTGAATAAACTTCTCCACCGGGCCTTCCGGGTCGCAAAAAGGGTTCGCACGGAAACGGGCATCGCCAGTCATGCCGTCTCCGTCAGTTACGCCGCCGTCGAATTGGCAAAAAAGATATTCGGCACCCTCAAGGAGAAGAAAGTCCTCCTCATCGGGGCGGGGGAAATGTCGGAGCTTGCCGCCCGCCATCTTATCAAGCACGGAGGAGACCAGATCTTCGTTGCCAATCGTACTCATGAACGGGCCATCCAGATGGCCGCGGACTTCCAGGGGGTCCCGGTAGATTTCGATCACATCGGGGACAGCTTACGGGAGGTGGACATCGTCATCAGTTCCACCGGGGCGCCGGGCTATATCCTCACTTATGACATGATCGCCGCCGTCCTGAAAAGACGTAAAAACCGCCTGCTGTTCCTCATCGATATCGCCGTCCCCCGCGACATCGATCCCCGGGCCGGGGACATTGATAATGTCTATCTGTACAACATGGACAATCTTCAGGATATCGCCGATGACAACATGCAGATCCGTAAGGAAGAGGCGGAAAAAGGGGAACTGATCGTCGCCGCAGAGGCGGATAGATACATCGAGTGGTTCAACACCCTGACCGTCGTTCCGACCATCGTCTCCCTCAAGGAAAAAGCCGCGGGAATCATTCGCGCGGAGTTGGAAAGATCCAACGGGTGGCTACTGAATTTGCGGGAGGAGGACAGGGAAGCGGTGGAGATATTGGCTAACTCCATCGTCAACAAGATCCTCCACGACCCTATGACTTGCCTAAAGGAGGAAAGCCAGGAAGGATCGGCCCTGGCCTATGTCGCCGCTATCCGGCGCCTGTTCCGCCTCGAGGCACCGAGGGACAATGAATAATAAATGAAGGATGAGAGCTTCCCTGTAGCTCCCTCCCTTTCAAGGGGAGGGAGGGGTTGGGATGGGGTCAGATAATGGAGAGACATGATTAAAGGCACAATACGTATCGGTACGCGCGGCAGCGCCCTCGCCCTGGCCCAGTCCAACTGGATCAAAGAGAAGATCGAAAAAACCCGCCCCGGGATAGGGGTTGAACTGATCATTATCAAGACGAAGGGGGACATCATGCAGGATGTGTCCCTTGTCAAAATCGGCGGGAAGGGGGTCTTCGTCAAGGAAATCGAGGACGCCCTGCTGCGGGGAGATATCGATCTGGCCGTCCACAGCATGAAGGATGTCCCCTCCCTGCTTCCCGAAGGATTGGAGATCGCCGTCACTCCTGAACGGGAGGACCCCCGGGATGTCCTGGTCGCGAAGAACCGGATCAAGTTCGAGGCCATGCCCCAACGGGCCCGAATCGGGACCGGTTCCCTGCGCCGGGGTTTTCAGATACGCAGCATTTTGCCGGATGTCGAGATTGTTCCCCTCCGGGGCAACCTGGATACAAGGCTCAAAAAAGTGGAGACCGAGGACCTCGACGCCGTGGTCATTGCCGCCGCCGGTATCCGGCGCCTGGGCTGGATCAGCCGGGTAACCCAGTTTCTCCCCGTGGAGGTGATCCTCCCCGCCGTCGGTCAGGGAACCCTGGCCCTAGAGATACGGGGTGATGACGAATCAGCCAGAGAAACCATCGCCTTTCTCAACCACCCGCCGACGTGGAGGGAAACCCGGGCGGAACGGGCCTTTCTCAGCCGCCTCGGAGGAGGCTGCCAACTCCCCCTGGCGGCCTACGCCAAAACAGAAGGTCCGGACATCAAGATCGTAGGCATGTTAGGAACCATCGACGGGCGTACCCTGATCCGTGAGGAGGTCCGGGGGGCCGCCGCATCCTGTGACGACCTGGGCGCACAATTAGCGGAAATTATCATCAGTCGCGGTGGCCGGGCCATCCTGGATCAGGTTTATCAAAGCTGCCGATAAAATGAAGCGAGGGAAGAAGAAATGATGGAGCGAGGGAAAGTTTACATCATTGGTGCCGGTCCCGGCGATCCGGGACTGATCACCGTGAAGGGCGCCCAGGGCATCGCCCGGGCCGATGTCATCATCTACGATCATCTCGTCAGCGAAGAGCTTCTGGACTATGCCCGAAAAGATGCACGCCTGATCTACGCGGGAAAAAAAGGGGGCGACCATACCCTCCCCCAAGATGAGATCAACCGTCTCCTCGTCGCGGAAGCTCAAAAAGGATGCACCGTAGCCCGCCTCAAGGGCGGCGACCCCTTCATCTTCGGCCGGGGGGGTGAAGAGGCGGAGACCCTCGCCGCCGCCGGGATTCCCTTCGAGATTATCCCCGGCGTCACTGCCGCCGTCGCCGTCCCCGCCTATGCGGGAATTCCCCTGACCCACCGGGGCATGACCTCGACATTGGCTTTCGTGACGGGGCATGAAGACCCAACGAAGGGAAAAAGCGACATCGACTGGCAGGCGTTGGCGGGTATCGGGACCCTTGTCTTTTTCATGGGGGTGAAGAATCTCGCCTCCATCACCGCCCGCCTCATCGCCCACGGGAAAGATCCCCATACTGCCACCGCCCTCATCCGCTGGGGGACGACGGCGGACCAGGAGACCCTTACCGGCGTCCTGGCAGATATTGCCGATAAAGCGGCGGCCCAGGGGTTCACGCCGCCGTCGCTCCTCGTCGTCGGCCCGGTTGTCGGCCTCCGGGAAACATTGAACTGGTTTGAAAACAGGCCCCTCTTCGGGAAGGGCGTCGTCATTACCAGACCGGAATCCCAGACGGAAGCCTTCGCCGCCCTCCTCCATGAGCAGGGAGCCCGGGCAATCCATTTTCCGACCATTCAAATTGTCCCTCCGGAGACATGGACCGCCCTGGATGATGCCCTGGAACATCTCGCTGATTACGCCTGGATCGTCTTCACCAGCGCCAACGGCGTCCGCTTTTTCTTCCAGCGTCTTCAGGAACAGGGTCGGGACGTCCGGGAGCTGAAAAATATCCGGATCTGCACCATCGGTCCGGCAACGGCGGTCATCCTGGAAGCGATGGGCATCAAGGTAGATCTTGTCCCGGAAGAGTATATCTCGGAAGGCGTCGTAAAAGCCTTTCAGGGCCAGGACATCAGCGGGACAAGGATACTCCTGCCCCGGGCGGAAACGGCCCGGGACATCATCCCGGCCGGTCTGGAAAAAATGGGGGCCCGAGTTGATGTCGTCACCGTTTACCGAACCATCTCCTCAGGACGCCGGCCTGAGGAATTAGACAAACTGATCAAGGATGGAAAGGTCGATGTAATAACTTTCACCAGTCCTTCGACATTAACTTGTTTCCTTGAGATCATGGGCCGGGATTACACCCTGCCCCCTCAGGTGAAGATCGCCGCCATCGGTCCCGTAACCGCCGCGGCCGTGAATAAGGCCGGCCTGAAAGTGGACATCATGCAGGAAACCTATACCATCGAAGGGCTGGTGGCCGGGCTGAAGGATTTCTTCGCCAGGTAAATAAAAAGATAAAGCCCCTGCCGGGGGATCCGGCGGGGGCTTCTCAGAAAACACTTGTGGGAAGCTTTGGCGGGCGCATCAGTACCAGAACATTTATTCAGAAGATGACCTTGTTCACGATTGTCGATTCATAGCACTCGCTGATTTCTTTCTCTTCCCTCAATTCATCCTCATATCTGTCCTTGTTTCCTCTGTCCGCGGGTTTGGCAATTTTTTTCATGTTCCCACTCTCCTTTCATTTTCAGTTATTGTTCCTATACTGACGGCCTTTGTATAGCACATAGCAACAAGAGAAAACATCGGCGGGGGCCTGAAAGTGAGATAGGATAATCTTTAATGCTTTCTTAGGACGGGAAGGCAAAAGGGTAGCAGAAATTGTCCGATAACGCTGAAAAAGGGACAGAGAATAATCATTACGTGAATTTAATTACTGAACCATTCCAGCCTTCGGTGTGAGGTTGCTGTCCCAGACACCGAATTTTGTCGCCTTGCTACCTTCCCAGGGTTCGTCGAAGGCTTCAAAATAGAAATATTTGACACCCTCGGTTATAGACCACTTTCTAATTTCCTGCTGGTACTTCACTGCGCTTGCCAGATCGTAAACCGCTGGACCATTCGACCCTCCTTCCGATGGCCATCCTGTTTCACCGATGATTATCTCTTTGCCTTTGTAAAGATCCTTCAGTTGCATGTATGCTGAGTTCATGCTGCCAACCGCCATGTCGACCGAAACTGGCATGAAGCACGGATAGATATGTACAAAAACGACATCACAAGCATTTACGATACGTACATCATTCGCCTCTTTCCATGATAAGCCACTGGTTACTTGCACCGGGAGACCCTTGAGTTGGTCCTTCACGTAGGTGAGATAACTGATCAGTTTTCCCGGACTGACACCATTTTTCGTCGCTTCGTTGCCCACGATGACAATATCGATTTTCCCGGCCTTGGCGAGATCAACAAGATTCCGAATCTCCTCGTTGCCGGAAGGTGCGGTGCGTGTATTATGCTTGGTAAGCCAGGTCCCGGCAGCCACTTTGAGAGAAGGGTCCTGTTGCCGAGCCATTTCCGGTATTTTGTTGAAGTTGTTGGCAACACTGTATGTTCGCAACCACTTCGTATAAGGTGCCACCTTTTTTACCAGTTCTCTCAACTGCCCTTCCGAAATAGCATCCCCATTCATCTGTTTCGACATGATATAAGAACCAAAACATAAACCGTGAAAGGTCTTGCTGGCGGGTACGTTCATTTCAGTTGCAATGGGAGTTTTATCTTTAACAGGCAATGCTTTCTTGGCAAGATTGTCTTCGACAGTTTTATAGAAATATTCAGTAAATTGCTTATCCCCGAGTAGCGAGATCCTTATCGTGACTTTGGTGACATTCTTTTCCACAGGCAGCACGTTTATCTGCAAGGGGTTTTCACCATTTGTCTCCAATGCGTATCCCATTCCCTGAGGCGGCAGAGTCGATGTTCCAAGCTTCATCTGCTCGACAGACTGCTTTACCGCCTGATAGGTAGTTTCAAGATCGTGGTTGAAATATTTCGTCGCCTCACTTCCTTTCCATACGGTATACCCTTGATAGGCCGCACCTACGAACGAGATGAGTGGAGCGATAGCGCACCCTGAAACGAGGAAGGGGGCAACCATGATAATGACCAAGAAAAGCATCTTTCTTATCACAACACCTCCATGATACAGATAGCTATGCCTGCTACAGGCTTCATTGATATTTTTCAAGAGCGCCAAATCGACGGATTCACTGTTTCCACATGGAGTTCTTTTTAATCATTGGGTTCCAGGAAGTGCACCATAGTCGGATGAACCGATTTTCTGTCATCTGAATAATTATTGAGCTTCAAGACAGACGGAGCACATTGAGCACGTTATGTCCGGAATTCCAGAGCTCGTTTAGCATCTCGTCTACCGCCTCACCTGAGATTCGGACCACACACAATTTTCGCTCGTCTTGTTGTATCGACATCAAGCTGACTACGCGCACACCCAACCTCAGAGCAATCGGGGCGATCAGACTGAACGTGTCTTCATCCTTTTTAATTTCAAAGGTAATGCGCACATCACCCCGGGTAGACTCTAATATGCTAACAAACGCCCGGAAGATGTCCGACTCAGTAATCAGAGCGACAAGTTTTTCTTTTTGAACCACCAGTAACGTGCTAATTTTCCATCTTCGCATTATTCTGGCAGCCTCTTCGATTGGTGTTTCCGGTGTGACGGTTTGCAGGGGTCGGCGCATAATCTCTCCAGCCGTGACATGAACCCGATTAGAATCGGAGGCCACAATCGAAAATGGATTCACCTCTGGAGGATAAGCGTGGAGGATATCGGTGGCAGTGATGATACCAACCGGACGGGAGATTTTTGCGAGTTGTTTTACAACCGGCAGACGGCGGATGTGTTTGCTGGCCATAATGTCGGCTGCTACGGTGATAGGTGTATCAGGCTCAATCGTCACTAACTCCCGAGTCATCCACATGCTTACTATCATAGGCTTCTTGCCTTTGCTTTGCGAAACGTACTGTAGCAACCCTTTATATGAAAATACCCCCCATCCCCCCTCTGGCAAAGGGGGATAAAGGGGGATTTTCATGCTTCGTTGTGCCCGCTTCGGGCATGGGTGTTAGTAAGTGGCGTCTTGATAATATTCAAGGTTTGTCTTTAAATTTTCCCGAACAAACTATGTATGTTTTGCCATCACTCCCCTTAGCCAGCTTGAAGTAGGTGGTTTTATAGTACAGGCCACTTTCGTCGGGATTGGTATAGACATAATCCTCCCAGCCGCTCCCGTTTTGCTGCGCTTTCGCGACAATTTCATCCCGGAAGGCTTTTCCGTTGATATCCGTCTTGCCCTTGAAGTTCTTGCCCACTATTTTTATATTATCGCCGTGAGCAGTCATCGTCACCCCGGTATCGTACATAAAGACATAAAAGGAATGATTATCCTTGTCCCGGTAAGGATGTTCTCCGGCGTTGATCTTTTTGATTGTCCCGGGGGCATCATTTGCAAGATCCGATACCGTGCGGTCAACCATTTGCAGGACTTGATCGTTTGTGACCCGGTCTTTGACATAGCGCGGCTTCAGATAGTGATCGAATATTCTTTCATAAACACTGAATCCATCTATTGTTTTTTCTTTTTTTAAATCGTTCAAAGACTGTTGAAAAGATTGAACCACCGTCTTCGGTGTCTCTCGGTTAAAGGCGAAGTACAGTTCCCCTTCATAGAGTCGGTAAATACTCTGAAAGTTACCCGGATTGGTCGCCATGTGCTTGATAAGCCAAAACCCTGCCGTTTCCTCGTAGGCCCAAAAGTCGACAGTTCCCGCTTCCAGCATGTCGATGACATCTTTAGCGTTTTCCTTGATGACGATCGCTTTGCGTTTGATTCCACCCTGGACCAGGAGTTGCTCGCCGATGTCATCCCGAAGAGCGGCAACTTTGTAACCCGTCAAATCATCAAATTTATTTATTCTTAACGGCCGATCTTTCCGGGCTATAATGACGATTTTAGTCGGGGCGATGGGACCGGCCCATTGAAAAAGATTTCCCCGCTCGGGTGTTCTGGTCATCGAAAAAAGGACGGTATTCTTCTTTTTCAGGACCGCCTGGTAACCGACCGTCCATTTCACAAGGCGAATGTGATCGCGATTGCGTCCGGCATTTGTCTTTTTCCAGATTTCCTCCAGCAGATCGACGGTTATGCCCTGCAATCTTCCCTTTTCTTCAAAGTTGAAAGGAGGATACTGCTCGGTCATATAGGTCAGATCATCAACTGCGATCGTTTTGGCCATGATCTCCGTGGCACGAAAAAGAAAAATAGATGTAATACATAAGATAATCGTCACCGCAAATATTTTGATATTCATGCTTTTCTTCATTGTCTCTCCTTCTCCCTCCCTATTTTTAAGTTCACATTTGGATATATGATATATTGTTTCAGAATAGTCAAGGGCGCGACCAAGGGAAGATTTGACAGGAGTCACAGGCAGTGTTAAGGATTGCGTCATGATTGGAATTTCTAAACTATACTGCGGGGCCGTAGAGCCGGGGGATGTCCTGCGCTACCACCGGGAGTCGAAAAAGCTCCCCTCCCATCTCCTCCAGTTCTCCGCCGACAAGCGCCCCGTCATCGTCTGGAACATGACACGGCGTTGCAATCTCCGGTGCATCCACTGTTATTCGAGTTCTCAGAATATCGACTATCCTGACGAACTGACGACGGAGGAGGCAAGGACCATGATCCGGGATCTCGCCGCCTTTGGCGCGCCGGTGCTCCTCTTTTCCGGCGGCGAACCCCTGATGAGAAAAGACCTGCCCGATTTGGCCCAATACGCTGTAGATCAGGGGATGCGGGCCGTCATCTCCACAAACGGGACCCTGATTACGAAGGGAAAGGCAGCCCTGTTCCGGAAGATCGGCCTGTCCTATGTGGGGATCAGCCTCGACGGGACCAGGGCGACCCATGACTTTTTTCGCGGCGTTTCCGGCGCCTTCGACCAGACCCTGAAAGGCCTGCGCCACTGTCAGGAGGCCGGGATCAAGGTAGGCGTCCGTTTTACCGTCAATCGTCACAACGTTGCCGATGTGCCCGCCATCTTCGACCTTCTGGAGAAAGAAAGCATCCCCCGCTGCTGTTTCTACCACCTCGTCTATGCGGGGCGGGGCTCGAAACTTGTCGAAGAAGATCTTGATCATGAAGAAACCCGCCGGCTTTTGGATCTCATTATGGACCGGACCCGGGGGCTCTTTAATCGGGGCATGGAGAAGGAAGTTCTCACCGTAGACAACCACGCCGACGGCCCTTATGTCTATCTACGCCTCCTCCGGGAAGACCCGAAGCGAGCAGCGGAGGTCATGGAACTCCTGGAGATGAACGAAGGCAATAGCTCCGGTAACGGCATCGGGTGCATCAGTTGGGACGGAGAGGTCCACGCCGACCAGTTCTGGCGGAATATCTCCTTCGGCAACATCAGACAGCGGCCGTTCAGTGAAATATGGATGGACCCGTCCAACGAGCTGATGGCAAAGTTGAAGAACAAACAGCCCCACGTCCAGGGGCGCTGCACAGCCTGCCGCTGGCTTGGTGTCTGCGGGGGAAATTTCCGAGCCCGGTCGGAGTCCGTCACCGGGAACATCTGGGCCCCCGACCCCGCCTGTTATCTGACGGATGCCGCTGGCTTGGTGTCTGCGGGGGAAATTTCCGAGCCCGGTCGGAGTCCGTCACCGGGAACATCTGGGCCCCCGACCCCGCCTGTTATCTGACGGACGAGGAAATTAAAGCATGACGACTTTTGACGAGAGCATCAAACATAAAGGAGGAATGGAACATGTATTTTCCCGAATACCGGCCAAGAAGGATGAGAAAAAACGAGAATTTCCGACGCATGATCAGGGAGACAACCCTGTCCGTAGATGATTTCATGTATCCCCTGTTCTTAGTCTCCGGCAAAGGGGTCAAGAAACCCATCGTTTCCATGCCGGGCAACTACCAGATGTCAATCGACCAGCTCGTCA